>DATMXL010000065.1:0-3061 GCA_035561555.1 Bellilinea sp.
GCATGATCCCGAACAGGCTGTCAGCGTTCAATAAAATACAGTATGATTCACGCAGGATGACCGCTGCCGCCGAACTGCTCACCCAATATGGTTGGAAAACCTCGTCTGCCTTCGACCAGACTCAGCTGTCGATTCTGCTGCTGGCAGCGCAGGATCTGCTGAATTTTAGCGAAGAAGCCCTGCCAGGCGGCGGTTTGGCCTGGTTGCGGCGTTGGCTGTCTCCGGTGAATTTTCACATTGGTGGGCTTCCTCAGATGCTGGTCAGCCGGAATGCCTCGCACAACATGTCGGTGGTGTTTCCGTTGCGGGATGTGTGGCTGAGCGCTGATTTTCCCGCCCTGCCCAATCCACGTCAGCATATTGTGCACGAGCTGGCACACGTGCTGGATAATTCTCAGGCTGCCCGCTCCGTCCCGGCTACTTTTTTCGGCGGCGGACCCGCGGACCGGCTGGTACGCGCCCTGGGCGGCCTGCCGCGTGGTCTGCGTTTCTCGAATGGGTCTTGCAGCATACCAACAGTGAATCAATGGTCGGCAGCAGCCGGCGGCGGGTATGGCAATCGCGCCAGCGCCGAGTATTTTGCCGAAGCCCTGGCCTGGAGTGTGTATCACCCGCCTCAGCTCCCCACCCCCGCGATTGCCAGCTGGTTGAAGGTCAATGTTTTCTTAGCGGTAGCCTAGGAGGTAGCCATGGAAGAAAATCCCCTTACCCATTCGAAAGTTTTCACCGATCAGACCCTGCCGGAGGTGTTCCACGGTGCGCCGGGTGGTTTATGGCAATTCCTGGACCGCGACGGCACCAAATTCCTCAATTTTTACTGGGATGCCGCAGCTGAGAAAATCCCCATTCACCGTCGGGAACGGCCGTTTGGTTTGAATTATGTGTTCAGCGAGCCCTTCCCGCGCACCTATGTGGCGCTGATCACCCTGCCCGAGCCAAAGGTCGCCGGCGAGGCGTATTATTCAGCGCTTGTGTACCGTCCCGACCGGCGAATTTTGCTGGTTACCGATTTCACCCGCTATTTCACGCTGGAGAAGGCTGGGGATGATGACGGGCAAGCCGCCACCCGCCTGGTGCAGTGGACCACCCACCTCGAGCGGGTCGAGTTTCCCGATGAAATTCCCCCGCGCACCGGCCCCTTTCTGGATGCGGTGATGCTGCATTTGGACGATTAACCTGCCGCGGTTCACATTGTAGCGGCGATCATCGATCGCCATAAATGCGGCTGACACAGCCGATAGCTCTGATGTCATTCTGAGCTTGTCGAAGGGTAGGCGAAGGATCACGCCTTCCCCCTTCCCCGTTTTCATCCTGAGCCGAAGGCGAAGGATCTCGCTCTAGCCTCTTTAAGAGATGCTTGCCTTCGCATGACAGAATGAACTGCATTGACCCAGACGATTTATAATTTTTTCTGTGACCTCGCGGTTGTTGCGCCACCTTGTGGGGCTGTGACCTCGCGGTTGTTGCACCCCCTCGCGGGGCTGTGGTGAAGACTTTTAAATCTTCCCGTACCCCACCAACCGCGCAAAAACGATCCCTTCCTCAGTAAACCGTCGGTGAATCTCTAAATTAATGGCATTTTGCAGCGCCACAAAGGTCGGGTAATCTGCCGTGGCGATCAAATACACCACTTCGAACTGCAATCCGCTGTCTGTGATGGACTGAAAGTGTGCCCGGTCAAAGGCGGCATCCGCCTGACCTTCGATCACCTCGCGCAGCAGCTGCGGAATGCGTTCCAATTTTTCCGTCGGTGTGTCCAGCTCCACCCGCAGTTGAAAAACCACCCGCCGCTGCTCCATGCGCTTAAAATTTCGAATTCGGCTGGACAGCAAATCCGAGTTGGCAAAGATCAGCTGCTCGCCGGACAGAGCGCGAACGCGCGTGCTCTTCAACCCGATATGCTCCACCGAGCCGGTAAACTCTCCCACATTGATGGTGTCGCCGATGACGAACGGCTTATCCAGCGCGATGGTCAGCGAGGAGAACAGATCCCCCAGAATGTTTTGCACCGCCAGGCCAATGGCAATCCCGCCAATGCCCAGGCCGGTGATCAGGCTGGTGACGTTGACATTGGGCAGATTGTCCAGTCCCACCAGGATGATCAGTGTCCACACCCCGATTTTCGCCACCACCCCCAGCGCATTAAGCGAGGTCTTGTGCCCGGCATCCTCCTGAGCTTCCCGCCGGATGCGCCGGGCGATCACATGGTCAACCACCCCCACACTCCACAGCCCTACCTGAAACAGCACCACCAGTAATACGGCTATACGCATAGTGGTTTGGGCGCCTTCAGACAGGACCAACCAGCGGGAACCCAGCCACAGCGCCACTGCCAGGATAAAGATGCCGTTCAGATCGCTCAACAGGCGCTGCACCAAAGCTGCGCCGCGCACTGTCCCGCGTTCAGCCAGGGTTTTGATGTGGCGCCGGCACAAACCGCGCAATAGCATCAGCACCAAATATAGACCTATGCCAAAACCCAGCCCCGTTGCCCAGGCGGTCAAACGGTTATCCAGGAAGAGATTATTCATCATTGTGCGCCTTTGAGTGATTATTGCGCCTATTGTAACAAAAGATGTGTGGCTCACAGCAGGTCAAATTCACCAATTGAGACTGGTCACTCCCCACTCCTTGACACCTCCTCTGAAGTAATTATAATTAGCATCACTAATATTTAGCCTTGCTAAGAATTATCACGAGGACTGAATGACCGCCTACGCTCCACCGCTCGATCCCCCTGCCCTGGACCCTGACATCAGCGAATTTTACGAGCTGTCCTACCAGCTCAGTCTTCTGGCACGCCGGCAAATGCAGGCCGCGCTGGCAGTCTATAACCTGACCTCGCCGCAATACGCCGTGATGAAGACCATCGACAACTGCCAGAACTCCATCACGGTCACTGCCCTGGCAGAAGCCACCCACCAGGTGATGCCCACCATTACCGGCATCCTCAACCGTCTCGAAGAACGCGCGCTGGTCATCCGCCGCCGCAGTCCGACCGACCGCCGCACCTTGCTGATCTCCGTCACCCCGGCTGGCGCAGCCATTTTGAGCGAATTTG
>DATMXL010000066.1:0-13477 GCA_035561555.1 Bellilinea sp.
TGGCGACACCCTGCTGGATTGGCGTTACGCATTACCCGGTCAGCCCGAACAGGTGGGACTGCGCTACGTGCATCTGTTCAGCCGCGAGGAATTGGCTGAGCTGGCAGCACAGGCGGGTTTCGCAGTCGAAAGCGAGTTTGAGTCAGACGGGGAAGGCGGGCGGCTGGGGCTGTACCAAGCCTGGCGGAAGACCGGCGAAGATTAGCGGTAAAGTTCCGGGTTAGCTAACAACTCCAATGTGCGGAGGTGATTGGCATACACGCCGCGATAGGATTCGGGCAACAGCGCCGCAATACGGCACATGATCTCATCGGTTTGCTGCTGCATGATCTCAGCGCGATTTTCGCGCGGCACTGGCGGCAGAGTCAGCGGCTTACCAAAGACGACGGTGATGGTCGGTTTGCCGAAGGTGAGCATTTTAGGGGTGGCGGTATCCGAACCCGCGATGCCAACTGGAACCACCGGCAGACCGGAACGCTGCGCCAGCAAAACCGTGCCGGCTTTGCCTTCGATCAGTGCGTGGGTTGTACTGCGGGTGCCTTCCGGCGCGATTCCCAGCGCTTTGCCGCTGCGCAGAACTTCCATGGATTGACTAAAAGCCGCAAAATCAGCCTGGCTTCGATCCAGCCAAATAGCGCCGGCTGCTTCTGCTATCCAGCGAAACCACGGATAGTTCAAGTACTTATTGGCTACCAGGGCTGTGATGTCAGGACGCGCGGGGTTGACGAATAAAACCGGGATGTCCAGACGGCTGACGTGGTTGGTCGCCACGATCACGCCGCCTACCCGCGGTAGATTTTCAACCCCGATAAAAATAGTGTTGGTCAAGGTTTTGATGAGCCAATGGATGAGACGCTGGACCCGGTTGCGTTTCTTGCGGGCTGCTTCCTTTTCCAGCGTGTCATCGGAACTTTCAGCATTCATCTTCTGGTCGCTCATTGAGATCGCATTTGCCCCTGGTGTACAACGTTTTTCACCGGAGTCCGCTTTAACCCGGAAGAACTAATCCTCTGATTCATTTGGTTCCGGAACAGTTTTGTCTTCATCGGACAAAATAGGATTGCCGGAATCTGCGGGGTTGACGCTAATTTCCTCATGTCTTGATCCTTGAACTGGCTGCACCTCAACCGCGGCAGGCTTCGAACGCAGCCGGGCGTTGGCGAACAACAGCAGACCAAGTTGCACGAACACCAGGAGGACCAAAACAACCATCCCGCCAGTCTCGACAGCCTGTGTCAGCGGGGCAGCCTCTAACGGGAACTGCAGCATGGGAGCCACGCCTGTTAGTACCCCACTGGCGTTCCAAAGACCATGCATGGTCACAGCCAGGATGTACATGCCGACCATCCGTCGCCAATAACGGCGCGACTGCCAGAATGAAGTCATGCCCCAACTCACCAGACCCGCAGTGACAATGTGCAGCAAGCCTGTACCGACCCGAGCGAAAACAATGGTAGTACCGCTGCCGTCGCCGGCGGCGCTCAAAGCGGTCAGATTTTCCCACAGAGCAAAACAGGCGCCGCTCAACATGCCGGCATAAAAACCCTGCGCCGGGGTGAGCCGGTCACCAGCCAGCAGCCAGACTGCCAGCGGTTTGAACATTTCTTCGATCAGTGGGACTACGCCAGCCGCCAAGACCAGCAGGCCGAAGATTACACTCGGCCGTTGAGCCAGCCCACCAAACAAATCCACAATAACTAGCGGATCTACGTTTTCATTGGCCAGCATGCGCTGCAGCTCCGCCAACTGACTGGCGAATTCCGGCTGCGAACTGATATAGACGCCGGCAATCAGCAATGCCACGCCAAGTACTACCAGTTCCAGCACCAGAATGACCGGTACTGTAACCATCAGGCTGAAGCTGATAACACCCCATCCCTGGGCAGGCGAGGTCAGGGACAGCCCACGACGTCCAATTTCAATATACCACCACAATGGCAGCAAGGTCACAGCCAGAACCAGCGGGGGTAAAAGGAGCCAGGCGAAGGATGAGGTTTCTGCCGGCTTGAACAGGAAAACCAATAAGCCCCAGACCAGCAGCCCGGCGCTAGCCAGGTAAAAGTACTTCGGGTTTGGCTGCCAACGGATAGGTTTACCGCGAATCTCAAGCAGCGAAAAGACGACCCCCGGAAGGGAGAGGAAACCCACCAGCAGTACCGCCCAGGCCAGGTTGAACACGGTCACTGCCTGAATGCCCGGGATGGTTGTGCTGGCCAGTCCAAAGCTGCCGCCGGCAAAGAGCAGTCCTGCGCCAACGAAGGACATCAAAACTCCGCCGCCGCTGAGGATCAACAACAGCCAGCTGCGCCAGACCGGGGAAGCAGGTGCCTCCACTGTATTCAATCTATTTGACCTCAATGCTGACTGAAAGGATGGTATCCCCAACCGGCAATTCACCCTCCTCGGCTGGGTTGCGCGGGGTCAACTTCTCTACAACATCCATACCGCTGGTGACTTCACCGAAGATGGTATATCCGCCATCCAGACTGGGTGCTTCGGCATAGGTAATAAAGAATTGCGAACCATTGGTATCGGCGCCGGAATTGGCCATAGCGAGGAGACCGGCACGGTCAAATTTAAGCGAGTCGCTGGTTTCATTCTTAAAAATGTATCCTGGACCGCCAAAGCCGGTGCCAGAAGGATCGCCGGTTTGGGCGACGAAATCGGGCAGCACGCGGTGCCAGCTGACATTGTCAAACCAGCCTTGCTGCGCCAGGTAGACAAAGCTGTTCACCGCCAGAGGGGCTTTATCGGCAAATAACTCTACAGTGAAATCACCTTTGCTGGTTTTGATGGTGGCAGAGTATTCCTTATTTGGGTCGACAACCGTGGGCGGGCAGGCTGTGAACTCCTTTTCCTTCAGTTCCGAGAGGGTCAGCAGGAGTTCAAGGGTATCCAGATCGTAGGGAATCTGATCGGAGGGCAGGAAGGTTAGTTTACCGTCAACAAAGACGAAGAGTGACGGAGTGCTGTTGAGGTCGCTGGCGATGGCGCTGCCATAGCCTTTGTTTACCTTGTCCACCAGTGTGGCGGAGGTCAGATCTTTGGTGAATTTTTGATTGTCCAGTCCCAGCGTTCCAGCTTGCTCGATCACCCAGGTCTGGAAATCGTCCACCGACATGGCGGTCCAGGCATCCCAATTGGCTTCGAGAAACAACAGGTCGTGCATCTCCCAGAATTTGCCTTGCAGACCGGCAGCTTCAGCTGCCTGAGCGGAAAGCGGAGCTTTGTCATGGGAGGGCAGCGGGAAATTTCGGAACACGACCCGGACCTGGTCCGGGTGGGCGACCTGGAATTCATGCAGAGAACGTCCTGCGATGGAGCAGTAAGGGCATTGGAAATCGCTGTACTCAACCAGCATCAGGCGGGCGTCCTCGGGTCCGCGCGACCAATCAGCGGCGGTCACCTCAGGTAAATTGACCGAAGCCGGATCGACCTCGTCACCAAAGACGCTCTGGAGCGTGCAGGCCATCGGTACGGAGGATTCGGCAGTTGGGGCGGCAGGCGAACAGGCAGCCAAAATGAGTAGAGCAAGCAAAGCGGCAGCGAGCCAATATTTACGCATCATGAGATTCCAATCTGAAATTTGCAGTGAATAATTTTCAAGCATGGACGCGGGAGAGGATCGCCTGGCGCATGGCGGATTGTACCATTTCCAACGACTGGCTGGCATCGATGACGGACCAGCGCTGCGGCTCGGACTGCGCCAATTCAAGGTAGCCTTGCCGAACCCGTTGGTGAAATTCAGGGGGGTAGGCATCCAGCCGGTTCCATTCACCCCCAGCGCTGCGCTTACGCCGCAGTCCGGCGTTGGTTTCGATGTCTAGCAAAAGAGTCAGGTCAGGCGTCAATCCGCCAGTGGCAAAATGAAGCAGTTTTCGCAAGGTTTCCAGATCCACCTGGTGACCATAACCCTGGTACGCCAGGGTCGAATCGGCGTAACGGTCGCACAGCACCCATTTGCCGGCATTCAGTGTGGGGCGGACAATTTCTTCAACAAATTGGGCGCGCGATGCCAAAAAGAGGAGGATTTCAGTGCGTGGATGCATACCGGTGTTGTTCATCGCCATGATTACATGTCGGATTTGCTCGCCAATGCTGCTGCTGCCTGGCTCGCGCAAGCAGACGACCGAATGTCCCATTTCACTTAAAAATTCAGCCAGGGGCGCCATTTGCGATGTCTTGCCGCTGCCTTCGGGGCCTTCTAATGTGATGAACACCGGATGCCTGCTCCTGAACGTGAGGTGAGATGCTATTCGCGGAAGATGCGGACGCGTCGGTTGGGGTCTTTGCCGTAAGAGTGCGAAATTAATTGTGCCTGGCGGGCCATTTCATGCTGCAGACGGCGGATACCGGCGGCAGCTGGCGGCAGGTCAATAAACCGCTGACCATTGAGCACGTTTTGGATGGCAACCTGGGTTTGGGCGGCAATGATATCCCACTCGGATGGGCCGCTTTCGATTGCCAGGTTGAACAATTCCGCCAGCGATTGCTCCATCTGGTTGATGGTGTTGGCACGTAAAACGTAAATGGGCATGCTGCGGGCTTCAGCTTCCACAATGGGGTGCTGGCGCGAGCGGTAATAGGTGCGCAGGGTCATCAGCACTTCAGCTTCTTCCAGATTTGCGACCACCACAGCCGGAACACCTAAACGACGGGCAGCTTGAATCAAGCGGTTGCGCGCCACGCCGTATGGGTAAATCTGCACCGGTTGCAGCACCTTGTTGGCATCCTGCACCAGCGGGCTGATGGTCTCAGGCTGGGCAGGCGTCGGGTTGCCACGAGCTGCACGGCTGAGCGGCTGGGTGTTATCGGCACCATTGTTGCCAATAGCGCGGCGCGAAGTCTGGGGGGTGGGGCGCATGTTTGGCGGTGTTGCAGCCTTTTCGACGACCACCTCGCCATCCTTATTGCGGAAGCGGACTTCCGGTGCAGGCGGATAGCCGCGAACCAGGGCGTCGACGGCAGCGGAGACGTCGGCATGGACGTGTAGCCGGTCGCGTTCTTCGATTTCGATGAGTACGTCAAAGGTCGGCGGCGAGCGGCGCTCCAGCACGGTTTTCTGCGTACCGCGGCGGCGCGCTTCTTCATCGGAAAGGGTCACCGACTCGATGCCGCCTACCAGGTCGGAAAGGGTAGGGTTGAGCAGCAGGTTATCCAGCGTGCGTCCGTGGGCGGTAGCCACCAACTGCACCCCGCGTTCAGCAATGGTGCGGGCAGCCAGGGCTTCCAACTCGCGGCCGATCTCATCGATGATGATGACCTCGGGGTTATGGTTCTCCACCGCTTCGATCATCACCTCGTGCTGCAGCGAGGGTTTGGCAACCTGCATGCGGCGGGCGCGACCAACCGCGGGATGCGGTACATCGCCGTCACCGCCGATTTCGTTGGAGGTGTCGACAATAATGACACGTTTGTCCTCGGCTAAAATACGAGCTGACTCGCGCAGCATGGTAGTTTTGCCGATGCCGGGGCGACCTAACAGCAGGATGCTCTGACCGGTTGCCAGCAGATCTTCAATGATATCAATGGTGCCGTAGACAGCGCGACCGACGCGGCAAGTAAGACCGACAATGCGGGCGTGACGGTTGCGAATGGCGGAAATACGGTGCAAAGTGCGCTCGAGGCCGGCACGGTTGTCAGCGTCGAATTCGCCGATGTTGTTCACCACGGCATCGATGTCATCATGGGTGGTTTCAATTTCGCTGAGGACCACCTCGCGATTGACAAAACGCGCGACCGGCACACGGCCAAGGTCGAGCACAATTTCCAACAGGTTATCGCTGTCATCCGCCTGAATCACAGCTTTGGTGATGCGGGTAGGCAGCACATTGAGAAGCGCTTGTAGATCGTCAGTTATTCTTCGTTGAGTCATAATCTCTATTATGGGTGCAATAGCCAGGTTAGATACCTTAATTACCTGACCTACTGCGTTTAAAGTTGGTTGGCACCAATGGCAGGGGTTGGTCGCCATTGGGTGAGGAAATCATGGCGGGCTGGCGATTTTCAAAGGAGCCATTGCGGGCGGCAGCAAATGCCGGGGAGCGTTGTTGAATGACCAGATGTTTGACCAGCAGCGCCTGGCGTTCGCTCACTTCCACGTCCAGTTCGGAAAGGGCATTTTCCAGCCAGGCCTGGTAGGAACGAATCGAGAGGTAGACCGGACGTCCCAAGTGGAAGGACAAAGACCCCAGGAAGGAACGGACCAGACGCAAAACGTCATCCACCGCCGGGTGGATGAGCGGCTGCAGGTAGATACCGCGCGGTCCATAGGTTGGCTCGATGTAGGCCAGCAGTTCGCCAGTTTGTTCGTATACCAGTCCGGTCAGGGCTCGCTCCACCATCGGGTCAGCACCCTGGACGAGCGGGGGGACCAGCGCCTGGTATAGCGCGCGAATGGGTAAGCCGTCCAGATCATTGGCGGCTTCCCAGACATTGGGAATAGTGCCGCTGGGGATCTGCTCGTTAATTTTCCAAACGCGCTGCCAGCCGTAAACACTGAAGCCGACCCGGCGCAGCACCTCAAAGGCGGGGCTGCTCTCTTCGACTTCCGCCAACAGCGAACAGGCGCCGCGTTCGCCAGCCGTCCAGGCCAGGCTCTCCAGGAGAGCCGCCAAACCGGGTGAATCGAGTCCGCGTTCGGGGGTGACGTAGTTCAAGCGGGCGGCACGCTCACCTGGGGTGTAATGCATCTGTCCAATCAGGGTAGGCTGGTTGTCATTCTGACGCAGCACGTTGGTATAGCTGCCGTATTCCAGGCGCAAATTGTCCAACACGGCCCAGGCGCCGACCGGGTTGCCGCGCGTCAAGGCAACAGCCGTATCCAGGCACTGCACTTGATTGCGGTGCCGGTAGAGGGTGATCAGATCATGCCAGGCTAGCGGTCGGGCGTCTATCGTGCCATCTCCATAAAGTAACGGTGGAAGCGGTCGTCATGGGTTAATTCAGGGTGGAAGGAGGTTGCCAGCCAGCGGTTTTGGCGCACGGCTACGATCGTCCCATCGGCTAGTTTAGCCAGCGTGCGGGTGGTGCCATTGGCTTTAGCAATCTTGGGCGCACGAATGAACACAGCGCGGAACGGGCGTTCATTTGGATCCACTTCATTTAACACCGGTACATCCAGATCGGTGGCAAAACTATCTACCTGACGGCCAAAGGCATTGCGTTCCACGGTGATGTCCATCACACCCAGCAGCGGTTGATCGCGGCCGATGTTACGCGCCAGGAAAATTGCGCCAGCGCAGGTGCCCCAGACCGCATGGTCCTGGGCAAAGGTGCGCAGCGGTTCCATCAATCCGTACTCAACCGCCAGTTTGCCAATGGTGGTCGATTCGCCGCCGGGGATGATCAACCCATCCAGATCCTGTAAATGCTGCGGCAGGCGCACCTGAATCACCTTGACACCAAGATGCTCCAACATTTTTTGATGTTCGATAAAATCGCCCTGCAGGGCCAGTACGCCGATCTTCATTCAGGTCTCGGTTACCACCCGCGTCCGGCTAACAGCTCGCCTTCGGGCAGTTCAGATACCTGCCGTCCAACCATGGGCTCGCCCAGATTGCGGCTGATTTCGGCCAGAATTTTGGGGTCGTTATAATGAGTGGTAGCTTTGACGATGGCGGCGGCGCGTTTGGCCGGATTACCGGATTTAAAAATGCCGGAGCCGACGAAAACGCCGTCTACGCCAAGCTGCATCATCAGGGCTGCGTCAGCCGGGGTGGCAATGCCGCCCGCGGCAAAGTTGACCACTGGTAAGCGCCCAAGCTGGCGGGTTTCCAGCACCAGTTCGTATGGTGCGCCGATGTCTTTGGCAAAAGCCATCACCTCTTCGTCCGGCAGATTCTGCAGGCGGCGAATGTCGCCCAGCACGCTGCGGGCGTGGCGCACTGCCTCGACCACGTCACCGGTGCCGGCTTCGCCTTTGGTGCGCATCATGGCAGCGCCTTCGCCGATACGGCGCAGGGCTTCGCCAAGGTTACGGCAGCCGCACACAAAGGGCACCTTGAAGGCGTGTTTGTAGATGTGGTGCTCCTCGTCTGCGGGTGTGAGCACCTCGGATTCGTCAATGTAATCCACACCGAGGGCTTCGAGAATCTGCGCCTCGACGAAATGTCCAATGCGGGCTTTAGCCATCACCGGGATGGTGACCGCATCCATGATTTTAACAATCAGTTCAGGGTCGCTCATACGCGCCACGCCGCCCTGAGCGCGGATGTCGGCGGGGACGCGTTCGAGCGCCATCACAGCGCAAGCGCCGGCATCCTCGGCAATTTTGGCATGATCGGCGGTGACCACGTCCATGATCACGCCGCCTTTTAACATTTGTGCCAGCCCTTTTTTGATATTAAAAGAACCTGTTTCCTGCTCCATCCAGCCTCCGTTAGTACCTGATAATTTCAGTTTGATTCTACCACGGCGAGGAAGGGTTGGGAAACACTGCGCCCCGCCTGTAAAGGGGGGCGTGTTATAATTTTGGTGCCGAAGGTGGGAATCGAACCCACATACCCGGAGGGTACACGATTTTGAGTCGTGCGCGTCTGCCTGTTCCGCCACTTCGGCGCGTGTAT
Organism: Bellilinea sp.; assembly: GCA_035561555.1. Taxonomy (GTDB): domain Bacteria; phylum Chloroflexota; class Anaerolineae; order Anaerolineales; family Anaerolineaceae; genus Bellilinea. Next base: position 8,568 of record DATMXL010000066.1, read on the forward strand.
TGATGAGTATATCGCAAAATAACCTGAAGGGTCAAGGTATTCAGCCCCATGCGCCTTGGAATTATCGGCCTGCCGCAATCCGGAAAAACCACACTATTCAATGCGCTCACCCGCGCCACCCAGCCAACCGGCGCCACCGGTAAGATCGAGGTGCATACCGCGGTGGTTGAAGTTCCCGACCCGCGGGTGGATGTGCTTTCGCGCATGTTCAACCCGAAGAAGACCATTTATGCCAAAGTGACCTATGCCGATATCGCTGGTTTGGATGGCTCCGCCAGCAAGAGCGGCATCGCCGGGACACTGCTGAACCAGTTGACCCAAATGGAAGGATTTATCCATGTGGTGCGCTGCTTCGAGGATGATAACGTGCCGCACCCCCAGGGAGATGTCAACCCCACCCGCGACCTGGCTGCCATGGACAGTGAATTCGTACTCAACGACCTGATTGCGGCAGAACGCAAGTTGGAACGTCTGGCGGAGGAACGAAAAAAAGGCGGCGGACGAGACCGGACGATCATCGAGCGTGAAATTGTACTTTTCGAGTGCCTGCAGGCTGCCCTGAACGAGGAAATCCCGCTGCGTGATATTGAAATATCGGCTGAAGAAGACAAAATGCTTTCCGGTTTCGGTTTTCTCAGCCGCAAGCCGGTCCTGGTCGTTTTCAATCTGGCGGAAGGTCAAACTGCGCCGGAGATTGACTATCCACACAAGCACAGCCAACTGGTGGCTTTGCAAGGCAAGCTGGAGATGGATATTGCCCAACTGCCGGCAGAAGACGCGCAGTTATTTATGGAAGAATACGGCATTGAGGAACCCAGCCTGAACCGCATGATTCGGCTGTCGTATGACCTGCTGGGGCTGCAGTCCTTCTTTACGGTTGGACCGGATGAGGTGCGCGCCTGGACGGTGAGACGGGGGGCTACGGCACCCGAAGCCGCTGGAGAGATTCACACCGACCTGCAAAAAGGCTTCATCCGCGCTGAAGTGGTCACCTATGACGATCTGGTGACACTTGGCGGCTTGAGCGAAGCGCGCGGTAAGGGGAAATTAAGGCTGGAAGGAAAAGAGTACATCGTGCAGGACGGCGAAGTACTCAATATCCGGCATTCTGGTTAGGATTTTGCGGGGCTTCACGGCTGAGGTATAATCTGCCCCGTGAACATCATGGATCTCACTTACCACACAACCTTCCCTGAAACCCTCCGCGACGAATGGAACGCGCTGCTGGAAGAAAGCGTCAGCCACGTTCCTTTTTTGCGCTATGACTATCTCGAAGCCTGGTGGGTGCACCGCGGCGGCGGTGAATGGCCAGACGCCGAATTGGCTGTGGTTTCCGCGCGGCAGGATGGGCGATTGATTGGCATTGCCCCGTTGTTCTTTACCACTGATCATAACGGTCATTCAGCGCTCATGCTGCTCGGCAGCATCGAAATTTCCGATTACCTGGACCTGATCGTGCGTCCGGCAGACCTGACTGCCTTTCTCGACGCACTCCTTCCTTTCCTTTTACTGCCGGACCGCCCGGCCTGGCAGACGCTTGATCTGTACAACCTGCTGGATTCCTCCCCTTCGCTGGCGGCGCTCGAAGCAGCTGCGCAGCGCCATGGACTGACCTACCACCAGGAACAGCTGCAGCACTCGCCTTACATTCCGCTTCCCGGTGATTGGGAAATGTATTTGTCCTCCATCGACAAAAAACAGCGTCACGAGATCCGTCGCAAGATGCGGCGCGCTGAAACCGCGGAAGTTCCAGCACGCTGGTACATCGTCACCGACGATAATACGCTGGAGGCTGAGACTGAAGCCTTCCTGAACCTGATGCAGCAAGACGAAGAAAAGGCGACTTTCCTGATCCCCGAGATGCGTCAGGAAATGCATGAAATCATCCGCTGCGCCTTCGAAGAGGACTGCCTGCTGATGGCATTCATGGAGGTCGGCGGTCAAAAAGCTGCCGGTTATCTCATGTTTGACTATCTCAATCGGGTGTGGGTCTATAACTCCGGTTTCGACCGCCGGTTCATGGAATACTCACCCGGTTGGGTGCTGTTGGGTTATCTGCTGCAGTGGTCGATCGAACATCAGCGCACAGAATTCGATTTTATGCGCGGCAATGAGGACTACAAATATCGTTTTGGCGCCGTTGACCGCTTTGTGGTGCGCGCCACGCTCACCCGCTAAGGGAATTTTGCCAGAATATGCTTGCGGTGCTGCGGGAGATTCGACAACACCGAACTAAGCCACGAACAGCATCACGAGCATGCAACCGGCGATGACCGCGAAGAGTATGCCTGCCAGGATGTCGTTTCCGTGATTAAGTGCAGCATACAGCCCAAAAGGGACCAGAATCAACAGCAGCATGGTCAACGCAGAAGCATAAAATCGAAAGTTCTTTCCCCCAAAGTTGGACATCCGGGATTCTGCTTTGCTACGCGAGCCGTTTGTTGGTTCCATGACTGAATTGTACCCGATGGCGCCGCCGGCAATCGTCTCAGCAGCGCTGCACTGATTCTCGGTGACATTATTTGCCAGATTTGGTGACAATCGACAATCTAACACCCGAACCTTGTGTGATATTCTATCCCTTGTAAATTGGCTCCATTTCAATCCCTGCTAAAGCAAGTGGGAAAGGATTATCAGCATGTCTTACGTAATTACCGATGATTGCATCCAATGCGGTGCCTGTGAACCCGAATGTCCTGAAAGCGCGATCGCCGAGGTGAATGGTCTGTATGTGGTCGATGCTTCCAAATGCCAGGATTGCGGTTCCTGCGCGGACGTTTGCCCGACCAGCGCTGTCCAGACTGCATAGTTCACTCTTTCGTTTCACCCGACAGGACAGCTTTTGGCTGTCCTGTTTTGTTACCTAATAAACCATCCTTCTTCCAACCGGCTCTACTTGTCTGCATGATATAATTTGCCTATGATAGAAGATATTCCCACTCCGATTAAGCCTCCAGAAACCAGACAAAGGGTTCGACCCCGGCTAAACTGGCGCCCGCTGATGCTGGTCGGCGGTTTGGTTTTATTTTTTGCCCTCGGATTGGGGGTAGGATTCTTCCTTTGGGGGAAACCACTAACCGCGACGCGCATAGAGTTGGCTGAGGTCAAGTCTCAGTTGGAAACGCTGCAGGCAGCTGTCAAACCTGCGGAAGGTCAGGCCAGCCAGGCAAACACAAATGAAACTGACCTGACAGGCGCGGAAGGTGAAATAAAACAGGTCAAGCGTTATCCCGTGCCGGAAGATGGCGATCCGGCGTACGGTCCGGCAGACGCGCCCATTACTATTATTGAATTCAGCGATTTTCAATGCCCCTACTGCCAGCGATGGCACAACGAAGTCTGGAAAAAGCTGGTGGTAGAATATCCCACCCAAATCCGGTTGGTGTATCGCGATTTTCCACTTTACAGTATTCACCCGGAGGCAGCCTCTGCTGCCAACGCTGCCGAATGCTCCAATGAGCAAGATAAATATTGGGAGTTCCACAACCTGCTATTAAGCGGCAGTGAAGGATTTGGCGAAGGCGCTTACCAGAGCTATGCATCCTCATTGAAAATGGATATGAGTTCCTTCCAGCAGTGCCTGGATGAAAATCGTTATGAGTCGGAGATCACGGCCGATTTTGATTACGCCTCTAGCATTGGCATTCAATCTACCCCCACCTTTTTTGTCAATGGCGTGGCATTAATTGGTGCACAGCCATACGAAGTGTTTAAAGAAGTTATCGACCTGGAATTGGCTGGTAAACTCTCTCAATAATGGGGGTGGGATGAAAAAATTTATCGCGGTTGCCGGCAATATTGGCGTGGGTAAATCTACCCTGGTACATCTATTATGCGAAAAAATGGGGTGGGAGCCATTCTACGAGCCGGTCACTGAAAACCCTTACATTGCCGATTTTTATAAAGATATGAACGCCTGGAGTTTTCACTCGCAGGTTTTCTTTTTAACCCACCGTCTGCGCATTCACCAGCGCATTTTATCTTTCAGCGGCTCCGTAATCCAGGACCGCAGCATTTACGAAGATGCCGAAGTCTTTGCGCACAACCTATATGTGCAGGGTAATCTCAATGAGAGGGATTACGAGACATACCGCGCATTGTATTTGACCGTGTCTGATTTCATTCCCCCACCAGATCTGGTCATCTACTTGCGAGCCACCGCACCTACCCTACAGCGGCGTATCAGTCTGCGGGACCGCGATTACGAGCGCAAAATTCCAACCGAATATCTCGACCAGCTAAACAAGTTATACGAACAGTGGATCAACAACTTCGCATTGTGCCCGGTTTTAACCGTCCCGGCTGACGATCTGGACTTTGTTGCGCACCCCCGCCATTGCGACTTGATTATGGCCAAGGTACAAGAAAAGCTAACCGGCAAGGAAGAAGTGATTTTCTCTGCCGAAGAAGTAAAAATGGCGACCGATTAGGCTCAGATCAGCGTTTGTTTAATCAATCTACCCAATCAACAATACCAATCACCGCGGTTCCACGGTCAATTTAATAGCCGTGCGTATTTTTCCATCGATATCCACATCGACGAATTCGGGGATGCAAATTACCGGGATGCCATCCTCAGCCAGGTAACCCCTGGCCAAAACCAGCGCCTTGACGGCCTGGTTCACCGCGCCCGCACCGATCGCCTGTACTTCAGCGTGCTTGTGCTCGCGCATCACCCCTGCGATTGCCCCGGCTACTGCGGCTGTACGAGAGTTTGCTTTGACCTTAATGACGTCCATGGCTAGGTTTCCTTTCTCGTTGTTGGTCGACGCCAAGCAAACAATTTTGCCCAGGGACAGGAATCATACACCAATTCCATAAAAATTGTACAAGAATCAAGCTTGAGATGCAAGCATCTAAAAACGAACCAATCGTTACCAGCGAATTTAGATTTATAGCACTGTGTGGAT
>DATMXL010000067.1:0-10090 GCA_035561555.1 Bellilinea sp.
CAGAAGAAAACCGATGAATAGAGGTCGTAGATGCCAGAAAAAGTAAGTTGTGTCACTCCGACTGCCGGGCCTTTGATGCAAAAGGCTGAGTCGACCGCCGGTACCGCCATCAACCACAAGGAGGTTATCAAAATGCAAGCACGCGTTGGGAAACCTGCACCAGACTTTGAATTGACCGCACTCATTGGCAGCGGGTTCAAGAATATCAAATTATCGGATTACAAGGGGAAGTGGATTGTAGTTTGTTTCTACCCGGGTGATTTCACCTTTGTTTGACCGACTGAATTGTCGGCAGTTGCCGTCAAATATAAAGAATTGCAATCCATGGGCATAGAAGTCCTGGCAATCAGTACAGACAGCCGCTTTTCTCACAAAATCTGGCAGGAAGAAGAACTGTCAAAAATGGTGGAAGGCGGCGTGCCTTATCCCATGCTATCAGATCAGGGTGGGCGGGTAGGTACGATCTACGGGGTATACGATGAGGATGCCGGGGTGGATATTCGCGGGCGGTTCATCATTGATCCGGATTTCGTCATCCGGGGGATGGAAGTATTAACTCCCGAAGTCGGTCGCAACGTGGCAGAATTAATTCGTCAGGTTAAGGCCTTCCAATATGTTGCCGCCACCGGCGAGGTGACCCCCTCAGGTTGGCAGCCTGGCAGACCAACCCTCACACCGAGTCCCGAACTGGCTGGTAAAGTCTGGAAGGTGTGGAAGCCAGAATCGGCTTTCTAAACTATATCGGTATTCTCTTCAGCACACAAGAATAATCAAGAACTGGATTGTTTTCAGCAAGCCAGTTCTATTTATTTCTAGAAATAATTCCATTTCTGAAGTTACTGGAGCGTCCCGAGCGAGATAGCTCCACCGGTGGCAATGGCGGCAACGGTTGCGAACAGGATTCCCGGCATGGGTATTTCTTTCTGGGAGATTAAAGGGTGAGTAAGTGTGATTCTATTATAGAATAGACACACCTTTGGGTTCCGGTTTGTAGCAGGGTTTGGAAAGCCGACCGGATGGCAATTGTCTCAATTGAAGACTTTCTTCCATACCTGAAGCGCAGGATCAGGGTTATACCCTGTGAATCTTTCGTTGGAGTTCACAATGCCTGAAAAAACTTACCGTGTTTATGCCTATCGATGGGTCGTGCTGGCTGTGTTTATGTTGATCAACCTGACAATGCAGACACTATGGATTTCTTATGCGCCGGTGACCGGACCGGCAGCCCAATTTTACGGGGTGGATGACCTGAAAATTGGGTTGTTGGCTATGACCTTCATGCTGGCATTTATCCCGCTGTCCATCCCGGTCTCCTGGGCAATCGACACCTACGGTTTTAAGCTGACGGTGAGCATTGGCGCTGGCTTGATGGGGATTTTTGGAATAGTGCGCGGTCTGGCGGGAGCGGACTACAACCTGGTGTTGATCAGCACCATCGGGATTGCGGTTGCACAACCTTTCCTGCTCAATGCCTGGACCAAGCTGCCGGCGCAGTGGTTCAGCATCGAGGAACGGGCGACCGCTGTGGGACTGGTGACCCTGGCTAATTTGGTTGGCACTGCCTTGGGAATGGTTTTGACTCCCATTCTGATCGAAAGTTTGCCGCTGCCGACCATCCAACTCTATTACGGCGCGGTTGCCGCGATCACAGCGCTATTGTTTGTACTATTGGCGCGCGAGAAACCTGCCACTCCGCCGTGCGAGCCAGGCGAAGAGGCGCGGGCGCTATCACTGGATGGCTTGAAACACGCACTCAAAGTGCGCGAATTCTGGCTGTATCTGGCGGTATTCTTTGTTGCCATGGGCATTTTTAACGGCATTTCCACCTGGGTCGAGAATATTATTCGGCCGCGCGGTTTTACCCCGGCAGATGCTGGCACATTGGGCGCCTTACTCGTGGTGGGCGGAATTTTCGGAGCAGTGATCCTGCCGCCAATCTCTGACCGGCTGCACAAACGTCAGCCGTTTATCCTGGCGGGATTTGTGGCTGCCATTCCGGCCTTGTTGGGCGTCACATTTGCGACATCGTCCTGGCTGCTGTTCGGGTCCGCATTCTTGCTGGGTTTCACGCTGGTGAGCGTCGCTCCCATCGGTATGCAATATGCATCCGAGATAACCTACCCGACGCCGGAAGGCACCTCCAATGGCCTGATCCAGTTATTCGGGCAGATCTCGGTGGTTTTTGTCTATATTATGGAAGCGATGCGTTCCAATAATGGGGCGTTTACCCCGGCGTTGCTGCTGGCAGGCGTTTTTCTGGTAGTGGGCTCGGTCCTGATATTGGGAATGAAAGAACCAGCGCTGTTGACCGCGGATTAAGCTAGCAGTTGGTCACAGGCACAAACGGGTTTGAGCCGGGGGAGGTAATCCTACATACCGGCTATCAAACCCTCGTTTGGCGTGACAAGGTATAGTCAAAATAGGACTTCGACCGTGACTCAGGTCACATGGACAAATTTCTCGCCTCCGTTAAACTTGTGTATGAGGTGAAAAATGACCAATCAGATAAAATTAAGCGAATTACCTTCGATGAAGGATTTAAAGGGGGTTGTTGCGCCGTTCTCCAAAGCGGATTCACGGGTGGCAGTGCGCCAGTTGATCATCTCGCTGTTGTTGTTCGCCGCCGGCTGGGCTGCGATGTATTTCAGCCTGCAGGTGGGGTATTGGTTGACCCTGCTGCTGGCCGTTCCAACGGCAGGGTTTATGGTGCGCATCTTCATCTTCTTCCATGATTGCGGTCACAATTCATTTTTGCCGACCACGAAAGGCAACCGCACTCTGGGTTTCTGGCTGGGGATTCTGGTATTTACCCCGGGCGAGCAGTGGTGGAAATCGCATGCGATACACCACGCCACCAGCGGCGACCTGGACAAACGCGGTGTGGGTGACGTCACCACGTTAACAGTTGAGGAATATCTCAAGTTATCCCCGATCATGCGTTTGGGTTACCGGTTGTTCCGCCACCCGCTGATCATGTTTGGCCTGGGTCCGTTATTCATGTTCCTGATCAAGCACCGCCTGGTGATGCCTAAGTTTGGCAAACGCGAGACGATGAGCGTGGTCTGGACGAATATCGGGATCGTGGTTATGGCTGCCGGTCTTAGCCTGCTGATGGGCGGATTCCAAACTTATCTGATGATCCAGCTGCCGATCATCTGGTTTGGTGGCATGGCTGGCATCTGGATGTTCTATGTGCAGCATCAGTTCGAATCATCGTATTGGGAGCGTCACCCGGAATGGGAATATGTGGCTTCGGCTTTCGAGGGCGCTTCATATTACCAGCTTCCTAAAGTACTGCAGTGGTTCACGGGCAATATCGGCTTCCATCACATCCACCATCTGAGTCCTAAAATTCCAAATTACCGGCTTGAAAGTGCTTTCCAGTCAGCGGAGGTACTGCGCAACCCGCTTACTTTGACCATCAAAGAGAGTCTGCGCACGATCCCATTGAGCCTGATCGACGAAACCAACGATCACATGATTACCTTCCGCGAGCTGCGCATGAGACAGAAGAATGTATCGATGGTACGGGAGCAGGCGTGAGGTAGGTAAGGAAGTTCGCTACCTCCGCTTGAATCCAGGTAAAAGCAGCGGAAAATCCAAAGCTGGTGGCTTTAGAAAATGACCAGGTTGTAATTGAGCGCATCCGTTGAAGATTTTTGAACGAATGAACAGGTAATCCCGGTTGGGCTTATAATAAAGCCGACATTATTTTCCCGGGATTATTAAATGACTTTACCATCTACGACTTTGACTGGCAGGCCACCTAAAATGCGCCTGCCAGGTACATTTCGCGCGCTAAGGCATTATAACTATCGACTGTGGTTTGCGGGACAAACCATCTCGCTGATCGGCACCTGGATGCAGACCATGGCGCAGCAGGTATTGGTCTATCGGTTAACCGGATCAGCGGCAGCGCTCGGGATGGTCAATTTCATCGCGCTGATCCCACTGATACCGATTTCGTTCATCAGCGGCTCACTAGCTGACCGCGTCTCAAAGCGCAAAATTATCCTTTACGCGCAGATTGCCATGATGCTCCAGGCGCTGCTGTTGGCGATACTGACTCGCACAGGGGTCGTGGAGGTCTGGCATATATATATCCTATCGTTTCTTCTAGGGATTACCACAGCCATAGATTTGCCGGCACGCCAAGCTTTCACCGTGGACATGGTGAATGGCAAAGAAGATCTGACGAATGCCATTGGATTGAACTCAGCCATGTTTAACCTGGCAAGGGCATTGGGACCCGCGCTGGCAGGAATTGTGGTGGCTGCCACCGGTGAGGCTAATGCTTTTTTCTTCAATACGGTCACTTTTGCAGCGGTGATCATCAGCTTGATATTGATGAAGAACCTGCCGCAGTCTTCGCGTCCGCTGGACAAGGGGAATGGGCAGCTTCAGCATATCGCGGCTGGTTTCAAATTCATCAAGTCCAATCGAGCCATCGCGGTGTTGATCAGTCTGGTGGCGGTCAGTGCCTTCCTTTCGATGCCATACAACACGCTCATGCCTGTGTTTGCCGATGATGTTTTAGGGAAGAGCGCCACTCCAGTTATTCAATATTTCTGTGATCCGCAAAAAGGCTTGCTTACCTGCCAGGCGCCGGAAGCATTGCCGCTGGGGATTTTGCTCACCATGGTGGGGATTGGGGCGGTGGTATCGGCTTTGATCATTGCCTCCATGTCGGATTCTTCCAGGCGTGGCGCTTTGCTGACCCTTGGCAACCTGGCTTTTCCCTTAACCCTGCTTCTGTTTGCTGTTTCGCGTTCGTTCTTGACCTCGGCGGTGATCATGTTTTTCACAGGTGTCAGTTTTGTGCTGCAGAATGTGCTGGCGAATACGCTGCTGCAGATTGCGTCACCGGATGAGCTGCGCGGGCGGGTGATGAGCTTTTATACGATGACATTTCAGGGGATGATGCGCCTGGGAGGACTGCAGGCTGGTCTGATGGCGGACTGGCTGACTGCACCGCTTTCGGTTGGCATTGGAGCGGGAATCTCGGTGGTTTATGGGCTGTACGTGGCGGTCAGGTACCCGGAGATACGCAAGATGCGGTAGAGAGTGGGAAGGGTCAAGTGCCAAGTGCCACCCCATTCGCTTCGCTCAAGGGTGCTAAGTTCGCGCGTGTCACGGTGATTTTTGTTGGCAAGGGTAGCGAGAACCAAAAGTTAACGAGCGTAATGCGTTCTTCACAGTTTTTATTTTCACCTTTTGTGTATAAGGCTACTTGGTTTAGCGAAGAAGTAATTCGTTGGCATCAATGGACAGGTCGAGCAGGCGACCGTTGGTTTTGAGCCACTTGCGCTGGGTACGATAATCCGGCAGCATGCGATCGACCTGTGTCCAGAAAGCACGGCTGTGGTTTTTTTCAACAATGTGAGCCAGCTCATGGACGACAAGATAGTCAATGATTTCCAACGGAGCCATGACGAGTCTCCAGGTGAAACACAGCGCGTCCAGACGGCTGCATGAACCCCAACGGGTTCGGGCAGAGGTAATGCGCAGCGAACGGTACTTCAACCCAAATTGACGGGCGTAAAACTCCGTCCGTTCCGTAAGGATGTTTCGCGCCTGATTTTTGTACCAATCGGTGAGCAGGGCAGCGGCTCTTGGTAAAGCGTCTTTCTGCAGTATGAATTCAGATGAAAATCGAACCCTGGCTGGACCCTTTTCAACCAGATGCAGCGGATAGGTGGAGCCGAGGTACCAAAATCTGGAGCCAGCCGTGATTTCACGAGCGGAGGAGGTTCCAGCGGTACGCCGCGCGCGTTCCATGTTTTTCTGGATCCAGGCAGACTTTTCGGCAACGATCGCGTCGATTTGCTTGCGAGTCAGCTGCTGCGGGGCGCGGATTTCCAGACGGCCGTCGGGGGTGACCAGCAAGGCTACTGTTTTACGCCGGCTGCGTACAATGCGGTCAATGGTAGAGGCTTCGCTCATGGCGGGGGAGCAGAATCAGGCGTCGGCGCGCTTGACCTGGAATACGTCAAAGTCACGGGCGACCACTGTATTCTCGAATACAGCCTGGGCCTCTGCCTGGATGTCTTTCTCGCGATAGCGGCGGGATACATGTGTCAGCACCAGCTGACCTATACCAGCGTCGCGGGCCAGCTCCGCCGAGCGCCGGGCAGTCATGTGACCGAATTGGCGCGCCATGGCGGTCTCTTCTTCCAAGTAGGTTGCTTCCATTACTAGCGTGTCCACCCCGCTGACGGTCTTGAGCAAGTTGGCAGTATCCCCCGTGTCGCCAACCACAGCCAGCCGCGTGCCGGGGCGGAATTCTCCCAGGACGCTGTCAGGTTCTATGGTTCGGCCATCGGGCAGCTGCACGCTGTTTCCATTGACCAGGTCGCGGCGCAGCGGTCCAATGGGAATCCCCAGAGCTTCCGCTTTATCGGGAATAAATGGGCGCCGTCCGATTTCCTCAAACAGGTAGCCAAAATTGTCAGGACCGCGGTGCGACACATTGAAGGCACTGATCGTGAAATCCGCTTCAGTGATCACCGTACCGGCTTCAATCGAGCGCAGTGTCAAGGGCAAGGGCGGTTCTTGACCACGCAATACCACGCCGTAAAGCAGCTCTGCAACACGGTCTAGTCCGGCTTTTCCGCCAATGACTTCCAACTCGTCGATTGACTCCCAACGCATGAACGTTGAGAGCAGGCCGGCAAGTCCGAGAATGTGATCCAGATGGCCGTGTGTGATCAGGATGCGATTGAGGCGTTTAAAGCCGATACCGGATTGTAGAATTTGCCGCTGGGTGCCTTCGCCGCAGTCTACCAGAAAGCGATGCTCGTCATGTTTAACGACCAGCGCCGGAAGGTTGCGGCGAACCGATGGAGCGGAGGCGGAGGTGCCGAGGAAGACGAGTTCAAACACTGGGAGTGGAATTCCTTCTGAAAAGTGCCTAATTGTACCGCATCTTCACCTGGCTGACAGCAGAACCAGGCAGCAATGCGGCATTATTTCTAGAAATAATTAGAGCGACGGACGCTACCTGCTGGAAGGCAGATGGTTTTTATTTAGAGGCGGGCCTGATCGTGGAGGCGCTCTCCACGGCAGGACGGGCACGAAAGGGGCGGTTGTGGATCAGGTTCTCCAGCGTGGAAAAGATCAGCGCGACCCAGATGATGATGAACCCAACGATACGGTTGCTGGAAAATGGCTCATTAAAGATAAAGACGCCTAAGAAGAACTGAGCGGTAGGGGTGACGTATTGCAGCAGGCCAATGGTGGTCAAGGGTACCAGCCGAGTCCCGGCAGAGAAGAAAATCAGCGGTACAGCGGTGACGATGCCGGTGGCAGCCAACAGCAGGGTGGTTGTGGGACCAGCGTTTACGAAGGCGCCAGCTCCACGAATCTGTTCGAAAATCAAGAAACCCAGTGCGGGAAGAAAAACGGCAGCAGTTTCAAGTGTCAACCCCTGCAGCGAACCCAGGGGGGTGAGTTTCTTCATCAGACCATACAGTCCAAAAGAGGAAGCTAAAACCAACGCCACCCAGGGCAGTTTTCCAGTAGAGATCGTTAAGTAAGTGACGCCCACTGCAGCCATAATCACAAATAACCATTGTATGGGACGCAGCCGTTCCCGCAGGAAAATAACGCCAAGCAGCACACTGACCAGCGGGTTAATGAAATAACCCAGGCTGGCTTCCACCACAAAGCCGGCATTAACCGCCCATACATAGGTTACCCAGTTGATAGCTAGCAGCGTGCCAGCGATCAAATATAAACCGAAAATGCGCCAGGTAACAGCTGCCAACAAGGCCTTCACTTCTCGACGGAAGAACATGATGGCTGCCATGAGCAGAAAGGACCAGACCACCCGGTGCGCCATAATTTGGAAGGCCGGCGCTGCTTGCAGGGTTTTAAAGAAAAGCGGGAAGAACCCCCAAATGGTATAGCCAATCAATGCAAACCAAACACCTTTTTTCACTTTGCACCTTTAAATGTAGAAGAATTTATTTCAATCCTGGCTTTGGCAGGCGCGCCTGCAAGGCCATATAAATCGCAATTGAGCCAGCCACTGCCGCATTGAGCGAATCGACCCGGCCGCGCATGGGCAGTTGACCCAGGAAATCACATTTCTGACGTACCAGCTGACGCATACCCTCACCCTCGTTGCCGACAACAAGTGCCAGAGGGCCAGCAAGCGGTGCTTCGGTCAATGGGCGTGATTCCGCTCCACCCTCTAAACCAACCACCCAGATATTTTCAGCTTTGAGAGTGTCGATAGCCTGGGACAGGTTCATCTGCGCGACCAGCAAGTGTTCAGTGGCGCCGGATGAAGCATGGACAACGGCTGGCGTGACCGTGGCAGCCCGGTTGAACGGGATGACAATGCCGTGCATTCCGGCGACTTCGGCTGTGCGCAGCAGCGTGCCCAGGTTTTGCGGATTCTGGAGCAGGTCGAGCAGCAGGACAAAGGCTGGTTCTTCGCGCTTGCGGGCAATGGATAAAATATCCAGCAGGGTGCTAAAGGGATATTCGCTGACCTCGACCGCAACGCCCTGGTGGCCTTCACCAAAATTATTGTCCAGCCGCTGGCGTGCTGTCCGTTCGACCGGGATTTTCATTTTGGCAGCAGCGCCAATAACCTCCGCCAGGTGGCCCTTTTCTTCCACACCAACGGCGACTAACAGTCGAAATATCTGCCGGCGGCGCGCTTGAAACACCTCAAAAACCGGATTGCGTCCGGTAATCATTTCACGCATAGAGGTAAACCTTATTGTCTAGTGTTCATTTTCCGGCCGGGCGAAAATCATGCGACCGGCGGCGGTTTGCAGTACCTTGGTTACGGTGACCAGAATTTCCTGACTCAGATAGTCTCGCCCGCTTTCAACGACGACCATGGTGCCGTCATCCATATAGCCAACCCCCTGGCCAGACTCTTTGCCTTCCTGGATGACGCGGATCGAAAGAGCCTCACCGGGCAGCAGCACAGACTTGACGGCATTGGCCAACTCGTTGACATTCAATACATTGACACCTTGCAGTTCGGCTACCCGATTCAAGTTGTAGTCATTGGTCAAAATAGGGCAGCGCAGCTGACGGGCCAGGATCACCAATTTATCGTCCACATCGCGGACGCCCTCGACGTCGATATCGGTGATCCTCACCGGGATTACCGGTTCTTTCTGCAGCTGCGACAACACTTCCATGCCGCGGCGGCCGCGCTGGCGGCGCAAACTGTCCGGAGAATCGGCGATGTACTGTAGTTCATTTAGAACGAAGCGCGGAATCAATAATGACCCGGGCAGAAAACCGGTGCGGGCGATGTCGGCGATGCGGCCATCAATGATGACGCTGGTGTCCAGCAAGATGGTGCGCGATTCGGCCCACCCGGCGGATTGATCAACCGAGGATGACTGCGGGCCACCCTTGGAAAAACTACCCAGAAAGAGGGATAGGTCGTTTTGACGCATGAGAAAAACCGCGACACCCAGGTAGCTAAATAAAAGCACACCCAGAAACGGAAAAATCTGGCCAAACGGGGATGGCAACCTGGACAAGGGAAAGGACAGCAGAACAGCGACCGTCAATCCGGCAATCAAGCCGATCAGGCCGGAGAAGAGGGTCTGCGCTGAGACCTTCACCAGGAAACTGCGGATGGCACGCACTGGTCTGGTGGTGATGTAGGGGGTCAGGATTAATCCTACCAGGGCTCCGACCAGGCCAAAGGTCACTCCATATTGTTCGACCGAAAAAACATTCGATCCCGGGTTGAGATTGGCCAATTGGCCAAGTCGTGTCCCCCAGAGTACGCCCAGTACTGTAAAACCGACCATGCCAATTAAACGAAAAACAAAATCCGTGCTCATAATGACTCCTGAAAAAATAATAAATGGGTGTTAAAGTGCAAAAAAAAGATGGTAATGAAGTCATTCAATAATAGCATATCTATCAGGCGTGTCAATGAATTATTGACAGTGGGTTAGGCGCGTGATAGAATCCAAGCCGCTTAACGCCCCCATCGTCTAGTGGCCCAGGACGTGGCCCTCTCAAGGCCAAAACGAGGATTCGAATTCCTCTGGGGGCACAGTAATACGGTCAATAATTCGGTGGAATTTATATTGTCATGATTTCC
>DATMXL010000068.1:0-3014 GCA_035561555.1 Bellilinea sp.
GGCAACTACTACGCCCTCAACGTCACCACCGACCTGGGATTGGAATCGGATGGCGGGATGGTGCGGGTTGGACCGGTGCATTACAACACGGTCGAGGAAGTGCAGTGTTTCGCCGCGGCGCTGTGGAAAATCGGTAAAGGATAATTCGTTACCACGGAGACCACAGAGAGCACACGGAGAAGAATAACTGTCATTGCGAGCGAAGTGAAACGGAGCGTGGCAATCTGCTCCTGATGATCTTGAGCTCGCCCAACGGACAAGTATCCCGTATATCCAGTTCAGATTGCCACGGTCGCGACGAAAAAAGAATCCGACGCTCCCTCGCAATGACAAAACGAATTTTCTCCGTGTTCTCTGTGATCTAGTGGTAAATCTTTAGCCCTTCACTGCGGCGGTGCGGATGAGCGCCAGGCGGATGCGCAGTTGGCTGTCAGCACCCATCTCGAGGATGTAATGCGACAACTCGGTCATCTTTTCGACACCGTCGGCGTCAAAGGATGGCCAACGCACATCCACCGCTACCAGGTGCTCTGTCATCACGTCGGTGTGGACGATCTCCGGGCGGGTGGAGACGACGCCCTGCTGGTGATACCACTCCGTAGCGCCAGCGAAAAATTTTTCTACCTGGTAGATGTCGGATACCAGCATCGCACCCTGGTCTGAGAGTACCAGCGCCGGCACCGCCCACGATTGGGCGATCTGGTCAAATTTGCCGTCGCTGAGCGCCTGGCCGTAGGATTCGAGCATTTTGAGGATATAGTCCTGAATCATAGTCACCTCCTATGGTCAGAACAAATAATATCACCACAGAGAGTACACAGAGAATACGTGTGGGGAGTAAAAACCAGAAAATTTTGATTCGTAGGGGATGGGTTCCACCCCATCCCGTGGTTCTTTGGGAGGGCATGTCCCGCAAGGGGACGCAATAACCGCGGAAGCCCTCCCCTACAAATGAATGATATTAATGTCCGTGGCCGGTGAGGTTTTCGACGCCGGGCAGCTTGCCGGTCAACTTGTGCGGTTCGTGGATCAGGATGGGCAGGTGCTGCGGGCAAATGTAATAATCATTCGCACCGTACACCAGGTGAACAAGCGGCACCTGGTCGCTGGTACGCTGGCAATGCAGGCAAGCGGGTTGTTGATCAGTCATTGTGGATTCCTTTGGTGGAATAAGATGGAATCATTGTAACCGCCAAAGGGGAGCATGACGTTGACGGAGAACAATGTAGCGGCGAGCAGCGCGAGCCAGGCGAGGTTTAGCTGGAGTATGACACCAAGGGAATCGGTGCGTACATCCCACTCGCTCCGCTCGGGGACGCAACAACCGCGAACCCGGTATGCACCCTACAAAATTCACGAAGGACAGTGCCTGGGAAGGTCAGAGGGTAGTAAGTAGACCCCGACGGCCGCAGTGCGGTTTTTGGACCCCTCACCTTACCTCTCCCCAACTGTATGTATAGACCGGGGGAAGGGAGACCATCGCGAACGGTGGTTGCCGCCATGGTGGTGGGCATTGACCGCGATCAAAGGACTGACGACCAGCCCTGTAGGGGGCGTACAAACCGCGTGAACACTGAGCAATAAAAGCATAAAGGATCAAAGGGAATTAATCCTGGAAATTTTGTTTTGACCTTCCTCTGTGATTTCCGTGCCTCTGTGGTTAAAGATTTAAGAGTTATTAAATTTCAATCGCTGGCGGCGGGGGCGATGGTCGGTACGGTTGCGGCGGGTTTCAACCAGTACACGCTGGCCAGGTAAATCAGGAACATGATGATGCCGCCGGTGAGGTACGGCAGAATCAAGTTCATATCGATCATTAAGCCAGCCCAAAGTGGACCGACCACCCGGCCGAGACTCATGAACGAATTGCTGACCCCCAAGACGGCGCCCTGCTGACTGCCAGCTTTGTAGGAAATCTTGGAGGCGATGGCCGGGCGCAGCAGTGAATTGGCCAGCACGAACAACCCGGTGGTCAACATGATGGTACCCATGGTGCGGGCCAGGAGCATGACCCCAAAGCCCACCGCGCTGCCGATTAACGACCAGCGGATGATTTTATCCTCGCCGAAGCGCCGTGTAGCAGGACCGGTGATCAACCCCTGCATCACCGCCGAGACCACACCGACCACCATCATCACTGTGCCGACCTGCGTCGGGCCGTAATCGAAACGGTACTGGGCATACAGCCCGAACACGCCTTCAAAGTTGGCCAGTGCGAAGAAAACCAGGAAGGAGAGCGCCATCAAAAAGCCCAGCGGACCGGTCAGCGCGTGCCAGAGAGACGTCAACTGCGGACCGGAAGAGGTCACATGTGCTGTGCGCTTTTCGACCGGCAGCGATTCAGGCAGCAAGATCATAATCAGCACCATGGAGGCAATGGAAAGGCCAAAAGCGATGAAGAACGGCAAAGACATGCTAACTCCGCCCAGCCAGCCGCCCAGTCCCGGTCCGATGACCATCCCCACACCCATGGCAGCGCCAATAATCCCCATCTTTCCGCCGCGGTTTTTCTCGTCCGAGCTGTCTGAGATGTAGGCCATGGCGGTTGGCATGGTGGCTGAGGACAATATACCTGCCAGTGCCCGGGAGGCGAACAACATCCACACCTGATTGGATAGGCCAAACAGCAGCATGGAGATGCCGTTGCCAAAGGTGCCGATCAGCAGCATCTTTTTGCGGCCGTAGCGGTCTGACAGACTGCCCCAAATGGGCGAGAAAATGAACTGCATGACCGAGAAAATGGCCATCAGCGCGCCAAGGGTGGTACCGGAAGCACCCAGCGACTCGATATAGAACGGCATGATCGGAATCACCATGCCGAAACCCATCATCATAACGACCAGGGTGAAAAACAGAATACCAATCGGGCTTTTCTTATTCAACAGATAAATCTTCTTTCGCAATGGAGGTCAGGGAGGTTTCTAACTTGTTTTTGAGCGCGCGGATGGCCAGCAGCAGGTGCTGCCGGTCAGCCGGAGAAATCTCGGAGAGCACGGATTTTACCCCAACGCAGA
>DATMXL010000069.1:0-7056 GCA_035561555.1 Bellilinea sp.
TATGCAATAAAAGGAACTGTCAATAAATCGCTGAATTTTTCCAGGTAGATATCCGCAACGGCATCCAATTCATAATTAAAAGCAATGGTCTTCATGCCTACAGCCCGAGCGCCCTGGAGTTCAGTGGTTTTATGCCCGACAAAAACGGCTTCGTCCGGCGTTATGCCGACCTGGGTGATCGCGGACTCATACAGCAATGGGGAGGGTTTCCGCACGCCGAGCTCTTTTGAGCTGATCACCGAATCCCACACATGCCCAAACCCGTATTGGTCGAACCAGTTGAGTTTTTTACTGTAAGGCATGGCTGTATCCGTGATAATCCCTAAAATGTATCCCTTCCGTTTGAGTTGAATGATTGTATCCGGAACCCCGTCCAATATTTCCACAGAATAATCATCCATTTTCATGGCGTCGACCCCTGCAGCAATCACCTGCGGGTCAGTCAGGCCATACAGCCGGAGCACCTGTCCGTAAAAGTCATGCCGGCCCATTTGGCCGGAAAATGCCAGGTCTTTCAAGCGTGCGCGCTCAGCCAGAAAATCGGGATGAATATCCAATTTCTGCCCTTCAAGGAACAAATTCAAATTCTTGTCCTTATCCGGACGGAAATATAAGATATCGCCGGCATCAAAGAAAATGGCCTTTATTGGGTGACCGTTTTGTTGTACGCCAGCCGGGAGGCAATCCTCTTCCAATTCTGCTTTCAAAATAGGCAGCAATTCGCTCATATTTTGAATAACCGCATCCGGAGTTGTTTCCTGGTCTGCTTCCTGACAGCTATAAGGATGAATGATCTGAACTGCTAGCCGAAAACCAGCCCGGTTTGCGCCCAGAATGTCCTTGCTGATCGCATCCCCCACAAACACGCACGCTCCGGTAGGGACATTCGCCCGCCGTGCCGCCGAGTAAAATATCGCCGGGTCTGGCTTGCGCCGCCCGTATTCAGATGAAAGAATGATGGGGTCGAAATAATCAAAAATGCCGTATTCCTTCAAATTGGTAGAAACCTGGTATAGACCCTGTGTATTGCTGATCATGCCTATTTTCAAGCCCAATGCTTTGATTTCGGCCAAAACCTGTGGTATCTCGGGACGCATTTCCCGGATGTATAGGCGCGTTTCATAAATGAGCGCTAATTCTTCACCAATAGGCTGAAGAGTCTCTGCGGAAATATTCAAGCCGTCCAACATGAAGCGGGACCAGATTTCAGCCGGACCAAGTTCAATGTACGATTCCCTGTTCCAATCATGATAGGCTATCATTCCCGACCCGAGAGCATCCACCAGTTGTTCATCATTCCATGGCAGGACGATTCCACCACGTCCCAGACAATCACGGATGAGATAAACCTGCTGGATTCGATATTCGCGGGTTTGCCGGTAGCAATCGATGGTGCCGCCCATATCAAAGAACACAGCTTGAAGTCTCATTTAATTAATCTCCGGACAATGCGTTTACGATTAACCTTGGCAGTGAGCGATTGTCATCGAATGCTGTGCGATTCAAACAAATAACCCTGGCTGATCTCGGATGTCAGCCTCCACCATCCATAGGAAAAGGGTGAAATTTCTACCGCCTGCTTGTAAGGCGTAAATGATATCAACCCAGGTTTAAGAAACCCTTAATCAACCCCGTCCGGAAAACTCTCAGACCGTAGACAAAGGAAAAGGATTTCATGTGACTTTATGGCTTACTTGGGTTATGGACACGGACAACGACCGTCCGTGTCCATAACTTATTATTTTTCTGCTAATCGAATAGTAACCTATTCGCCCCCCAACAACTCAGTTGCGAAGAAATCCCGCACTGCGCTGTTGTTAGCCCACGCGAAGGCATCGTTGCTTTCCCAGAGTTTATAGGTACCGATTGCCGGCATCCCTTCCGCCAACGGTAAGCTGTCAACACCGGGGTAAATACCAATGGCTGTCCAGGGCTTGGCGCCTTCTTCCGAAAGGGCAAACTTGATGAAGAGTTTTGCGGCATTGGGGTGCGGTGCTTTGTTAGCGATAGCCACGTAACTATTTTTCTTAATACCGACCACAGGTTCCATCGTCAGGCAGGGTGCCATGGCCAGTTCCCCATCCAGGGTTGTCTCGTAAGAATCCCAGCCCGTCAGACCGTAGCCTGGCTCAATGGCAGAATCCATCCCAAGGGACGCATAAGCTTCATCAACTTCGTCACCACCGGGCTCGAGCACCGGATGGTTTCGCGCCAACTTTCTCAGAAACAGGAAGCCCGCATTTTCAGCGACAACGCCATAGGCATCCGGACCTGCCATCTCGTCGGTGGTCCATTCTTTGCCGTATAAGTCCATATATGCTTTGGCCATGTCATCCGCATTTTCCACGATCAAAGTGATCTTGGCGGTTGTGCTCGGATCTACCAGCGGATTCTCGAGGAAGACTTTACCGTTCAATTCGGCTTCGGTTAATTGCCACCAGTTGGTGAGCGGGCAGCCGTCTGGGTTAATTTCCTGGTTGTAGCCCCATACATCGATCGAGTGGCGTTGCATGGCATATGGACGTTCGGCGGTGACGCCGCTAACCACAACACCTTCGGGGGTATACCACCACAACCACTGATTGGGCATAAACATGCCGTACAAAATATGCCCGTCGCTGTTGAACCATACGTCACCAACCACGTTGCCAGCTTCCTGTTCAGCCTGCATCTTGGTGGTGATTCCGTCGGTGTCGCCGCAATCAAGTTTGATGTCTGGGTACAGTGCGCTCCAGGGTTCAATCAATTTTTCAATTTTTGAAGAGTTGGAGTAAACGCAAACTGAGCCTTCCTCTTTTGCTGCAGCTTCTATGGCAGCCCAATCCTCGCTGGCAGGTTGATACGGCCCGACCCCATTATCCTTAGCCCATTGCTCATTTTCGGTGAGTTGAACCTCGGTCGGAGCTGCAGCTGCCGGAGCATCTGTGGGGGCTGACGTTGGGGCGGTCGGCGCGCAGGCTGCCACCAGGCTGATTAACACAATAAGTGTTATTAAGACGTAGTACTTTTTCATTCTATCCTCCTCTGAATGGTTGAGAAACAGCATCCTGCTAAATGCTTACGAAAAGCACCAACAATGGCTCCGAAATACTCCTCCTTTCAAACCAGACGAATTGCTGGCAGCATTGCCAGTGAAATGTAAATATCGCCTATACCCTCACAACCTCGGTGACTAAAAGGTTGCCAGTCGTTTTATCGAAAAGATTGATCTTCTTCGGATCGAACTTCAACCAGATCTTTTCATAATCCTTAATCGGACTGATACCCATTACTTTGATGGTGATCTCCAGGTCATTCTTCTTGGCGATAATGGTCGTATCCGCTCCCGCCGGCAGGACAGAGTACGCGCTGAATTCGAAAGTGTCTGGAGATGGACTGTCCAATACCGCAACATCCTCCGGGCGCATGCCAACCACCACCTTGCCATTAGAAGAGGGTACATTCATGAAGAGCTTGACTCCGCCAAGATCAACCGTATCCCTGCCGGTTACATCGGCATCCAGCAGATTCATTTTTGGATTGCCGATGAAATCTGCCACGAACAAATTGGCAGGGTAGTGGTAAATCCGATCCGGTGAATCGACCTGCTGCAGCACACCTTCCTTCATTACCGCGATGGTGGTGGACATGGTCAGCGCCTCCACTTGATCGTGGGTAACATAAATGGTCGTAGAACCAGCCGCGTGGTGTAAGCGCTTTAACTCGATGCGCATGTCCATCCGCAGCCGGGCATCCAGGTTGGAGAGCGGTTCATCCATTAAAAATACTTTGGGCCGGTACGCCAGCATGCGTGCCAACGCAATGCGCTGCTGCTGCCCGCCGCTCATCTCACGCGGATAACGATCTTCATACCCTTCCATCTTTACTTCAGCCAGGGATTCTTTTACCCGGGCTGCCATTTCCGCTTTACCTAATTTTTGGATCTCAAGCGCAAAGGTGATGTTTTTATCCACCTTCATATGCGGCCATAAAGCATAATTCTGGAAAACTAGCCCAAGGTCACGCTTACCAGAGGGCAGCGAGATCCCTTTCGCGTGAGAAAATACCAATTTATCGCCGATGTAAATTTCGCCGGCATCCGGATCTTCCAACCCGGCTACACACCGCAACAGGGTGGTCTTCCCGCAGCCTGAAGGTCCGAGCAGGGTCAGAAATGCCCCTGGTTCAACATCCAGGCTGACGTCATTGACGGCTGCGACTTTTCCAAAAAACTTGCTCAAGTTTCGTATTCTGATTGTTGTAGCCATAGACTCCTCGTTCACATCCCCAGACCTTTTTTAAGACTGCCGCCCTTACTTACTTTTCCGATGATGAAATTCCCGATCGCAACCAGACCGATCAAGATCAAAATAACGGCATTCGCCATCTGATCGTTTCCGTTTTCGGTATAAAACATGGTTTGACTGGCCAACAATTCCGTTGCGGGTGTTACCAGCAGGATGATCAGCGATAACTCGCGCATGGTAGTAATAAACGTCAAGAGGAAACCGGACGTGAATCCGCTGGTGGTCAACGGGAAAATAATGCGCGCGAACCGGTGCCAGGGACTGGCGCCAGCCACCATAGCGGCTTCCTCCAGTTCACGCCCTACCTGCATCATCGATGACACACCGGAACGGGAGGAATATGGCAGATGCTTCGCCACCGAAACAATCACCAGCAACGCAAACGTCCCATATAGCGGTGGAAACGGTCCCACTTTCTTGGCAAACATGGCAATGTAAACTGCGCCAAACGCAATTCCTGGTATGACATAGGGAATGTATGCCAATTGCTCAACCAGCTTAGATAAACGGGACCCTCTGCCTTTTACGATGGCATATCCCAGGATCACGCCTAACAAGGCCGTGAAAAACGCGGTGAACAACGATAATCGGATCGAATTCCAGGCGGTTTTATATATTTTTGGATTAAGCAGCACCCCTGGCTCGCCGTTGTTATAAATCGTTCCACGGGGTCCGATCCAATGCTGCAGGGTGAAATTATCCAGACTATAAGTCCCATCCCGCAGCATTACCGTGGAAAATATCAGGAGTCCAACAGGCAGAACGAGGACTAGAATTTGGAAAACGACCACGAGGGTGTAGATGATCTTTTTCGCATTGCCCAACTTACTGAGTTGAGCCATAAAACCGCGTCCGCCAATGGTTTCGTAACTGCGGCGAGTGCCAATCACTCTCTGGTTAAACCAGATGGTTGTCATAGCAAACAGGATCAAGACTATTCCAAGCACGAATGCATCAGAAGTATCCCCTACCTTCAGACTACCTCGTAACATGGTCGAGAGGACGAAGAATCTATCCGGGGTTCCCAGAATATTAGGACCGCCAAAGGTGCCCATCACTTTGGAAAAGGTCATGATGACGCCGGACAAAATCGCCGGCATAACCAGAGGGAATGTAATTTTCCGCAGGATGCGCCATCGGTCGGCGCCCATCAAATCTCCGGCCTCTTCTAGGCTGGAATCGATCGACATGAGCGCCGCAGACACAAAGAGGAAAAAGAATGTGTAGTAATGCAGCGCGCTGCAGATGATGATCGGTACAGCCCCATACGACAACCAGTCCGGCGGCGCCTGCCCAACCAGAAACTCGTAAAGACCCGGTGTTCCCCCCGTTAATCGGTTTTTGAATAAGACCAGCCAGGCCTGTGCCAGCGTCCAGGAAGGCATAATGTATGGCATCACCGCCAGTTGGTTGATGACTTTCCTGCCAGGCATATCGGTTCGGACGACCAACCATGCCAGCGACCCGCCGATCAACAACGCCAGTAATGTCGATCCGATGGCTACAACCATCGAGTTCCGCAGCGGCGTGTAGGTGTAAATTTGACCCAGCCTGCCAGTCAGCAT
Source organism: Bellilinea sp. (assembly GCA_035561555.1). GTDB lineage: Bacteria > Chloroflexota > Anaerolineae > Anaerolineales > Anaerolineaceae > Bellilinea. The sequence goes on from DATMXL010000069.1 coordinate 5,852, forward strand.
GCGAACCCAATGGTAGATTGTCAGTTCCCCTTCGACAGCCTCCGGATGATTGACCAGATCAATCGCCTGCCAGGTGATGGTGGTCTCCACCAATTTATAGAGAGGAATGACCACCATAACGAACATGACAGCCAACATGATCAGGGAGAGAAATACTTTTGGATTTCCCAACCAGCGGGTAAACCGGCGCAGGGAAGCTTGCATCCGCATGGAGGATGGAATTTCTGTGAAGGCTGTGCTGGTCATTAACACTCCTGAGCTTGATGGATTAGGTCAGTCGGGTTTTCCATTCGTTTTCTTGAGACGGTCACGCAATTGATCCAGCCGATCCAGATTGGCGATTACCTTCTCACGATCTTCATTTGCCAGCGTCAACAGTAAGGTATTGATAATGGTCATGGGAACCACTAAAGAATGGAACTCACCCATCGGACCGCGGCGAGCCGCCAACACCACATCCGCTTTGCTGCCGACGATGGACCCAAGTGTGTCGGTGATCATGATGACCGGACAGTGAATCTCGTTGGCGTAATTGAGCAGCAGCTGCAGCGCCGGGGAGACGTCGAAAAAGCAGATCACAATCAGCAGATCCTGGTCGTTCATTAACAATAGAGGTTCAAGGAATTCTCTGCCTGCCGTGGTTAAAGGCACCACCTGGCGACCAAATCTCCTCAGCCGTAATGACATATAATCCACCAGAGCTGCCGAAGGACCCACACCGAAGACAAAAATCCGGTCCTTGGCTTCCAGCATTTTCGCCGCCTGCTCGAACGAATCGCGCTCAACTGATTCCAGCGCCAGCGTGAGGTAGTCGATCTCTGATACCACCAACCGTTCGAAAATATCCCCGGCCTCGCGTAGATCATCCAAACGTCCGCGTAAACGAGCTGAATGGGTTACCCGCCGGCGGAAGGTTTCTTGCAGCACCTCGCGCATGGCTGGGTAGCTAGAAAAATCCAATGTCCGCGCAAAACGCACCAGTGTGGCTTCACTCAATCCCAAACGCTCCGCCACCTCCGCAGCCGAAAGGAAGGCTGATTCGTCCTGGTTCTTGCGAATGTAATCCGCGATGCGTTTTTCGCTTTTGGTTAATAGCGAATAGCGGTCGGAGACAATGCGCGCAAAGTCAAGATTGTTGGAACCAAGTTCCTCACCCATGTCGGTATCCTTTATTAAATTGTTGGTGGAAGGGAAGGTAAAACAAT
>DATMXL010000070.1:0-2539 GCA_035561555.1 Bellilinea sp.
AATTGGAGCAGTCCGTGGTAGTCAAAAAGATCGAGCACGTCTCCATCAACATTGTGGATTTCGAAAAATCGCTGGATTTTTACGGCCGTGTTCTGGGATTCCAGCGCCTGCAAACGGTCGATTGCGGTGAATTTGATATCACCTATTTCGGCCTGCCAGACGGTTCGCGGCTGGAATTGTTTGACTATCACGGGAAGTCTCCTTCCCATTCTCGGCCTGAGCAGGAGATTGGCTTGCGGCATCTGGCCTTTGAGGTTCAGGACGTGGCTGCGCTTGAATCCTTTTTGCGTGACGAAGGCGTCGAAATCACACTGCCAACAACCGATTTACCCAATTTGGGGGTCCGGGTCTTACTATTCCTGGACCCGAACGGTGTCACGCTTGAATTTTGCGAACCCCTTTGAGGTTGTACAGACCTCGTCACCAAGGTACGATTTTATTCTTTATTTGAGAGCTTAATCAGGAGGTAGTTAAATGGACGAGCGACAGGTATTACTCACACCGATCAAAGTCGGCGACCGCGTCAGCCAGAACCGCTTTTTTATCCAGCCAATGGAATGCAGCGACGGCGATGTGGAAGGCAATCCCACCGATCTGACTTATCAGCGCTACGAGAATCTGTTCAGAGGCGAGGCAGGGATCGTGTGTCTGGAAGCCATCACCATCACCGATAAGAACCGCGGACGGCTAAACCAGCTGTTCATCATGCCGGTGAACCAGGCGCCGTTGACCAAATTCGTCGGCAGGATGAAAGAGGTCAATCCGAAAACGCTGTTCCTGTTCCAGCTGACCCACTCCGGCGAACTAAGCAACTCTGAATTTTCAAAACGGTTGGCGGTTAAGCCGCTGCCGGGGTTCACAGCCGACGTGTTCACCGAAGATGAGTTCGAAAAAATTATGCAGGATTTCGTACTGGCGGCAAAAATCGCATACGATGCCGGCGCAGATGGCGTTGACATGAAACTTTGTCATGGTTATCTGGGGTCGCAAATCCTGCGGCCGTATAACACACGAAAGTGGAAGTACGGCGGGCCATGGGAAAATCGGCGGCAGTTCGCCTTTGATCTGTTCGAGCGTATCCGAAAAGCTGTCCCTGACAAGAACTTCCTGATTGGCTCGAAAATCTCGGTTTGGGAAGGCTTCCCGGGTGGATTCGGGACAATTGCACCCGATTCGCCCATCATCGACCTGACGGAACCGATCGATTTGGTCAAGGGGCTGGAAGAACGCGGAGCTGCCTACTTTGTCCAATCAGCTGGCAGTCCCTCCATCACCATAAGCCTGACGCAGGCTGACAAGGAACGACCCTACTTTGCCTATCTGCACCAGTATTTCGCCAAAGTTTTGCGGGATAACTTGAAACCGGAAACTGTGGTGGTCGGCTCTAATTATTCCGTGTTTGGCAAAGGTGCCAATAAGCTGGAGGCAGTGGATAAGAAAGACAGCAACTTGTTGTCTTATGGTGCCTATAATGTCAATCACGGCTTTGTGGACATGGTGGCGTTGGGACGGCAATCGCTGGCGGACCCGCTGCTGCCGTTGAAGTTCCGCGAAGGGCGGGAAAAAGAGATCAATTACTGCACGACGTGTGATAACTGCCTTGAACTGCTCATTCAACAGAGTCCCATTGGCTGCGGCACATATAATAAGTATTACACCAACGTGCTGGTGCAGACCCGCAAGGAAAAAGGCCGGCTGGTGAAGGATCACACATAGAACGGCAGCCTGATTTCCCTCAGTTAATCCAGGTCTGCCCTCATTATTTACGAACCATCCCAACCAGGCACCCATTGTCAACCGCAGGGGGTGCCTGGCCTTCAGCCTGACTCATCGTGGTGCTATGAACATCAAAGAAATCGACTTCCTTGGCTGGAAGAATTGCATCGAGCTCTCCAATGGATCCATCCGCATGGTGGTCACCACCCAGGTTGGACCGCGAATTATTCACTTGTCGTATGTTGACGGCACCAACTTGCTCTACCAGGATCCGGAAACACTGGGATCCACGGGTGGGAATGTTTTTCATTTGTACGGCGGGCACCGTTTCTGGTGTGCGCCAGAAATTCTTGCGACCACCTATGTGCCGGATAATTTCCCGGTGAAAGTAGAAGTCAGCGGCGAGGTGGTGCGTTTTATTGCGCCGATTGAAAAGTCCGGGGTCGAAAAAACAATCGAAATTTCGTTGGACGATTCAGCTGCGAAGGCAACAATCAATCACATTCTGGTAAACCGCGGCGATCAGGAGCTGACGCAAGCTCCCTGGGCGCTGACAATGATGAAAACAGGTGGAACCGCAATCGTCCCTCACAGCCTTGACCGACCTGAGCAATTTCCACCCACACATGCCATAGTCCTATGGAGTTACTTACGCATGTCTGATCCGCGCTGGACCTGGGGCGACCGGTACATTCTGCTGCGGCAGGATCCCACGGCGCTAACGCCGCAAAAAGTTGGCGTGCAGAACGAATACGGTTGGGCGGCTTATGCTGTGGACGGTCAATTATTGGTTAAGAAAATTGACTGGAATAATGGTGCCATC
>DATMXL010000071.1:0-16859 GCA_035561555.1 Bellilinea sp.
ATTACAAGTACCGATAGAAAACGAAAAGCACAATTATTATATGACGAATGTCATACAGGGCAAACAAAAACCTGGGCTAATCTTTCACTCCCAATTTGTGTTGGTTATTTTTGGCGCATGAATCTGATTTGTAATAATAAAATAGCCCAAGTTGAATTTTCTGACGCACCCAACCCACGCGTTGCGTAGGTCGGATAGAGGGCTATTACGATGTCGGATATCAGGGTTGCCGAGGATATTCAAGGCGATACCTGATTGCCCCGCCTTTCAATCCGACCTACAAAAACACCGGATATTCGACAACAACCTGTCGGTGAAGCAGCCTCGATCGGAAGAAGGGCTATCGCTGTGTCGGATTTCAGGGCTGCCGAGGTAATGTAACGCGATGTCTGATCGCATCGCCCTTCAATCCGACCTACAAAAACACCGGAAATTCGACAACAACCTGTCAGATCGGAAGAAGGGCTTTCGCAATGTCGGATTTCAGGGCTGCGAAGGTTATTTATTGCGATATCTGATTGCCCCGCCCTTCAATCCGACCTACGACTACGACAATTTGCCTGGTGATGGAGCTCCATGTGGCGGCTACAAGCTGCCGCTACGACACCATTTGATCGATTCGCGGCAGATACACCGTCACCTTCGAGCCGGCGCCAACTTCACTTTCGATCTGAATGCCGCCGCCCTGGGCTTCGGCTAATGCCTTGGCGATGGGCAGGCCCAGCCCAAACCCCGGGATGTGGGGATCGGCTTCGGCGCGGTTGAAGCGGTCATAGATATGCTCCAGTTGCTCCGGCGCAATGCCGGGGCCGCTATCTTGCACGCTCAGTTCAACCTGACCATCGGCTGCCTGAGCACTGATCGTTACCGGACCGCTGGTGTGTTTCACAGCATTGTCCAGCAGTACCAGTAAAATTTGTTTAATAGCATCGCGGTCGCCCAGCGCGGTGACATCCTGCACTGATTCGCGGATCTCGCGCTGCGGGTCGAGCAGGCGCACCTGCCGGGTTACTTCGTTCGCCAGCGGCAATACCGCCACCGGCTCCTGCTGCAGGTTGCGGCCGGCATCGGCGCGCGCCAGAATCAGCAGATCGTTGACCAGGCGGATCAAGCGGTCGCTTTCACTGACCAGGTCGTCCAAAATGTCGGCGCGTTCCTCGGGCGGGAGCGGTGGCTGACGGCGCAGCAGGTCCAGATTACCGCGCACGGTGGTGAGGGGGGTGCGCAGTTCATGCGATACGTCAGCCACAAAGTCGCGCTGCATGCCGAGCGCATGGTTCACCCGGGCGTAAGCTTCCTGCAGCCGGGCCAGCATGGAGTTGAAAGTCCGCGCCAGACGGCCAACCTCGTCGTTGGGTCCCACGTGATTAACCCGGCGGGTCAAGTCATTCTCGGTGCCGATCTCTTCGGCGGTCTGGGTGATGCGGTTAATCGGCCGCAGGGCAGCGCTGGAAATCATCCAGCCGATGCCAAAAGCGATCAGTGTGGTCAGCACGCTGGAAAAAATCAAAGTCGTCAGAAGCGCCGATAGCGACCGGTCCCGCTCGGTCAGCGGACGAGCCACCTGAATGATGAACACCGGGTTGTTATTGACCGAAACCGGGCTGTTGAGCACTAGCAGACTTTCCTGCTCGGGCTTTACCACTTCCCACCAAATCTTGCGGTCATTGACGGTCGTCAACCCTTCTTCACTGATCGGCAGTGCCTCGCCGGCGGCGTACGGGCTGGCGATCAGGGTGCCATCCATGCGCAGCACGCGGATTATTTCGCGCTCGCGCAAATCTTTGAGCACCTGCTCGCCGGAGAGAATCTCAAAGGGGATGGCGGATTGCGGATACGCTGGCTGTTCTTTGACCGTGGGACTCAGATAGGTGCTGAAGATGGAGCGCACCAGCATATCGCTGCTTATGACGATGTCTTCTTTGAGGGCGTTCAATGTCATGCGGGATTGGATGACATACAATGTGGCGCCGAAAGCCACCAGAGTCAGTGCCAGGATCAAGCTGTACAACAGCGTCAGCCGCAGCCGGATCGACATTATTCGACCCTCAATGCATAGCCGATGCCGCGCACGGTCTGAATCAAACGCGGGTGCCCGTACGCTTCCAGTTTTTTACGCAGGTAACCAACATAAACTTCCAGCACGTTCTGCTCGCCGCCAAAATCATACCCCCAGACATTGGTGAGGATCTGGGCGCGCTCCAGCACCTGCCGCGGGTGACGCAGAAAGTAATGCAGCAAGTCGAATTCGGTGGGCGTCAGTTCCAGGGCTTTGCCATCCAGATTGACCTGGTGGGTCAGTGGATCCAGGTGCAGTCCGGCAAAGTTCACCGGCTGTTTGTTGTCCTTGTTCTCGCTGCGGCGCAGCAGGGCATGAACCCGCGCCACCAATTCCGGCGGCGCAAACGGCTTGATCAGGTAGTCATCGGCTCCGCTTTCCAGTCCCTCCACCCGATTCTCGAGGGCATCGCGAGCGGTCAGCATGAGGATAAAGGCACGGTTGTTCTCAGCGCGCAGCTGCTGCATGACCTCCATTCCGTCCATTTTGGGCATCATCCAATCCAGAATAATGACCGCGGGGTGGTAAGCGTCCACCTGTTTTAGCGCCTCGAGCCCGTTGGCAGCGGTTACTACCAAAAGGCCTTCATAAGTCAGTGTGCGCTGCAACATTTTAAGCAGCTTTATATCGTCATCTACGATTAATACAGTTGCCATAAACGATCCATCCAAAACAAGCCTGTGCGGGCGGCGTTCTTTAGCGTAATCATAACCCGATCGGCTGAGAAATGGCTGTGAAAGATGATTTGCAGCCTATTCTCAGTATTTTAACAGCTTGCTCTTGGCTTCCTCTCATCCTCCTTTTGTATAGTTAGTGAGGATCACTTCTCTTCTCCTCCCTATGAAACCGGAGCCGTCGGGGCTGCTAGCCCTGACGACTCCGCGTGGTTTAATAGAAGGTTAGGCATAGTTTCCCTTATAATTAACGCATGCCCAATACATCTCTACCTGTTTCTGTACCTGACCTGGACTGGTACCGTGATATTGTCGAAGGCGCGCCGGAAACTATCCTGATTGCTGACGAACACGGCACCATCCTTTTCCATAATTCGCAAGCCAGGGGAATGGACCCGCAGGACTTTGTAGGTCATCCCATCTATGAATACTTCCTGCCGGAATTTCATGATATTGTGCGGCGCAAGATTGAAACCGTCTTCGCGACCGGTCAGCTAGAAACGTACGAGCTGGCTTCCAAGTACGAAACGGAGCAGACTCTGTGGTATACCACCCGCCTTTCGCCCATCATCCGCAGCGGCAAGGTCGTGGCGGCCACATTGTTCATCCGCGACACCACACGCGAAAAGCAGACACAGCAGGTGCTCAATCAAATCAACCTCAACCTCGAGCAGATGGTCGATCAGCGCACCGTGACCTTGAATAATTATGCTCACCGCCTGGAGGAAGCAGAGAGGCTGAGTTTTGCGCTGCGCCGCGCTGGCACCTGGCAGGAGGTGACCACGATGGTAACGGAGCACAGCAAAAAGGTGCTGGACGTGGACCTGGCTGGTGTTTACCTGCAGGCTGGCTCACGTTTACATCATTCGATCACCCGCGGCCAAACGGATCAACCACCCGCTGACCTCGCGGCAGAAACTGACCCCTTCCTCTTCAGGCTGCTGCAATCCAGCGCCATCCGCTACGTGCCGTTGATCGATGAGCAGGCCGATCCTGGCTGCAGCTTCTGCCAGTACATCCGCAGGCAGGGCATCCAGTCGATGGTCTTAGCGCCGCTGCATTCCGGAGACAAAACGGTCGGCGTACTTTATCTGGGCTCACGCTCCATCAGGGAGTTGACGCCGGAGGATGAGGCGCTGATCAGAGCGTTTGTCGAAGCCAGCAGCAATACCCTGCACCGCATTCAGGTGATGGAGCATCTCGAACACATAATCCGGCAGCGCGAGGATGAACTGCGTGTGCTTTACAATGTCATGTCGGTTGCCAGCAGTGTGCCGGACGCCGATTCCTTGCTGCAGAAATCCCTGAGCATTACACTGGAGGCAGTTGGCTGCGACATGGGGGTGATCCACCTGCTCGGTATCAATGATCAAAAATTAAAGGTAGCCGCCTCTCAGAACTATCCTGATATTTTGCATAACTTCCTGCTGCTTTCAGGTGAAGTCGCAGACCTGTGGGAAAAAGTATTAGCCTCCCGACAGGTCGTTGAGGTTCACCAACTGAAGACGCAGTCGTATCACGAGCAGACTGTCGAGGGTGTCCAGGTGCTGGACTATATCGGCGTGCCGCTGCACGCCCGCGACGTTTTGATTGGTGTAATGAGCATCTTTGCCTGTTGCGAGCTGTTCGACCCGGACAAGATTCAGTTGGTTAGCACCATCGCCGATCAGATAGGGCTTGCGCTGGAAAGCACCCAACAACGCAAGCTGGATAACGAAGCTCTGATCTTCGAGGAACGCCAGCGCCTGGCGCGCGAGCTGCATGATTCGGTCTCGCAGTCACTTTACGGGCTGGTGCTCTCTGCCGATGTAAGCAACAAACTGCTCAAGGTGAAGGCATATTCGGAATTGGCTGAATCTCTGGAGGACATCGGCGAGGTAGCGCTGCAGTCGCTGAAAGAAATGCGCCTGATGTTATTTGAACTGCGCCCGATCTCGCTTGAATCGGTGGGTCTGGTTGGCGCTCTCGAGCTGCGTTTAAACACAGTTGAGGGGCGTGCCAATATGCAGACCACGCTCAATGTGACCGGCAAGGAATACTTGCCGCGCGCCTACGACCTGGATATTTACCGTGTGGCTACAGAAGCTCTCAACAATGCCCTGAAACATTCACGTGCCAGTCAGGTGCGCGTTGATTTGAAGGCTGGTCCGCAGCAAGTGGAATTGGTGATCCGCGACAACGGGGTTGGCTTTGATATTTCCGGCGGGAACGGCGGGATTGGCCTGAGTTCGATGCAAGAGCGTGCGGCACGTATTGGCGGGCAGCTGGTTATCAAATCCACGCCCAAACGCGGTGTAACGGTCACGCTGACCGTGCCGCAGCCAGCAGCAGGCAAAGCTGATGTGGAGGCAGCTGCATGAAAAAACTGCCGATCAAGGTGCTGGTGGTGGACGACCACCCGATTGTGCGGCGCGGGCTATCTGCTGAGATTAATCTAGATCCAGACATGCAGGTGGCAGGAGAGGCCCGCGACGGAATTGAAGCTGTAGCGTTGGCGTTGAGTCTCAAGCCGGACGTTGTTCTAATGGATTTGATCATGCCGGTCATGGACGGCATCCAGGCGACCCGGGAGATCATCGCTGCCAACCCGGATGCGTGCATCCTGGTTCTGACCAGTTTTACCGAGGAGGATAATGTTTATGCGGCAATAAAAGCCGGGGCTTCTGGTTTCATTTTCAAAGATAAACGCCCCGCCGATCTGCTGCAGGCTATCCGCGACATGTACAACGGTGTGCCGATCCTGTTACCATCGATCACACGCCGGCTGCAGCGCGAGCTGGTGCGGAAAGAGCAGCCGCTAATCGGTGAGGAGTCATTGACCGAACGCGAAAAAGAGATTTTAATGTTGGTCGCCAGAGGGACACTCTACAAGGAAATCGCCCAGGAGTTGGGGGTGCGTGAGGCAACTGTTCGGGCGCATGTGAGTTCTATCCTTGGCAAACTTAATCTGTCGAACCGCTCGCAGCTGGTGCTGTATGCAGTCAACCATAAGTTGATCGATGCGGGCAAGGGCAGCCAGGAGCTTTGACGCGAAACATCCAGCATTTATTAAACGGTGTTTGAGAAGTTTCCATTTGAGGGATTACACATTTGCTGGCTTGAAGGCCAGCTTTTGTTTAAGCGCAGGCACAACGTTAACCTGATGTGTATTGAGAAATATTTCACTATACTTGGGCTGACGATTCATACCATGCAAATCCTGGCGTAAAAGATCGCCTTTCCAACGCCAAGTGATTTCTGAAAGACCTTCAACACCCAATCGCGAGGAGAAAACCATGAGTAATCCTGAAAATGAACCTAAATTAGTATCGCGCCGCAGTTTTTTGAAAAAGACCGCCATGATGAGCGTTGGTGCGATGGCAGGCGCCGCTCTGACATCCTGCACCCCCAAAGCCGGTGCAGGCGGCAGCGCAGCCGTTGAGTGGGACAAGGAAGTGGACGTGCTGGTGGTTGGCTCCGGCACCGTTGCCACGGCGGCCATTGCGGCCAAGGACGCCGGGGCCGAATCTGTGTTGATCATCGAAAAAGGCCCCGGCTTCGGCGGCACCTCTGCCCTTTCCGGCGGCATTCTGTGGATCCCGCAAAACTATGTGATGAAAGAAGCTGGCATTGAGGACAACCGCGAGGATGCCTACAAATACATGAAGGCTTTAACCGCCGAGCAATCCACTGATGAGCTTATTTACGCCTACCTTGACAATGGCCCATTGATGCTCGAATGGCTGCGCGATAAATTTGGCATCTCATGGCGTGGTGGGACTATAAATGATTACTACCATCTCCCTGGAAACCGCCCAGTGGGTCGATCCATCCACGCTGTAGTGGAAAATGAAGACTTACGTGGCATGGGGTTGTGGGCTAAACTCCGCGAAATTTGCGACCAGATTGGCATCGAGGTCATGCTCGATACGGCCGGGAAGAAACTGATCACCAATGAGGCCGGCGAAGTGATTGGTGTGTACGCCGACTCGATGGGCAGCGAGATTGCCATCCGCGCCAAAAGGGGCGTCATCCTGGGCACCGGCGGCTTTGACCACAACAAAGAAATGACTACTGCCTTCCTGCGCGGACCAATTTATGTCAGCAATGCCGTTAACACCAACGTCGGCGATGGTCACTTGATGGGCATGGCGATCGGTGCAGACTTACGCAATATGAACGAATCTTGGGGATTGCCATCTTTCCCGCTTGATGAAGAAACGCTGAAGGGCGAGGTTGACTGGATGACGTATCGAGGCAAGCCCGGTGCAATTGTGGTCAACAAGTACGGCGAACGCATAGGCAACGAATCATCTACGTACGACGCCTTCCAGCGCTCTTTCTACTTCTGGGACTCTGGCATGCTCGATTGGCGCAACATCCCGGCCTACTGGATTATCGATGCCACCTATGCAGAGCATTACTATTTGCCTGGCTCGAACTCTCAGATGGGGGTCATTCCTGACTGGATTACTCAGGCCGATACCCTGGAAGAACTGTGCGATAAGTTGGGCATCGATTGGAAGGGTTTTGAGGCAACCCTGGCGGTCTTCAATGAAAACGCTGCCGCCGGCGTGGATCCCTTGTGGCACCGTGGGGAGTACAACTTTGATAAAAGTACCGCCGGTGATCTTTCCGGCAAACGCACGGAACTCAAAAACAACTGCCTGGCTCCAATCGAAAAGGGGCCCTTCTACGGCGCGAAGTATATGCCGGGTACCTGTGGCACAAACGGTGGTTTGAAGATCAATGCCAATGGACAGGTAATGAATGTTTGGGGTCAACCAATTGTTGGATTATACGCAGTGGGCAACACTTCGGGCTCCGTAATGGGCGCCGGTTATGCCGGTGGCGGCGGCACCCTGGGCGCAGGGTGCGTCTTCGGTATGCTGGCCGGCCGTCACGCAGCAACATTGGAAACCGCCTAAGGGAATTGGGTGAGGTTCAGGCCGGGCAGGTATAAACCGGCCTGAACACCGATGCCTTATTATCATTGTAAAGAAGGGGTTCGCAAGGAATGTTTAAACGAAAACCCAGGCCTGAAAACCAAACAAAGGGCGAAAAACCTGTAAAACCGAAGTTTAATTGGTTCAAATTTAGTGTCATCGCGAATATTGTGATAGTGGCATTGGTGGTAATTGTATTTGGCAGCATGGCAGTTATCAATGAGAGCGAAACCAATCCCAACTTTTGCCGTGCCTGCCATAATATGGAAAAACATGTCGATTCGTATTTGAACGGCTCCACAATGGATGCGGTCCATGCGAAAGCTGGGGTGGGCTGCAAAGACTGTCACGCTGATTATTCACTAGCCGCTGAAATTTCGAGTGGGATCAAGTATGTCACCGGCAATTATGATGAAAGCATGCCGCGGCGTAAATTTGACGAGGCCATGTGCACCGGTTGCCATATTTCGCTGGAATATCACGCCGCCCGCACAGATTTCCTGGTGCGCAATCCGCACTGGAGCCACTGGCCGGACTTGAAATGCGGTACCTGCCATCTTTCGCATGGCGAACAGGTGGATTACTGCTCGCAGTGCCATGACAATGGCGGGCAGCGGCTGACTGGCGGTGAAATCATACCCCGGGCAATTAACCCCTGGGCTGACAATACGAATTAAACCACCAGCAGAGCAGCACATCGATGATGTATACGAAGAAGCTGGGCGAGGAAAGTTACGCCCGGCTTCTTTAGCGTCCAATGGGTAGAATTGACACTCCTGCCTATCTGCGGTATCCTTAGCGCGCGTCCGGGTGGGACCGGCGCGGCAGAATCCGCCGAACCCTGTCAGGTCCGAGAGGAAGCAGCAGTAAGGTGGTCACTCTGGGCGCCGCCGGAAGCCCTGCTCGGGCGCATTTTTCTTGCCTTTTACCGGAATCTTTCCGCATGACAACCCCTCCCGTTTGTAATTACGAAGGCTCCGATTACCAGCAATCCTTCTGGGATCAGGGTGACCGCGCTTATGAAGATGCGGTCGAAGCCGTAGCACTGCGCCGCCTGCTGCCATCTTCCGGTCAGCTGATGCTGGAACTGGGTGCTGGCGCCGGGCGCAACACGCCGCGCTACCAAAACTTCGAACGGGTGGTGCTGCTGGATTACTCGCGTACGCAGCTGGAGCAGGCGCGCACCAGGTTGGGGGACAGCTCGCGTTATGTGTATGTAGCCGCTGATGTCTACCGACTGCCATTTGTATCCGGCCTGTTCGACGCCGCCACCATGATCCGCACGCTGCATCACATGGCGGATGCACCAAAGGCGCTGAATCAGGTGCGCGGGGTGCTGCAACCGAAAGCGGCCTTTATTCTGGAATATGCCAATAAGCAGAACCTGAAAGCGATGCTGCGTTTTGCGTTGGGACGTCAGAAATGGAATCCGTTCACCCGCGAGCCAGTGGAGTTCGCCGATTTGAACTTTGACTTTCATCCGGCGGCGGTGCGCAGTTGGCTGAAAGAGTCTGGCTATTCCGTTGAGCGCCAGTTGACCGTCAGTCACTTCCGCATGGGGTTTTTCAAGACGATGCTGCCGTTGAAGTTGTTGGTAGCAATGGATTCGCTGGCGCAGCTGACCGGCAACTGGTGGCAGTTCAGCCCGAGCGTGTTCGCGGCCTGCCGCGCGTCAGCCGAGGGGGTGAAAGCGGCTGAAGGTGCCTTCTTCCGCTGCCCGAACTGCGGTCACGGTCCGCTGGCCGACACCCCGCCCGAGATAGTGTGCCCGGAATGCAGACACACCTACCCCGTGGTGGATGGGATTTACGATTTCAGAGTGCAGAATTAATTTGTCATTGCGAGGCCTGCTAAGGCCGAAGCAATCTGCACTGAAATAGCGGGCACATCTGGTGAATCAGATTGCCACGGTCGCTCCGCTCCCTCGCAATGACAGATTAGATTTTCTCGACCACCCACACGTGAGAGAGGCCGAGGGCGCGCAGGGGAGTGCGTTCCAGCCATTGTAAGATGCGCCGCAAGGCGCTGCCGAGCAGCGGCGAACGGGCAATGATGTTGTCGTAAGCGCCAAAAATGATGCGGCGCGAGATGAATTTCACCGGCAGGCCGGCGAAAAGGCGTTCCAGGTCGCGGCGGGTGTACACCTCAACGTGCGGCGCCAGCTTATCGCGCCAGCTGCGCGGCAGGTAATTGATCAGCGGGATGTTGCCAAAGCGGTATTTGCCGCGCCAGTACATGCCGTGCGTCTCGAACGGGTAGCCGCGGTTGGGGCAAAACATCACCAACCGGCCGCCGGGCGTCAGCGTGCGCACCATCTCGCGGATGGCAGCCCGGTCGTCCTGAACATGTTCGAGCACCTCGTGCGACAGGATCAGGTTGAATAAATCGGACGGAAAGGGCAGGTATTCCCCCGCGCCGCATACCACCCGCGGCGTCTTTTGCCGTGCCTCGATGGTACGCTCATGTTCGATGTCCAGGCCGATGGCGGGGTTGGCTTCCGGCGCCAGTTTCTCCAGGTAAGCCCCCAGACCGCAGCCGTCAACGAACACTTTGCCATGAAGGCGTTCACCGGCAGCCTTGCGAATCATGTTCAGACGCCGCTGCTGCCCGGCGCGCCACACGTGCGACGGTTCGCCGCGCTCCGCAGCTTTCTGTAAGTGCAGTTCGTCCAGTTGCATACCGCCCTATTCTACCGTAAAACCCGCGGCACACGCGTCAGCCTGGCTTGCGCCCCCAGTGGATCGCCATGGTGCCGAACATGCGCCGCTGAAAGCCGACCTCCACGAACCCGGCAGTGCGCAGCGCCTCAGCCAGGGATTCGGCGTCCAGGAAGTTCTCGCTTGAGCTGGGCAGGTAGGTGTATGCGTCCCGCTGACCGGTGATCAGCGAACCCAGCAAAGGGATGACCGTCCGCATATGGAATTGTATAAACGGCGTCAGGATCGAGCGAACCGGACGGGTGGTGTCCAGCGAGACCAGCCAGCCGCCCGGTTTGAGGGTGCGAAACTGCTCGCGCAGTGTCAGCGGCAGGTCGCTCACGTTGCGAAGCAGGTAACCCGAAACGACCGCGTCGAAGCGCCGGTCGGCAAACGGCAACGCCAGAGCGTCAGCCGCGGACCAATCCGGCGCAGGCGGGGCGTGTTTTTGCCCAACGCGCATCATCCCCAGCGTGAAATCGGCAGCCAGAGCGCTGCAGTGCGGCTGCTGGCGCAGCGCCTCGCGCGCCAGGTCGCCGGTGCCGGCACCCAGGTCCAGCAACTGCGTGCCCGGTTTCAACTGCGCACGCTGAATCACCTCGCGCCGCCAGCGGATATCCTGCCCGGCGGTCATCAAGCGGTTCATTAAATCATAGCGCGGGGCGATGCGGTTGAACATGCCCTGCACGTAAGCGCCTTTGTTTTCGCTGCTCAGGTCAGCTTTCATCACTGGCAGGCACCCAGGCCAGGATGGTGGTTCCAGCGCCTGGCTCCGACGAGAAATCGACGTCGCCGCCGGCATTGCGGGCGCGCGTCTGTATGTTGGCCAGACCGTGACCGATGGACAGGCGTATTTTTTCGACGTCAAAACCCTGACCGTCGTCGGTGACTTCCATTAAGTAGCGGTCGGCGGCTTTCCACAACGTCACGCTGATGACGCGGGCGTGGGAATGCTTGGCGATGTTCGCCAGGGCTTCCTGGCAGATGTGGAACAACGCCAGCGCCTGAGCATCTGGCATGTCTGCCAGTTCCTCCTCCGACCCCTGCAAATTGACGCTCAACAGCGTGTTGGCGCGAAATTCCTGCACCAACCGCTTGATACCTTCCATCAAATGTTCGTTGTGCAGCTGACGGGGGCGCAGGTCAAGGATATAGGTACGGATGTCGCGGATGGTGTGATTCAAGTCAGCGATGGCCTGCTCGATGCGCGTCACCATGCCGGCTGGATCGCCTTTGACCAGCAACCGGGCGTGTTCCAGCGTCAGACCGACGGCATAAATGGATTGGATAATGCCGTCGTGCAGGTCCATGCCGATCCGTTCGCGTTCCTCCAGCACAGCCAGACGGCGTCCCTGCAAATTGAGACGCACGCTCTCGATGGCAGTGCCGACCCACGAGCCAATGGTAGCCAGGAATTGCATTTCCAGTTCGTCCAGCGGTCGCGGGTGACAGGATGCCAGACACAGCACACCGACAACGCCCTGGCGGCCGGTGATCGGCAGGCTAGCCACCTGGTGGAATTCCTCGTCGTACACGTCCGGGTGAAAGTCGCTGCCATCGGGGTTGTTCATCGAAATCAGGCGCATCTGGTTGGTCTTGGCGACTTTGCCGATCACGCCTTCACCCAGTGCGTACTGCTCCTTGGCCCACAGGGCTTTGACAATATGCCCGCGATGCATCACGCGTTTGAGTACGCGGCTGTTTTCCTGGCGTAAATATACTTCGCCGATTTCCAGCTGCAGGTAATCCAGCACCTGGGTCAGGGCTTTATCCAGAATTTGTTCGATGTCGGTGGAGGTGGCCAGAGTGGAGCTGAGCTCGTTCAGCAGCGCCAGATTTTCGTTGCGCCGGGTGAGGATGCGGTCGCGCTGCACCAGTTCGCGGTAAATGCGGGCGTTGATGATGGCTACCGCGGCATAAGCCGCCAGCATTTCGATCATCAACTGATCCGATTCGGTGAATTCCGGTGCGCCAATTTTTTCGGTCAGGTAAATTTGGCCGATGTGCCGCCCGCCGTGGCGAATGGGCACACCCAGGAAAGATTCCATTGGTGGGTGATTCTTGGGGAAGCCGACGCTGCGCGGATCTTTGGAAATAGCCCCAATGCGGATCGATTCCTGCGAGTGCATCAGCGCCCCCAGCAGTCCCAGCCCGTGCGGCGGGGAGGGCATGCGCGATACTTCCTCTTCGTTCATGCCGACTGGGATGAAGGACTCCAGGTCGCCGCCCGGACCGACCACGCCGACGGCGGCATAGCGTGCTTCAGCCTGCTCGCAAGCGAGCACGGCGATGCGTTCCAACAGAGTATCCAGCGCGGTGATCTGAACCAGTTCCAGGCTGGATTTATGCAGCGCCAGCAAGCGCGCCTCGAGTTGTTCGCGAGTCAATTGTAGAAAATTTGCGTCCACCATGGTATGCGAGATATTTTACCCGAATCGGTCAACATTAGCAATTTGACATGTACCCTGCGGCTTGACTTGCGTGTCGCTTTTTCCGATAATACTGGTAACAACCACATGATGTCTTGACTCCATTATGGAGAGCCCTTATGCCTGCCATCGTTGATCCCAACGACTACACCCCCAAGTATTACCAGTTAGCGACCATTTTACGGGAGCGCATCTCCAGCGGAGAACTGCTGCCGCATCAGCCGATACCCTCTGAGCGCCAGCTGGAGGATATCTATTCGGTTAGCCGCACGACTATCCGCCAGGCAATCGATCTGCTGGTGCGCCAGGGCTTTCTATACCGCGAGCACGGACGCGGAACGTTTGTGTCACCGCAGAAGCTGCAGAAAGGCATTTCCGAACTGACCAGTTTCAGCGAGGATATGCGCGCACGCGGCGTCGAGCCAGGGCAGAAGATTCTGGAGCTGAAAATGACCGTCCCACCCGAGGAGGTGCGGCAGCGGCTGGAGTTGCCGGCGGATCATGGCGAGCTGTTGTACATCGAGCGGCTGCGCTTGGGTGACGGCGTGCCGATGGGTCTGATGACCTCGTATCATGTGTTGCCCGAGGGGTTGACGCTCGACCGCGAAGGTCTCGAGGCAGCGGGGTCGATCTATACCCTGCTGCAGGAAAAGTTTCACCTGATCCCGACCGAAGCGGATGAGACGCTGGAAGCGGTGCTGGCGACCCCGCGCGAGGCAGCGCTGCTGCAGATCGCCGCGGGCAGCCCGCTGCTGCTCAGCGTGCGCGTGACCTACTCGCAGTACCGTCGGGCGATGGAGTATGTCAAGATCGTGTACCGGGCGGATAGATATCAGTATTTTGCCAAGCTGACGCGGTAATATTCATGTGTAGGTTGGATTGCCCACAGGGCACACAGAGCGTGAGGGCGTCGAAGGTTCAATATTTGCCACGTTTTATAGGCAGCCCGAAATCCAACAAAAACCGTTATGAGGAGCGTCGGATAGAGCGGCTGCGCACACAATTATTACCTGGAATACGTGAATCGCCGCTCTATCCGACCTACCAAAGCTAGTAAGTTTCCAAAAACTGAAACGTTAATGAGTGTCAAAGGGCAAGGATATCGGTTAACCTGGTTGTCGACTCGCTTAGGGGTTTTCGCAAGGCGGTTTTGCCGGTTATGCGATAATTGTTTTTGAATAGGAGAGTCCGCAATGGAAAGTCAGATAAAAATCTTGATATCAACAGGACCATTGGATGAGGAATGGCTTGTAGCCGAACTATACCAGGATGATGAACCTCTAGGCGAGCTACGTGAATGGGGTAAATCTTTTATTATATTTCCCCGCGAAGGCGGAAAACCTTGGAACATTCCAGTTAACGACCTTGTTGAAACAATTAGAACCGCACAAGAACGGGTGAAATATATTCCAACTGATTCATCGGCCTAGCATGAGGTTACATAAGCAACAGGTCGCGCAAACCATGATCAGAATGTTAATATTCCGTGCCGGATTTGGCGGCTGCGCACATTGTTTTTGTCTGAAAAACGTGATTCGCCGCTCTATCCGACCTACGGCGGATCCATCTTTTGTAGGTCGGATAGAGCGGCGATCCATTACGTAAATCTTCTCCTGCCTCCGCAGCCGCGCTCACACACCGTCCCGGTGTCTTGGCGGGAGACCGGCCTGTGGGCGAAATCCGACACATCTATTGCGTATGGTTTTGTAGGTCGGATAGAGCGCTGGCACAAAGCGCAAATCCTCGCCTGCCTTTGCAGCCGCGGTCACACGCCGTCCCGGTGTCCTTGTGGGAGACTGCCCTGTGGGCAAAATCCGACACGCCTTGCTGCTTCTTCTCCAAAATCGTGATTTTGGGGGAGATAGGAGGGGGTCGCGGTATAATCACCCTTATGCTTATTACCAACATCTCTCAGCTCCTGACCCTGGCCGGCGGACCGCAACCTGGTAAAACCCTTGGCCGCCTTGGCATTCAGGCAGAAGCCGCTGTGCTGGTGCGCGGCAGCCTCATCGAAGCCGTTGGCCCCAGCGAACGCCTGCTCAAAGCTTACCCCACTGAAGAACGCTACAATGCTGCCGGCAAGGTGGTCATGCCCGGCTTCGTTGACCCGCACACCCACCTGGTTTGGGCCGGTGACCGCGCTGCCGAGTTTGAGATGCGCCTGGAAGGCATGTCTTATCAAGAGATCGCGGCTGCCGGCGGCGGCATTCGCTCCACCGTGCGCGCCACCCGCAACGCCAGCCTGGATGAGCTCAAAAATCAATCCCGCATTCGCGCTAATATGATGCTGCACTTCGGCACCACCACTGCCGAGGTCAAGACTGGTTATGCCCTGCAGCACCCCGGTGAACTAACCCAGCTGGAGGCCATACTCGAGCTGGATAAAGAAGGCCGGCTGGAGCTGGTGCCCACCTATCTGGGAGCGCACGACATTCCACCGGAGTACAAGGAAAATCCTGAAGATTACACCAGTCAGTTATGCCGGGTGCTGCTGCCTGAAGTGCTCGACTGGTGGCAAAACAACGCTCACAACCGCCCGCTGCCCTTCGTTGACGTCTTTTGCGAGACAATTGCCTTCAACCTGGAGCAGTCGACCCACATTCTGCAAACCGCCAAAGAATTGGGCTTCCCGCTCAAAATTCACGCGGACGAATTCGACAACCTGGGCGGCGCAGCCATGGCAGCCCGCCTGGGCGCTGCCTCCGCTGACCATTTGATTGCCAGTTCGCCGGTTGATATCGCCGCCATGGTTGAAAACGGAACCGTGGCTGTAGCACTGCCCTGCACTCCCTTCGGGTTGGCAACCGGGCACTATATGGACGCCAAAGCTTTCCTGGAAGCCGGCGCCACCCTCGCCATCGCCACCGATTTGAATCCCGGCACCGCCTGGTGCGAGCCGATGCAGTTCGCCATCGCCCTGGCCTGCCGCTATATGCACCTCACCCCGGCCCAGGCTATTGCCGCCGCCACCATCAACGCTGCGGCTGCCATTCAACGCGCTGACCGCATCGGCTCGTTGGAAGCCGGTAAACAGGCTGACCTGTTGATTTTGGAGGTCAGCGACTATCGTCACCTGGGGTATCGTTTCGGCGGCAACCTGGTCGCACAGGTCATGAAGCGCGGCGAATTCGTCGTTTTCTAGTCCATCTATCCAACCGAGCCAACATTGCTGACCCTTGAAACTGCCCGAAACTGGTACCCAAACACCGACCCGGTGCACGGCTTTGACCACATCGAGCGTGTCTACCGCATGGCCGAACGACTGGCGCTGGTGGAAGGCGCTGACCTGGAGATTGTACACGCTGCCGCCCTGCTGCACGACATTGAAGGCAGCCATCCAGCCGGTGACGAACGCGCCAACCATCATTTCCAGTCCGCTGACATCGCCGCCGAAATTCTTAAGAATGAGGGTTGGTCTGATGAGCGCATTGCCGCGGTTCAGCACTGCATCCGCGCCCACCGCTACCGCGACGACCGCGAACCGCCGGCAACCATTGAGGCTAAGGTGCTGTTTGATGCCGACAAACTGGACGTCCTGGGCGCCATTGGTGTTGCCCGCACCATCGGCTACGCTGTCCAGGCAGGCCAGCCCATTTATGCCCAGCCGTCTGCACAGTTTATGGCCTCAGGTGTGGCCGAACCCGGCGAACCGCACAGCGCCTACCATGAGCATTTGTTTAAATTATCCAGGGTCAAAGGCCGTCTTTATACGGACAGCGCGCGAAAAATCGCTGCCGACCGCCACGCATACCTCGATACCTACTTCAAACGGCTGATTGCCGAAATGGACGGCAGCCTGTAACCGCCCGCCCTGGAAAAGGACTCATGGAACCCACACTCACTCAAATCATCGGTTGGGCGTATGAAGCCGGCGCCATTTTGCGCTCTGGTTTCCGCCAAAACATTCAGGTCCATCATAAGGGTCCGAAAGATCTGGTCACCGAAATGGATCACAAGTCCGAGGCGCTTCTTCTTGAGCGGTTACGGACAGCCTTCCCCGATCATGCCATCTATTCCGAGGAATCTGGTCAAATGGAAGGCAACCACAGCGCGCAGTGGTACGTGGACCCGCTGGA
>DATMXL010000072.1:0-11877 GCA_035561555.1 Bellilinea sp.
AATTAAGACAAAATATAAAGGGCGGGGAGAAAATCCTCGCCCTTTTACGACAATTTATGGAAGAATCAGCGGCGAATGGCGCCCCAGCCAGCGTAGGCGGCGGTTTCACCAAGCTCGGCTTCGATGCGCAGCAACTGATTATATTTTGCCACCCGGTCAGAGCGGGCAGGAGCGCCGGTTTTGATCTGACCGGTGTTCAGCGCAACCGCCAGATCAGCGATTGTGGCGTCTTCGGTTTCGCCGGAGCGGTGCGAGGTCACAGCACGCCAGCCAGCTCGGTGGCAGGTTTCAACCGCTTCGATGGTTTCAGTCAACGAGCCGATCTGATTGACCTTGACCAGCAGAGCGTTGCAGGCTTTCTCTTTGATGGCGCGGCGAACGCGAGCCGGGTTGGTAACCAACAGATCATCGCCCACCAATTGGATTTTGTTACCAATTTCGGCAGTGATGTGCTTCCAACCTTCCCAATCATCTTCAGCCAGACCGTCCTCAATCGAAACGATCGGATACTGATCGACCCAATTCATCCAGAAAGCCACCATTTCGTCACTGGTGAGCTTGCGGCCTTCCTTGCGCAAATTGTAGGTTTTAGTCTCGGCATCGTAGAACTCAGAGGCAGCCGGGTCCAATGCAATGGCTACCTGCTCGCCGGCTTTATAGCCAGCTTTTTCGATGGCTTCCAGGATAACTTCTACAGCTTCCACATTGGATTTCAACGGAGGGGCGTAACCGCCTTCGTCACCGACCAGGGTGGGGTAACCACGCGCTTTGAGTACGGTCTTGAGGGTGTGGTAAATTTCAGCACCCCAGCGCAGCCCTTCTGAGAAGGAAGACGCCCCGAACGGCATGACCATAAATTCCTGGGCGTCGGTAGATTGCCAGGCGGTGTGAGCGCCACCGTTGAGGATGTTCATCATCGGCACAGGGAGCACATGGGCATAGACGCCGCCGATGTAGCGGTACAAGGGCAACCCGAGTGCGTTGGCAGCTGCTTTAGCGACGGCCAGGCTGGTTCCCAAAATAGCATTAGCGCCAAGTTTGGATTTATTGGGGGTGCCGTCCAACTGCAGCAGCGCCATATCCAGGGCTTTCTGCTCGACCGCATCCCAGCCTACCAGAGCATCAGCAATCTCTTTGTTGACGTTCTCAACGGCCTTTAGGACGCCTTTGCCGCTGTAGCGAGACTTATCCCCATCACGCATCTCCAGCGCTTCGTGAGTGCCGGTGGACGCCCCTGATGGCACTGCAGCGCGACCCCAGCTCCCGTCACCCAATACAACCTCAACTTCTACCGTCGGGTTGCCGCGGGAATCCAGTATTTCCTGTGCAAAGATTGACTCAATTGTTGTGTCCATGCTATCCCTCATATTCTGATTTACAGGCTTTTATGCCTGTTGATTGCAAACGTGATCGCACCCAAGTATAACCGGATTTGGTTAGGCTTTAGCGCTGATTTGTGATCTTGTGCACAATTATTTTACGGCACTTTTTTGCCTTGCGCCGTTAACCTCAAAGGGGTGAGTCTTGATCTTTGCCCGGTCACAAGCTGCCTTGACAAAGGCTTTGAACAAGGGATGCGGCCGATTGGGACGTGAGAGAAACTCGGGGTGGAATTGCGTGCCGACCATAAACGGGTGATCGGCCAACTCTACGATCTCAACCAGGCGACCGTCTGGCGATAGACCGGAAATTCGCAACCCGGCGTCGGTGAGTTTTTCGCGGTAGGCATTGTTGAATTCAAAACGGTGGCGGTGGCGTTCTTGAACCTGGTCCATTTGGTAGGCTTCTCTGGTCAGAGTGCCCGGCTGCAGATCGCAGGGATAGAGACCCAGGCGCATGGTGCCGCCCATATCCGTAATCTGGTGTTGATCTGGCATCAAGTCAATCACCGGATGCAGCGTGGAACGCTCAAACTCAGTTGAATTAGCGGTTTCGTCGTTCAGCGCATAGCGGGCAAATTCCACCACCATGAGCTGCATGCCCAGACACAATCCGAGATAGGGAATATTATCGGTACGGGCGACACGGGCTGCCATAATCTTGCCCTCGATACCCCGACTGCCAAAACCGCCGGGAACGATGATCCCGTCAGCGGCGTTGACAATATCCATATACCTTCCGCGCTCGAGATCCGACGAATGAATCCAATCGATTTCCACATTAACACCCAAATGCAGCGCGGCATGATTGAGGGACTCACGCACACTCATGTAGGCATCATGCAATTCTACATATTTTCCAACCAGTGCAATGCGAACACTTGTGCGCTCTTTTTCCACCTGTACCACCAGGCGCTTCCACTCCGTCCAATCCGGTTGTTGGCGGGCTTCCAGGCCGAATTTCTCCAGAATGTAATCGGCGATGCCATTTTCTTCCAGCGTTAACGGAATGACATAGAGATTCTTGCTGGTCACCATAGGGACCACAGCCCGTTTTTCGACATCGCAAAACAATGCCAGTTTATCGATAATGCTGCGATCAACCGGGTAATCAGAACGGGCCACGACCATATCCGGGTTGATACCAATCGAACGTAATTCAGCAACCGAATGCTGGGTAGGTTTGGTTTTCAACTCGCCGGTGGCGCCAATATAGGGCAGCCAGGTGACGTGGATGAAAAAGGTATTCTCTCGCCCAAGGTCGCCGCGTAATTGACGCAAGGATTCGAGAAACGGCAGGCTCTCGATGTCGCCAACCGTGCCGCCGACCTCCACCAAAACAATTTCTGCGCCAGTGGCTTTAGCTACCTGCGTAATGCGGCGTTTAATTTCGTTGGTGATGTGCGGGATAACCTGAATGGTGCCGCCCAGGAAATCACCGCGACGCTCCTTGCCAATGACTTCAGCGTATACCTGCCCGGTGGTCATGTTGCAGACCTTGCTAAGACGGACATCGATAAAACGCTCGTAATGTCCCAGGTCGAGGTCGGTTTCGGCGCCGTCATCCAGCACGAAAACTTCCCCATGCTGATAGGGGCTCATTGTGCCAGGGTCAACGTTGATATAGGGATCGAGCTTCTGCACCACCACATTGAACCCGCGTTCTTTGAGTAAGCGACCGGTCGCAGCTGCAGTGACACCTTTGCCAACCGAACTGACCACCCCCCCGGTGTAAAAAATGTATTTAGTGGGCATCATTCCTCCGATAAGCGAAAAATTAGTTCATTAAGCGGCGGAGGGAGGGTCGATGAAGCGACGCCTCCCTCCGGGAAATGCGAATGGACAAGCAATGTGGTGAAATGCCAGGTGCCGTAGTTCGTCCTTTCAAAATAAAACGCCGGGAGGAAGTCCTGCTCAACTTATTCCACCCGGTCGCACGGGAAATTACTCTTAACAATATTAGTTTATCACAAACGCGATCAAAATGAATCGATCGAATCGTAATTGTTATAAAAGCTGCCTGGCAAATTTGCCAGGCAGTGATCGTGTCAAATCAGGTTGCTGAAACCGCCGGATAATACATTGGAAATTATCAATCGGGTTGAACTTTGCGAGTGTCTTGCAGCCTACTGAACTAAACCAGTGTTTTTTGAAAGTGCGAAGCCCACAGCCGGAAGTGCACTTGACGAGCGAATTCCGTAGGTTCTAGCGGGCGGAATCCGTTTTTTTCTCGAGCGTGCGAGCCAACAAGTCTTCCTGTTCGGATTGCAGACTTCCGGCTTTCACTTTTTTGGCTTTTGGCTCGGTCTTGCGGGATTTAGCTTTTTCCATGGCTTCGCGAATGGCGACTTCCATGGCGGTAGGTTCAGCTTCCTGAGATGAGGCGTTTCCGCTCAACGCAGTGATTTCTTCTGCCGACATGTAGCCTTCTTCACCCTTCTTGCGTTTGGTGTCTTTCTTGCGGCGTTTGTCTTTGTCGGTGCGGCGTTCAGGAGCAATGTGTTCGACTTCTTCCTTGACCGGTTCGGGCTGGAGCGATTTCAGGCTGAGTTTGATCTGCTTCTTCTTTTTGTTAACATCGATCACCTGGGCTTCCAGCTCATCGCCTTCTTTGACGACATCACCCGGCGTGCGAACATAGCCGTGCGCCAATTCACTGATGTGAATCAGACCCGGGCGTTCGGCGCCAATCTCGAGGAAAGCGCCAAAAGTTTCAACCCGCACTACGTTGCCTTTGACAACCATGTCTTTCTTGATTTCGTGCCAATCCAGCTCGAGGGGCTTGATCATGGTCAACTCAATCCGGTCTTCCTTGACCTTGCGCACCCAGACTTCGACTTCCTGGCCTTCAGTTAAAACATCTTTGACACTTTTTATGGCCTGGCTGGTAGGCGAAACCAATTGTGATACGTGAATCACAGCTGGTTTACCAACGCCGATATCGATGACGGCGCCAGCCAGAAGAGTTCTTAGCACTTTCCCGGTAAATTTGGTTTTTGGTTTAATTTCGGGGATAGTGCTATCCAATACAACGGGATTTTCCATTCATTTTTCTCCCAAAGTTCAAATTTCAGCAAGGGTTGATTATACCCGTGTGTGGCAATACTGTCAATTAACCCAGGTAGAAGTCGAAAAACAGAATAAATTTGCAACTTATGCGCGGTGGAGGGTGCGGAAGGAAATCATCCCCAACAAAAGCGGAAACCAAAAGGTTACGGCACGATAAGCCAAGGTTACCACCACAGCAGCCTCCAATGGGATGCCAAGTGATTTCAAACCCAAGGTCATTACACCCTCGACGATTCCAACGCCGGCTGGAGTGGGTGAAACGATCACAAAGAGGTAGGCGATGCTGAATCCAGCGACGATGATGGCTACGGTGGTAGGTACTTTAAACGCCAGGAATACGATGCCGAGGATGCTCACCAGCAACAGTTTGTTGAGGATGGTCAGGACTAATGGACGCAGCCACCCGCGGCGGACATGTTTCAGTGCATCGACGCCTTCAACGATCTCCTGAGCAAACATCGTTGCACGTTCCTCGCTGATGACCTTGCGCCTGCGAAATGGTTTAGCCAGGGTATTCAGTCCGCGGGCTAAAAAGGTCAAACCACTGATCAGGCGTGTTTCGGATCGGGAGGCCAGGAAAAGCAGACTCCCCAGGGCTAAAGCGAAAACCAGAAAGATCAAGTAGGCCAACACATCGGTGAAATTAAGTTTGTCGTAAAAACCAAGAATGATCAAGCCGACGAAAATAACGGTTAGAAGTCCAAAATAGTCGAAGAGTAGAAAAAGCAGGCTGCCAACCGTAACCCTGGCTGGAGAATGACCATGCTTCATAGCGTCTGTATAAATCACAGCCAAACCGCTCACGCCAGCGCTGGGAGCCACGATGTTGACAAAATTAACCGCAGCTACCATGCGTGTCAATGGGACTATTTTTTTATCGATCTCCAGGATGTGGTAAAGGGATTGGAAAGACCTGCCCATCACGAAGAACCAGACAATCTCCACCAGAATTGCCAGGCTTATATAAAAGAAATTGGCCTTTTGCAGGACCAGGCCGACCTGGCGTAGTTCAGAGAACCTGCCGATCAGAAAAATGATGGCGAGCAGGAGAATGAGGGCAGCTACGAATTTTTTCAAAGTGTGTGGTCTTACGACCTGCGGGATTCAGTCAAAATCAGGCTGACTTGTTGCAATGGATCCATGCCAAAAAAAAACAAGGAGTTCAACAAGCGTAATTTTCACGGACCAGGATAGAGCAGAGCTTAGATAGGATGTACCCTAGCCAAAGTCCAGCCACGTTTTCTGGCTTGTGCGCAATTATATCCGAAATATAACAGCCTCGACGATACAACAGCCGATGGAACCGGTGAATACAGCACACACGGTCAGGATGACCGGCACAATTTTGCTATTACCCATTACGGCTTTATTGTCGTTCTGCCATACGATGAGATGGATTCATTCCTGTTAGTGCTATTGTTGTCCGCTCAGCAAGAGTTCGACCGCTTTATCCAACTGCGGATCACGTTCGGCAGTCACATCTTCTTCGGTTAAAGGAACCTCGACGTCGGGCGTGAGTCCGATGCCGTGAATTTGGCGTTCATTGGGGGTGAGCCAGCGGGCGATGGTTACTTTGACAGCACCCTGGTCATTGACCAGAGTGGACCAGGACTGCACAGTTCCCTTGCCGAAGGTCGTGGTGCCGACCAACTTGCCGCGTCCGCGGTTCTGGATGGCGCCAGCAGTGATTTCCGAAGCCGAGGCAGAACCCTCATTCACCAGTACCACGAGCGGAATATCCAACGCCAGACCGCCAGGGCGGGCAGTGAAGGTGATCTTCTCGCCGGATCCATGCTGTTCGATCATCACAATTCCATCGCCGATGAACTGGGAAGTGACCGCGATAGCGGTTTCCAGATATCCACCTGGATCGTTGCGCAGGTCCAAAATCAGTCCGATTGGATCATTCTTGAGCATGTCTTTTAACGCATCACGGACATCCGATTCGGTCGTATCGCCAAATTGTAAAATCTGCAAATAGGCGATGTTGTTGTCCAGCATCTTGCTGGTAACCAGCGGAATCACAATTTTTTCACGGATGATGCTCACGTCAAAAGGGTCTTCTAATTCCTCACGTTGGATGGTCAGGACCACCGTGGTACCCGCCGGGCCGAGCACGTCGCGCAATACCAGATTGGGGTCAATGCCAACAACGCTGACAGCATCCACGGCGATAATTTGATCACCGCTCTTCAAGTCGGCAGCTTCGGCTGGCGATCCCTCCATGGGGCTGATGATGGTTAAGAATTCGCCGGTCGGATCAACCCAGGCGCCGATCCCCTCATACTCACCTTCCAGCGGGGCGTTAGCCTGCCGGAACTGGTCGGGGTCCATATAGCCAGTGTTGGGGTCGCCGAGAGAACCCATCATGCCGCTGATAGCACCGCGCATGAGCTGTTCATCATCAACGGGTTGGTCCACATATTGTTTGTGGATCAAATCCCAGGCTTGCCAGAAAGGTTGAAAGAGCGTATCACGGTCAACCGGCGTCGCTTCTGCTTGGGGGGTCTCAGCGGTCTGGCTCGGTTGGAAAATGCCAAGACCGGACGGCAAGGACAAGTTATCTGGCAGATTGATGCCTGCGAAAACGCCGCCTGCAAAACTTGCCACCATGATTAACACAGCGAAAAATGCGATGACGACGATGCGTATAGTTTTGGATTCC
The DNA here is from genome assembly GCA_035561555.1 of Bellilinea sp. Taxonomy (GTDB): domain Bacteria; phylum Chloroflexota; class Anaerolineae; order Anaerolineales; family Anaerolineaceae; genus Bellilinea. The sequence goes on from DATMXL010000072.1 coordinate 7,114, forward strand.
ATATCATGCTCCAATGAGAATTATTTACGAGTAATAAGAGGTGGTTTAGTTAGGCGGTGAATTCGAGAATCCGTTAATATCAACCGCCGCACCATACTAAGGTTCAGGTTCATCCTCTTTCGAGGCAAATCCCAGCTCTTTCACCTCTTTTGAAAGTTGATCCATCTGACGGTTTTCGGCTTCCCATGGGTTGGTCAGCGCACGCCAGGATTTTGTCCAGGAAGGTTGATTCGGATTTTTAGGTCTCTTGCGCAGCATGGAGGCTAAACTCCAGTAGCTGGAGAGCACAATCAAGGTGATCACGCCGATTAGTACCCAACCGATTGGAGAAATTTCGTACATCAAGCTCTCCAATTTCCTTCCAGGAAAGGAAGGTCGGTCAGTTGAGGCAGGTCCATGATGGTGTCGAGTTGGGCGTGAGCAGCTTTTGCACCGCCATTATGCGATCCGATCAGGATTGTTTTGAATCCCATTTCACGGGCAGTCTGAATGTTCCTCAGCGAATCATCAACTACCACACAGCGCGTCGGATCTGGTTTTCCCATCAAATGCAGAGCCTTTTCAAATGCTTCCGGTTGGGGTTTGCAATAAGGGGCAACGTCCAGTACGTCAACGATGCGCTCGAAAACACCATCCAACGCCAGTTGACCGAGCACCCGCAGTGCATGGTTCTGATCCGAATTGGTGAAAATCACCTTGCGGGATGAAATTTTCTTCAATATTTGTTTCAAGGCCGGATTAGGCTGCAGGAAGGTCTCCAACGGGATGTTATGGACGTAGTTTAAATATTTATACGGGTCGATGCCGTATTCAGTTTGCAGTCCACGCAAGGTGGTGCCGTAAGTGTGAAATAGATATTGCCGGACCTCATTCACATTGTCCGGAGTTAGTTTGAGATTATCCAGTAAAAACTGATTAATCCTGGCGCCGATGGCATCCCATACACCGCTGGTAGGTGGATAAAGCGTATCATCCAGGTCAAAAATCAAGTACTCGAGCGTCATGCCCCTGAGTATACACGAAACTGTTGGCGGCTGCGATGCTTCGCAGGCTGACGAACAGAATTCTAAGCAAACTATTAGTCTTGGGTGGGAACAGGTTTGGTCACGGCTGGCTCGGGTATAATCACACGCAGAGGTACCCATGGCGATCCGGATTTTGGCTGACGACGTTGCATCTCAAATTGCGGCCGGCGAGGTAGTTGAACGGCCGGCTTCGGTCGTTAAGGAACTGCTGGAAAATGCGCTGGACGCTGGTGCCACTACCATCACCATTCATGTTGAACAGGCCGGCCATAAGCTCATCGAAATCGGGGATAACGGCACAGGCATAACCGCGGGGGATCTGCCGCTGGCGATTACACGACATGCCACCAGTAAACTGGAAAGTGCAGAAGATTTATTTCATATCCGCTCGCTCGGTTTTCGCGGCGAGGCGCTGGCATCCATTGGCTCAGTATCGCGAATGAGTGTTATTTCCCGCGAACAAAACGCAGAAATCGGCGCGCGATTGCTGGTTGAAGGCGGAGCAGGTGGATCGGTCACCTCGACGGGGGTCCCGGTTGGCACGGTCATCCGGGTGGAGGAACTGTTTTATAACGTGCCTGCGCGGCTGAAATTTCTCAAATCGGATATGACCGAGCGCAATCAAATCAACACCCTGGTGACACGGTATGCGCTGGCGTATCCGCATGTGCGCTTTGAGCTGCAGCAGGATGGAAAAAAAGTCCTGCGCACCCACGGCAATGGCGACCGACGGGAGATATTGGCTCAACTGTACGGCGTGGAAGTTGCCAGGCAGATGCTGGAAGTTACTCTGGAAGAGGAAATTCAGGTGAGCGGTTTTATCAGTCCGGTAGCCTTTACCCGCTCAAACCGGCGCGAGATCACATTTTTTGTCAATGGGAGGCCAGTGCAGGATACTGCACTCATCTCGGCATTGATGCAAGCCTATCACACGCTGCTGATGGTTGGCCGGTTTCCTATGGCAATTCTTTTCATTCAAATGGAGCCGGAAGAGGTCGACGTGAACGTGCACCCGGCTAAAGCAGAAGTGCGCTTCCGCTCACCGGATAAAGTGTTTTCCGCGGTGCAGAGGGCGGTCAAGCGTGCGCTGCTGGCCTATTCACCGGTGCCAAATGTGGTGACTCCCTACTGGCATGCACCCAATTTTCAGCAGCGCAGGATCGATCCAGCCTGGGAGATGGCAGGTGAATTAAACCGAGACCCAACGCGAGTGGAGACTCTGGATACTACTCCAATGCCGATACCGCAACCGGGCCTGCCCGGTGGTGGCGTGCCACTGTTGCGATTGGTGGGGCAAGTCGGGGCGGCCTACTTAGTGGCTGAGGGACCTGACGGGCTCTATTTGATCGATCAGCACGCCGCACACGAACGGGTATTATTTGAAAAATTAATGCGTCAGCACGATACCAAAGTGCCATCGCAGCAATTATTGGAACCGGCATTGATCGTTCTACCGCCGCAGAGTGTGCTGCTGTTGGAAAAACAGCTCGACGTGCTGATTCACTTTGGATTTGAGATTGAACTCTTTGGTCCAAATAGCTTCCGGGTACGAGCGGTTCCCGCCGTACTTTCCGGTAGCGACCCGGCGGCCGCGGTACAGGCCGTGATCGAAGATTTCGAAGAAGATGAAGCGCCGTTGGAAAATGAGATCGAGGCGCGGATCATCGCTCGAGTTTGCAAACGGGCAGCGGTCAAAGCAGGCAAGACTTTATCGCCTGAAGAACAACAGGCTTTATTGCGCGACCTGGAAAATTGCCAATCTCCGCGCACCTGTCCACACGGACGTCCGACTATGATCCACCTCTCAGTTGACCTGTTGGAACGTCAATTTGGACGGCGGGGCAGCCGTTAACCGCATTATTTGTTTGGTCGGTTGAGCACCCGGTCAACGATATCAGGCAGCATAACAGCCGCATCCGCTCGAATAATCACATCCGCCTGGTAGTCGATGGACGTGGGGGAAAGGGTGATGATGATGAGCTTCGCGCCGCTGTCCAGCGCCAGGCGCGGAAGTTCGTTGGCGGGCGACACCTCCAGCGAACTGCCAATTACCAGGTAGCAATCTGCCTGACTGCTGTGTCCGACCGCCTGATCCCAGGCGTCCATAGGCAACATTTCCTCGAACAGGGTGATGGCTGGTTTGAGCAAAGCCTGGCAGTTGGTGCAGTGCGGCAGAACGCCAGCCTTTACAAATGAGTTGGCGTAGTCTTCAGCGGGAAAAACCGAATGGCAATGCGGGCAAATCAGCGTGGAAACCGAGCCGTGCACCTCGATCACCTCGGTTGACCCGGAGCGCTGGTGCAATCCGTCGATGTTTTGGGTGATGATTGCCCGCAGAAATCCAGCCTGTTCCAGACGTGCCAGCGCCAGGTGTGCCGGGTTGGGTTGGGCAGCCAAAATTTGACCAGCCAGCGGGCGCAGCCAGTCAAAAAATTTCTCAGGATGATAGCGGAAGGCGGTGAGGGACGCCACCTCCATTGGGTCAGATTGGGTCCACAGCCCACTGCCAGCCGATCGGAAATCAGGAATTCCCGAGGGCGTAGAAATGCCAGCCCCGGTAAAAGCAACGCAATAGCTTGAACTGACGATCAGGTCAGAGGTTCGACGAACCGAATCCGGCACTGCGGAACTGGTCATTTCTCAACCTGGCGGCATATTGCGCAGCTAATTCGTTCACCTGCTGCATATAAATTCCATCTGGCTGTAAAAAGCCGAGGGGAATGTTGCGAACCGCCGCCTGATAGGATTGCTCGGTGACCCCCGGAATGAAGGGAGTTTTGGGACGATTCAGCATTTCCTGTACCTGTATCGCGGAAAGTTGCATATCCGCCCGCACCCGATTATTGATAATGACCGATAAATTTTTGGTGGAGGCGAAACCCAGCGACGGGAGTTCTTCAGCTAAAATTCCGGTCCGCTTGACTGCATGCGGCTGCGGTTCGGTTACCAGAATTAATTCATCGATCATATTCAACAATTTTTCCAACCCCGGTGTATAGGGGGTACCGATATCCAGTGTAATAAACGAACCCAGAGTGAATAGGTGGAACAAGAGCACTTCGAGTTGCGGGACTGCATTTACCAAGCGGGTGCTATCGGCAGCTTTATGGTTCGCTAACATCAGACGGATGCCATAGGTCGTGCTGGTGAGCTGACGTTCAACATCTTCGAGGGTGATATCACCGGAGCGCATGGCCAGCAGGTTGGTCAATCCATCATCCTGGCTGAAGTTAAGTTCGCCTCCCCAGGTACCCTGTCCCGGGCGCATCTCAGCGGCAATGACCTCTGCTCGGGTCTTTTGGTAGTAGGCCAATGCAAGGTTAAGCGCCAGAGTGGAGACACCCATGCCCCCTTTGGCTGCCATTACGCCAACCACGTAACCCCGGCGGGTGAGCAGCGGACCCGTTCCGCGCGATTTTGCACGCGTAAACAAGGCGCGGATACGAGCAATCAATTCTGCAGGGTGAACTGGTTTGGTGAGGTAATCATCGGCTCCGGCTTCATAACCGGCAACCTTATGTTCCAATTGGGATTTAGCGGTAAACATTAAGATAGGAATGGTGGTCGTCTGGGGATCAGCGCGTAAATGTTTTGCAACCTGATAACCATCCGGGTCTGGCATCATGATATCCAGGACGATCATGTCCGGGTTTTCACTAAATGCCAGAGCGATCGCTTCGGTGCCATCTTTGGCTGAGACAACCTGGTAGCCTTGCTTTTGCAGCATCATCCCGATCAG
>DATMXL010000073.1:0-4175 GCA_035561555.1 Bellilinea sp.
CTGTTGGACCGAAAGCGTTATGACAATCTCACCCTCCCAAATCTTGCTGTGCTCGGAGGGAATCGGCCATCCAATGCCATATTAATGCCTCACGCTTAACCATACCAAAACACCGCTGCCGGCATATCAGATCAGAAGATCTTTTATCCGTCTGTGATCTCTGTGCCCTCGCGAACGTTGCGCCCCCTTGAGAGGCTGCGTCCTCTGTGGTGAAATTCTTTACTTGGTTACGACAAATATTCGCGCAGATGCCGGCTGCGGGTGGGATGGCGTAACTTCCGCAGCGCCTTGGCCTCGATCTGGCGGATGCGCTCGCGGGTCACATTGAAATACCGGCTGACCTCTTCCAGCGTATGATCCTTACCGTCAATCAAGCCAAAGCGTAGCTCCAACACCTGCCGTTCGCGCTCAGAAAGCGCTCCCAGCGCCGATTGCACCTGCTCGCGCAGCATTTCCCGCGCAGCCGCATCCATCGGTTCCAGCGCCTCGTCATCCTCGATAAAGTCCCCCAGCTGACTGCTTTCTTCGTCACCCACCGGACGCTCCAGCGATACCGGCTCCTCAGCTGACTGTAAAATGCGCTGCACCTTGGCCGTGGCCCAGGTCCAGCGGCGCTGCACCTCAGGGTCGATGGTGGTTTCTTTTTGTTGTGATTCTTTGATTGCCCTGACATCTTCAGGCGTCATGATGTCCGATTCCAGCGCCAGTTCCTCGAGCGATGGCTCGCGCCCCAGCTGTTGCACCAGCGTCCGCTGCACACGCAGGAGGCGGGTGATGGCCTCGAATAAATGCACCGGAATGCGAATAGTACGAGCCTGTTCAGCAATATAGCGGCTGATCGACTGGCGAATCCACCAGGTGGCATACGTGCTGAATTTAAAGCCACGAGCCGGGTCAAACTTGGAAACAGCGCGCAGCAACCCCAGATTGCCTTCCTGGATCAGGTCCAGGAATGAGATGCCGCGACCAAGATAGCGCTTGGCAATGCTGACGACCAGGCGCAAATTGGCGCGAATCAATGTCTGGTTGGCTTCCTCTGCGCGCCAGTGGATGGTATCCAACTCGTGCGCCAGGTCTTCCCGCTGAATGGCATCCTGATAAAACCCGATCTCTGGCAGATCCTCGCCTCTTTGGATCATTGCATTCAACTTGCTGGCTACGTTGACGGGCAGCAAATACAATCCCAGATACAGGCTGAAGGCATTCCGCACCAGCGTATCCCACAACGTATCCTTGCCCCACATGCCGTTATCCAGGAAGGAACGCAGATACGACGGGACATCGGTTTGCCAGTTTTGCCGCAGCGACTGAGCTTCCAGCAAAATTAACGATAAATCCGGGATCACCGTCCCGCTGTGTTCAAAATTCCTGGAATCCTGCTTCAGGCGGTCCCAGCCGGTATTCAAATTTTCGAAAACCGCAGTGAATAGCGCTTCATTGCGTGCTTCACCCTTGAGTTTGGGATCCAGATGCTTTTTCAGGGTCTCGATCAAGCGGTCCGCTTCAATGCGGGCAGCCAGGCGAAATTCGCTTTCCGCATCCAGTAGGTTGATCTGCCCTATTTCTTTCAAGTACAGGCGTACCGGATCTTCGGAAAGCTCAACCGCCAGGTTAGGATCTTCCAGAATCTCGAGCGGATCCTCCATGGGGATCTCGCTTTCAGTCCATTCCTCTACGGCAGGTTGGATGGAGGTATCTTCCAGTTCGTCCTTGGCCAGGCCGTCTTCCGTGCTTTCGTTATCGATGTCTTCAGCGCCAGCACTGCGCCCTGAATCACCCCGGCGCATGCGTCCCGCGTCTGCCGGTTTTTTCTCCGGGCGGCGGGCAGGCTGGCGGGTAGAGCTTGGCTGTTGAGCGGATGGTTTTTGAGTTCGGGGCATAGGTAACTAATATACCATAATCCTATTCAAATCTTCCTAATCAAACCTGAATGGTCTGGACAAGGCGGCTTCCAGCCGGTTGTATGCCTGAAGATATTGCGGCAGCAGATCCTGGTAGGGCATCAACGTCGCTTCCCCCTGCTGATGCAAATCTTCCTGCATAAAGCGCATCTGAAGAATGCCCTCCTTCACCCGCAGCAAGCGTAAATTCATCAGGGTGCGCACTAAATCGTCCAGACGCGCGGTGTTGTTGGGTTCTCCCATCCTCATCGGCTCCAGTAGTTCGCGCTGTAGATCGCGCAGTGCTTCCGGCACATGCTGCTTCAGGTGGGATTGCGGTTCCAGTTGATCCTGCTCCAGAGCTTCAATTACAAAGCGTGCCAATAGTTGATAATCGGTGCTGTCAAAATCCAGTGGGCTGAAGCGGCTTAGACCAGACGCCTGCAGCGCCCTGTCCAGCGAGTAAATATTCTCCGGCTGACGGATGAGCAAACGCAAGAAGTGATTTTCCATGCTGTGCCCCAGGGATTCCGGTGCGGCTTCCGTTTTAGGAGGGGAGGCGGCCACGTTCTGCGCCGGTGTGACTCGCCGCCTCGCCCGCTGTGCCGGTCCTGACCCGCTCTGCAGCGCGCGTTCATCAACTTTGAGCATGCGCGCCAGGCGTTGACGGTAGGCATCGCGCTCCACCGCATTGGGAACGTCTGCGATCAATGGCAGCACTTGTGCAACAATTTCACTTTTCGTCTTGGCATCTTCCAGATTCTGTCCGGCTGCCAGCGATTCCATCACATGCACCACGATCGGCTTGGCATCCTCGACAATCTTTTTCCAGCCTTCCGGATCATGCAGCACCACATCGTCGGGATCCAATCCCGCCGGCAGGGTGGTGACGCGTACGTCCGCTTCCAGACGGGCTTCATGCCGCAGCAAACCGCGAGCGTCAAATGTCAGTTCATCGCTGTGGTCAAGCGCCTGACGTGCCACTTCCAGACCGCGCAGGGTAGCCTTTTCACCGGCGGCGTCGGCGTCCAATGCCAGAATCATGCGGCGTGAGAAGCGTTTGAGCAGGCGCAGCTGATCTTCTGTGAGGGCTGTACCCATCGGAGAGACGCTGTTGGCAAAGCCTGCCTGGTGCAGTGCTATCACATCCAAATAGCCTTCAACAATCACCACCTGGTCCTGCGCCCGAATCGGCTTGCGGGCCAGGTGCAGCCCATACAGCAGGCGGCCCTTGTCAAACAGCGGCGTCTGCGGCGAGTTGAGGAATTTAGGCACGTCGTCTGGGCGCAGAATGCGCGCGCCAAAACCGGACATACGCGCGTTGCCGTCGCGAATGGGAAACATAATCCGGTGGCGGAAACGGTCATATTTTCGGCCTGTATCTTCACGTTCGGTCAACAGCCCGATCTCCAGCATCTCCGGTGGAGAGTAGCCCTTGCCAGTAAAGTAGTCGGCAGCCGCTTCCCAGGCGTCAGGAGCGTACCCCAGTTCGAATTTCTCGATCGTTTCAGGCAGAATACCGCGCTCATTCAAGTATTGTTGGGCAAGTTTTCCAGCCGCGGTTTGCAGCAGCTGATGACGATAAAAAAGAACCGCTTCTTCCATCAAATTACGCAGCCGTTCGTTTTCCTTATCCTCAGCCTCGCGCTCCTGCGTTTGCGGTTGCAGCTCCACCCCGGCTTTGGCTGCCAGAAAACGCAGGGTCTCGGGAAAATCCCAGCCCTCTTTTTTCATCACAAAGCGGAAGATGTCGCCGCCCTCGTTGCACTGACCAAAACAGCGCCAGGTGCCGGAATCGGGGAAGACCACAAAAGCCGGCGTGCGCGTATTCGTGTGGAATGGGCAAAAGCCGGTATAACTTTTACCGGCGCGGCGCAGCTTTACCGTCTCGGACACCAGATCGACGATATCTATTCGAGCTTTTATCTCGTCGGTTACCGACATACGCTTCTCCTCCCCTGGATTCTACCCGGGAATCGAAAGGCAGGCGCCCCAGAATAACAGCCATTCTATGAAAAGTCTATAAAACTAGGTGTGGTAATAAATTGTTTATTCTCTATAATAAAGTTGTATTCTTTATTGCATTCTTTTGTATTGTCATAATCGTTTGGTGAGGAAATCAAGGAAAGGAGGTTGAGTATCATGTTACCTATCCGTTTGTTCAAAGGACAGGGATTGGTCGAATATGCGTTAATCCTGGTTTTTATCGCCATCGTGGTCATCGTAGTATTGGCGATCTTTGGCGTCCAGCTTGGAGAGACTTACAGCAATATCGTCGAACATATCTAGCACTCC
>DATMXL010000074.1:0-8223 GCA_035561555.1 Bellilinea sp.
GCCTTTTCGACAGCCTGAATAATAGAATAATAACCGGTACACCGGCACAAATTTCCGGTCAATGCCTGCTCGATCTCATTTTGCGTCGGGTGTGGTCGTTCTTCCAGCAATTTGGCAGCTGACATTACGAATCCTGGCGTGCAATAACCACATTGCACAGCGCCTTGGTCGATGAAAGCCTGTTGAACCGGATGAAGTGAACCGTCACTGCTCAAACCTTCCACCGTGACAATAACTGCACCATGCGCCCGGGCTGCTGGAACCATGCAACTCATAACCGCCACGCCATCCAGAAAAACAGTGCAGGCACCGCACTCGCCTTCGGCACAGCCTTCTTTGGTTCCGATCAGTCCAGCTTCCTCGCGCAGCAAGCGCAATAACGATTTATTCTGCCCGGTTGCGAAGCGATAAGGTTTGCTGTTGATGGTAGTAACAATATCATCCTGACTTGTGTGTAATACCGACGGTCCTTCAAAGTTCACTTTGTGATTGCCATTGCTGCGCAGAGTCACCGGCTTTACCGGGTAACCTGTCTTCTCCTGTCCATTGGCTAGAGCAAGCAACGCGCGACGGGTGATCACCTCAACCATGCGGCGGCGGTATCCAGCCGAGCCGCGCACATCCGAAATGGGACGCGAAGCCTGGCCTGTTTTGGCAGCAGCCTGCGCAATGACTTCTGCGGTAAGTTGCTTGCCGGCCAGAAAAGTTTCAGCTTCCACGGCATGGATGATGGTTGGCGCTACAGCGCCAAGCGTAATCGAAGCTGATTCGACTTTATCTCCTGTCAGGGTTATGACCACCGCGGCGTTGACCAGCGAAATCGCCTGGGCACGCCGTAAGGCGAATTTGATGAAGGTCCCTCTTTGGTTGGCTTTCATCGCCGGGAAACTGATGTCCACCAGCATTTCATCGGGATGCAGGTCAACCTTGCGTACACCCAGGTAGAATTGATCCAGCGGCACCACACGAATGCCTGAGACAGACCGCAGGGTCACAGATGTACCGAGCGCCATCAACGGCGTGATGGTGTCATTGGCAGGTGAGGCGGTGATCAGGTTGCCGGCGATGGTACCGCGGTTGCGGATCTGCGGCGAGCCAACTTCCCAGGCTGCGCGCGCCAGCGGAAAGGCAGCTTCCTGGATCAATTTGGACGCCGCGCAGTGATTGTGAGTCACCAACGGTCCCAGGTGAATGATTCCGTCCTCATCCAGCGTAATCTGGTCCTGACCTGGCATCCGCGAGACATCCACCAGTACTTTGATGCCTTTGCGGACGCCGCGTTCCATTTCCAAAATTAAATCAGTCGCGCCGGCAATCAGCCTGGCATTTTCACCGTGCTGGTGTAAGACGGATAAGACATCTTCGATGTTAGCTGCTATGTAGGTGTCATGCCACATATACTGCTCCGCTACGCCTTCATTTTCTTGCCGGTCCCGCCGTTGCGGACCATTATTATTTCTGCCATGATACTGACCGCGATCTCTTCCGGAGTCTCAGCCTTCAATTCCAATCCAATGGGTGAATATACCTGATTCAGGCGCGCTTCGGACACCCCTTTTTCGATCAACGCCTTGCGCGTGGTCAGCCAGCGGCGTTTGGAGCCGATAATGCCAATATAGGCTGCTGACGACTTCAGCAAGGGCTCCAGCCCCTCAACATCTACGTTGCTGCCGCGGGTGGTCAAAATCAGATATGTTTGCGGTGTAATTTTGAGATGTTCGGCCAATTTTTCCATGGGAACGCAGTAAAACTCGTCCGCATCCGGATTCATTTCCGGTGTGCAGAACTCAGGCCGGTCATCAGAAATGGCTACGCGAAATTTCAGCATTTTCGCCAGCGTTGCCACAGCCTTGCCAACATGTCCGCCGCCCACCACGACCATCAATGGGTTGGGAATCATCGGTTCCACAAACACCTCCATCGTGCCACCGCATACGCCCGGGTCACCGGCTTTGGGATCCACCATGCGGTATTTAAGCAAACGGGTCTTGCCGTCAGTAATTGAATCGATGGCTTCCTGCCGGACGCGATTTTCCACCTCGCCGCCGCCGACTGTGCCTATGAAGCTGCCGTCCGCATAGACCAGCATCTTGCTGCCCTCATGCCGCGGGGTAGAACCGCTGGTGTCGATGATGGTGCACAATGCGCCGGCCTGATGATCATTTTCAAGCTCTAAAATGGCTTGATAAATATTAGACATTGGTCATAAATCCATTTCTACGACTATTTATTAATGTGTTTCAAGGCCTGCCAGACCCGTTCGGGGGTAGCCGGGTTAACCATTACCTCAGCGCCGCACGCATCTAGAATAGCGTTGCCAACTGCTGGAGCAACCCCGTCCATAGGAATTTCTGCCACTGCTTTGACGCCAAAGGGATGTGAAGGCTCGTAGGTCTGGACGAAAATTGTCTCGAGCGCCGGCATTTCATCAGCGCGGAAGATGTGATAATCGTTGAGGTCCACCTCGCGGGCACGGCCTTTTTCATCATACACCATTTCTTCACAAACCGCGTAGCCTAGCGCCTGGGTCATGCCGCCCTCGATCTGACCGCTGGCCGTCAGTGGATTGACGATGATGCCTGAGTCAACCGCCATAACCAACCGGTCAACCACCACTTTACCCGTCTCGATATCCACCGTAACTTCGGCAAATTGAGCTGCGAACGGCGGCGGAGACACCGGCGAATAATAGGAGCCGATTCCCATGATCTGTTCTTGATCATTGTGATGCAGTGAGTTCAAAGCGACGGATTTCAAGGAGACTGACCGACCATCCAGCGTGCGCGCCTGGCTGTCTTCCAAAAAAATGTCATCACCGGAAACAACTTCGCCAGGTGTCATTTTGTTTATCAGTTTTGCAGCCCGAGTTTTGATGCGCCCCGCAGCCATCTCAGCAGCTTTAACCACCGCAGCACCGGATATATAGGTCGTACTGGAGGCATAAGCACCTTTGTCGAATGGTGTGAAATCAGTATCAGAGGAATACACCAGGATATCTTCGACTTCAACTCCGAGGACCTCGGCAGCCATCTGCGCCAGGACAGTGTCCGAGCCAGTGCCCAGGTCGGTGGCTCCGATCAATAAGTTGAAGGAGCCGTCATCATTCATTTTGATGCTGGCGCCGCCCATATCCAGATAGGGTATGGCGGTTCCCTGCATGACAGTCGCTACCCCGATGCCGCGGCGCAGGTGCGGTTTACCTTCAACCTGGTGCCAGGCTGCATTGGGATATTTTTGGTCCCAGCCGATGGCAGCTTTGGCTTGGCTGACACACTCTTCCAACCCGACGGTGTTGACAATTTCAGGAACGGGTTCACGACCCTCGCTCCAGGCGGTGCTGAAGGGGTGCAATTCGCCCGGGCGCAGCGTGTTCTTCAGGCGGAAATCGATCGAATCTAACCCTAGATCCCGGATAATGTGTTCGATATGCCGTTCCAACGGCCAAAATCCCTGCGGCACACCGTAACCGCGGAAGGCGCCGGCTGGCGGCGTATTGGTGTACACCACATCGGCATAAAAGCGGATGTTGGGACTTAAACGGTAAATACCGTCACCCACGTATAATGCCATAGCTTTATGACCGGTATTTCCTGTGACCGTCAAGGCATGGCAGCCGTAGGCACCGGTATCGGAAAGGGCGTACATCGCGTTGGCGGTGATGGTGCCATCCAGCTTGACGCCGGTTTTCATGCGCACTCGCATAGGATGCCGCGAACGGGAGGCAATAAACTCCTCTTGCCGGGTGGTTTCGTAGATGACCGGCCGTCCGGTGGCAATCGTCAGGTGAGCCGCAACATCCTCGATCAAAATTTCCTGCTTGCCGCCAAAACCGCCGCCAATGCGAGGCTTGATCACCCGAATGCGCTTGACCGGCAATCCCAACACCGGCGCCAGGATGCGGCGGGCATGGAAAGGCACCTGGGTGCTGGTACGCACCACCAGGCGGTCGTCCTCATCCCAATACGTGACTACCACGTGCGGCTCAATATGCGCTTGCTGCACTTTGGGCACCGCATATTCCTGTTCGTAAATTCGATCCGCTTCCGCGAAACCTTTTTCGACATCGCCAATGTCAATCCGGATTTCGGCGGCAATATTTTTAGCCGGATTAGAATCGGCAAAATTGACAAATTCGGGCTCGTCATGAATTTGGACTGCGCCTTCTGCCATGGATTGACGTGAATCCAGAATGGCTGGCAGCTCTTCGTACTCAACTTTAATGAGTTTCAGCGCCTGTTCAGCGATAGCCTCAGTTTCAGCAGCCACGAAGGCAACCCGATCGCCAACGAAGCGCACTTTTCGGTCCAGCGAAAAGGCATCCAGCGGTCCCGGGATCGGATCGGATTGCCCAGCTGTGGAGTAGATTACCCGCGGTACGTCTTTGTAGCACAAAACTGCCGCCACCCCCGGTAAATCCCGGGCTGCTGTCAAATCGATTGACTTTATCAGCGCGTGAGCCAGCGGCGAATGCAAGACTTTTGCTACCAGCAAGCCGCGTTTCTCTATATCAGCCGAGAAAGCCGGCTTGCCCTGCACCAGTTTGATGGCGTCCACTTTGATTTCCGGACGGCCAATTTTGGTCCTGGGTTTGTCACGGGCATCCTGCGATGTCCAAATTTTCGGCATCACCTGGGTCTGGCTGGTGGTTTCACTCCAGGTGCCGCCGCTGGTGGGGAAATCATTCTTCGGCAGATTGCCAATCGGCCAATCCGGAGCTTCACTTTCCGGTGTCCCGATGATCGGTGGAACGGTCTCGCCGCGCATCACCGCGGCAGCCCGCAGAATAGCCTGCACCGGCTTCAAATAGCCTGTACAGCGGCACAAAACGCCGGAAATTGCCTGGCGAACTTCGGATTCACTCGGATTCGGGTTCTTATCGATCAGAGCGCGGGCGGCTAAGGCAAAAGCTGGGGTGCAGTACCCGCATTGAATGGCGCCACTTTCAACCAGTGCTTGCTGAATGGGATGCAGCCCGCTGGTTTTCTTCCAGCCCTGGTCTGGATGTTCGCCCATGGCTTCTATCGTCTCAACCTTGTGACCGGTCACCTGCGCAGCCAGGGTTGTACAAGAATTGACGGGTTTTTTATCAATCAGCACAGTACAGGCGCCGCATTCTCCTTTGGCACAGCCGCCAGATTTGACCCCAAACAATCCGTTGCGGCGTAAAACAGACAGCAGCGTCTCGGAAGGTTGGGCGTCCCACTCGACCAGATCGCCGTTTAATGTGAAATAGATCATCATACTTACATCCTTTAACAGTCTATCTCGTTAATATTTTCACACTGCCAAGACCCGGCTAAGCAGACGGGCTACCATTGCAGCACCAGCCTCCTGTCGGTACTCGGCGCTAGCCCATTCATCACTGGCGTGTGAGAGGGCATCTTTTACTGCCGAGTCAACTCCGCCTGGCTCCGGTGCGTCCAGTGCCAGGATGGGCGCCTCGCCCCATCCTCCCAGCGTGATGCGTACGCGTCCTGACGGCCATTTGGCCACAGCGGCACAAATCACCGGCAAGTCGGCGGGAGTGCGACCCACACTGTCGAACTCCAGGCTGGCATTCAGAGGAATTTGTATTTTAGTGATTAATTTTCCGTCAGCCGGCGCCTGTCGCAACGCAAACCAATCCCCCAGGGTTTGATCCTGTTCAGTGGGCAGCCAATGCATGGTACCATCCACCGCCAAAAGTGTGGTTCCCAGGGTCGATCGTCCGTCAGCCGAAACCAACGCTCCAGCGACGGTCGCCTGCTGACGCAGATTGAAATTTGCCTCGAGCTGCAATGAATCCTTTATCCCAGGCTGCAAATTCACAAATCCGGCCAAAGTTTCCAATGTGGTGGTAGCGCCAATTTGCAGAAATTGACCCTCCAGAATCAATTGGTTCAACCCGAGGGATTGCAAGTCGACGACAGAAAAAGTCCGTTCCGGCATCTGGCTCAGATTGACCCCGCCGCCGAGCGGCAGATAAACGCCATCTGTCCGCGACAATAGTTCCAGTGCATCTTCCAGGGTTTTGGGTCGATAGTAGGCTGTGATCATGGTTCACTCTCCATCGGGAAAAACTTGCCAATCCGCAGGATCCAATTTGATGGTCCGCAGCAGCGTGGATGGTGCTTCCATTAGAACGACTTTGGCAGTAGCCAAAATCTGGCCTGATTCATCTTCGATTCTACTTGAGGCGTGAATAATTTCTCCCTTGTCATCGATGACCTCGCCGATAACCTTCAAAGGTGCATTCAAAGGCACCGGTTTACGGTACCGCACCTCCAGCGATGCAGTGACCACGATGCGGCGTGATCCATTCGCACCCAAAATAGTGCGGGTTGCGGCTTCATCCAGTACAGAAGCCAATACACCACCGTGCGCAATTCCGGGAAAACCCTGAAACTGCTCTGGGATGACCCAATTGGTTTCGACACGTCCCGGAGCGGTGTCGTAAAACTTCAGCTGTAATCCGTGGTCATTATCGACGCCGCAGACGAAGCAATATCGGGCACTGGGCTGTTTCTGGTTCATTTTTGGGCAAAGGTATCGATAAGCAGTTTCACATCGCCGCCAACCGGATACAAGATCGGGCAGGTACAGCCATTCTTGCGGTATTCGTTAACCTTGGCGCGTGCCTCATCTGGCGTACCGGAGGCAGTGATACGGCCAATCAGATCATCCGGCACCAGATATTTGGCCTGGTTGATTTGCTCCTTGGTCGCCGGCCAACCCAAAATGGATTGAATCTTCTCAACGATATCCATGGAAACGCCGGAGGCTTTGGCAATGTGCGGCTGTTGCGCCAGATACTGGGTGAGCAACCCGCGGCTGGTGTCAATCGCCTTGTCGTGGTTCATGTCCACCGAACATACCACCAGTTGCGGGCGGTCGATATCATCCACCCGCCGGCCTGATTTTTTGGCACCAGCGTCCAACAACTCGAGTGCTTTAGCGTTGTAACTTGGTTCAACACAGTAATTCAAGACGGCACCATCTGAAATTTCGCCGGCGAGCTCCATCATGTTGTCGCCTGTAGCGCCGATCATGATGGGTACGTTACGGGGTTCGCGCCGACCATGAACCACATCCAACTCGATGCCGGAAACATGCACAAACTCGCCGTCGAAGGAGACGCGTTCCATGTTTAATAATCGGCGCAATATGGTGACGGTCTCGCGCATGGCGGTCAGCGGTTTTCTGCGATCGATGCCAACATTACGTGCCAACGGATCCCACCATGCGCCGATGCCGCAGATGATACGGTCTGGTGCCAGGTCATCGAGGGTCAGGAATGTTGAAGCGAGCAAGCCGATGTTGCGCGTCCAGTTATTAATTACTCCGGAACCGACTTTCAAAGTACTTGTCACCGCGGCATAGGCAGCCATGGGGACAATGGCGTCCCGTACCAGTCGGCTTTCGGCTTGCCAGACGGCTTCGAAACCGCGCTGTTCGGCATATTTTACATA
This sequence comes from Bellilinea sp., assembly GCA_035561555.1. Classification (GTDB taxonomy): domain Bacteria; phylum Chloroflexota; class Anaerolineae; order Anaerolineales; family Anaerolineaceae; genus Bellilinea. The sequence continues at coordinate 7,449 of DATMXL010000074.1, forward strand.
ATCCAATCCATCACGCAGGTCGTGGGCATCCTGCAAGTAAAGGGCAACTCGTTCTGTCATGGGACCTCCTGGGGTTACGTCAATGGGATGAGAATCTCAGGGAAACAAATATTAGTTATCTACACGGAAAGCTTCGATTTGCCGCAGCAGCGCCAGGTCTTCGGGTTGATCTATATCCAGACCGAGCGTAGTCAAGTGACATTCTTCGACCGGTATTCCCTTACTCTTAGCTTTCTTGAGGTTAATCTCATTTGAGCCGGCACCCAGAGCACAATCGATCACATCCGGCGGATTCAGATAGATCGCATTGGTGCCGGCGCCGTGTCGATCGGGTGCAATGACGACACTCGGTGGAGACTTGGCTAGGGCAAGCATCTTTTCAATGTCGCGGCGGGTTAAGAGGGGTAAATCGGCCGACAGGATCAGCACTTCACTGGCGTTGTACATTTTTGCCACGACGACAGCCCTTTTCAATGCGATTTTCAGCCCGGGTTGACCGTCCTCTTGCAGCGTACGAGCACCGAACTCCCGTGCCATTGCCAGCGCAGCTGAATCGCTGCTGACCACCAAAATGTGGTTGATCGCCGGGACTTCTTTCAAAGTCCGCAGGGTCTGGCTCAACATGGTAAAGATCATTAACGCGCGTTCATCTTCCGATAATACATCTGACAATCCAGATTTTGCTTTTCGCAGCGGTTTTACCGGTACTATCGCCCAAAGGCTCATTGGTAATTTAACCTCCCGGATTGGACATCTTTTACAAGCACAAGATGAT
>DATMXL010000075.1:0-22775 GCA_035561555.1 Bellilinea sp.
CCAATCCAATTGCGCAGTCAAATAGACGAACTCATTACCCGTTTATGGCTCCCTTCTCCAACCCAGGCTACTAAACCCGTAAATATCTACCATACCCTCAGAAAGGAGACGGATCCTTCGGTAACATTTTCATTTGAGCCAATGATTACCCCTCGGTAACATTATCTTTTGACTTGACGGGGCCCTTCGACATCCCCCTCGCTGCGCTCGATCGCAGATCGCCCTGTGGGCGGGGACGCTAAGTCCGCGGGCTCAATCACAAATCTCGCTTCGCTCGGTGACCGGGGAAGGGATGGACACGGGAAACGGGAAGGGACAGAGCCCTTCCCCTACGGCAGAGACGACAATAATTCCACGGCGCGGTGCATGCGGGCGACGACTTTGTCCTTGCCGATGATTTGCATGCTCTCGAACAAGGGCGGGCTGACGCGCTGACCGGTGATGGCGATGCGCATCAGGCCGAACACCTGACCGGCTTTCAGACCGGACTGCTCCACCACCTCGCGCATGGGCGGTTCCGCCGTTTCCAGATTCATGTCCGGCAGCTGCTCCAGCACTTTAGCGATCTTCCTGGCCAGTTCAGCCGATTCGGCCGGCGTCAAATCTTTGATGACCAGTTCCGCCAGGTCGGGCTCAACCTCGGCTTTGAAGAAGAAGCCAGCCAGTTCAGGGGCGTCGTCCATACCCTGCAGGCGCTCCTGCACGATGGGTGCAATGCGCAGCAGCGTGGCATCATCCGGGTGAATGCCTTTAGCCAGAAAATACGGCTTCATGCGGCGCGCCAGCTCGGTCACGGGCAGGGCGCGAATGTGCAGACCATTGAAATGGTCTAATTTGGTGTAGTTTATGGCTGCCGGCGAGGGATTGAGCTTCTCCAGGCTGAATTTTTCAATCAGGTCGCGCAGGTTGAAAAATTCGGTATGGTCATCGTAACTCCAACCCATCAGCGCGATCCAATTGACGACTGCTTCAGGCAGGAAACCCAACGCGTCCAAATCTTTGACGAAGAACGAGTTGCCGTCCTTGATCAATTCGACCGTCTCGCGCTTGCTCATTTTGCCTTTGCCGCTGGGCTTGAGGAATAGAGAAAGGTGCACCCATTGCGGTTCCTCCCAGCCAAACGCGCGGTGAATCAGACTGTGCAGCGGGAGCGAAGGCAGCCATTCCGAGCCGCGAATCACATGGGTGATCTTCATCAACTGATCATCCACCGCCGCCGCCAGGTGATAGAGTGCCAGTCCGTCAGAACGGACCAGAATATAGTCATCCAATGTGCGGTTTTCCACCGTGATGTCGCCGCGCAGCAGATCCTGGACGGTAGTGCTGCCGGTTTGCGGCATCTTAAAGCGGACAACGAATTTTTCGCCGGCTTCAACCCGTGTTTTAACTTCGTCAGCCGTCAAATTGCGGCAAGTACCGTCGTAATGCGGCGCTTCCTTGCGCCTTTGCTGCTCAGTGCGCACCTGGTCCAGGCGTTCCGGCGTGCAGAAGCAGGTGAAAGCTTTCCCCATCTCGATCAACTGGTCAGCGTAGTGCTGGTAGATTTCCTTGCGCTCGGACTGACGGTATGGACCGTAGGGACCGCCGACATCCGGACCTTCATCCCACTCAATCCCCATCCAGCGGAGGCTGGAAAAGATCTCTTCCTCGGCGCCTTCGACAAAACGCCGCCGGTCGCTGTCCTCGATGCGCAGGATAAACTGTCCGCCGGTCTGGCGCGCCAACAGGAAGTCGTAGAGTGCGGTGCGCGCTCCGCCAAGGTGCAAATTGCCGGTGGGCGACGGGGCGAAGCGTACGCGAACCGGTTGTGACGATGATGAGGCCATGTTTCTCCTTAAAAATCGAGGGTCTGACTGTGGGCAGCGACGCTCTCAACCAAGCCAATGCCAAGCACGAGGGATAATAGCGAACTACCGCCGTAACTGATGAAGGGCAAAGTCAGTCCGGTGACCGGCAGCACATTGAGGTTAACGCCTATATTAACCGCCATTTGGAAAAAGATCAATGTGGCGATGCCATAGGCGATCAACGCGCCGAAGGTGTCCATCGATTTGCGGGCAACGTACAGACAGCGGATGACCACAAAGATCAGCAACGCCATCACCAGGGCAGTGCCGATGAAGCCGAATTCCTCCGCCATGGCGGAAAAAATAAAGTCGGTGTGACGCACTTTGAGGAAACGCAACTGCACCTGGGAGCCGTTACCGTAACCGGCGCCCGACCAACCGCCAGAGCCAATGCTGATCAGCGCCTGCTGGATGTTGTACTGTTCGCCATAGGTGGCTTCGTTGTCGCGATTGATAAAATTGACCACCCGGTCTAACTGGTAATCCTGGATGAGGGGAACTTCGACGCCGCTGACGATCAGAATCATAATCACGACCAAAAGGACCAAACCCACACCGCCGAATATCAAGACATACTTGAGCTCGAGACCGCTGATGAACAGCATGGAGAACCAAATCACGAGCAGCACGATGGAGGTGCTCAGATTAGGCTGCAACAAGACCCAGATGGTCATGCCCATGGTGATGGCAAAGCTCCTGCCAATCCACACCAGGTTGTGCGGCTGGTCCACCGTGTTGGCGAAGTAATTGGCCAGAGCAATGATCAGGATGATTTTGCCCAGCTCGGATGGCTGGATGTTAATACCGCCGACCTCGAACCAGCGGGTGGAACCGAAGGCGGCGTCGCCGATGAGGTAGATACCGATGAGCAGAATAATGCCGCCGGCATACAACAAGCGGGTGGTACTGGCCCAGGTGCGGTAATTTATGGCTGCCAGGACCAGGATTAAACCCAGTCCCAGGCCAACGAAAATGGTCTGGTTGCGGACGGAATTGACCAGTTCTATGTTGCCGGCAACCGCAGAGCGGATCATGACGATACCAAAGACCGATAGCAGCAGCACGGTACCGAACAACCAGTAGTCAAAATGCCGCCAGGTTTCACGCCTTAACATCGTCCAATCCTTCCCAATTTCTCACTGAGTTCCATGTGCACCATTAATTTGTGGCTGCCGACTTGAGTTCGAAGTAGGCTTCCATCACCTGACGGGCGACCGGAGCAGCTAACAGCGCCCCTTCATCGCCGTCGTAGACAAAAGCTACCACCGCGATTTCCGGATTGTCGTAGGGTGCGTAACCCACATACCAGGCATGGGCAGGCCAACTGCCAGGAATACACAATCCCAGCGGCCGGGCGACATCGTCGCAATACTCTGCGGTGCCGGTCTTGCCGGCGCTTTGGAAAGTGGCGCCTTCGAAGGCTGCCTGACCTGTGCCTGAGACGACCACTTCGCGCATGCCGTCTTTTACCAGGTCAACCACCCAGGGTTCGACGACTTTGACTTCGCCGGTCTGGAAGAAATTCTCATCATAGACATGGATCCTGGGATCTTTGGTAATATCCCACAACATCTCGGGCTCGAAGGGTTTGATCACATTTCCCTGATTGTCGAGCACCTCTTTGATCAACGTCGGGCGCATCAACTTGCCGTCATTCGCCAGCGTAGCTGCGGAGACCAACACCTGCAAGGGCGTCGCCAGGACGTAACCCTGACCAATGGCTGAGATGTAGGTGTCACCGATGGACCAGTTTTCAAAAACGTTGATACGCTTCCAGGTCGGATCAGGGATCAGACCATTCTGCTCGCCGGGGAGCTCGATACCATAGGTGATGCCGTAACCCAGAGCCTTGGCATACTCACCCAGGCGCCAGATGTTCAAGCCTTCTTCAACTTCTTCCTTGTAACCACCGGTGACTTTGTAGAAGTACACATCACAGGACTGAGAAAAGCCGCCCAGGAAATCCAAATCCCCGTGCTGCTTGGTCGCCGTTTTGGCGATATAACACCAATATTCCTGTGGGCGGGGGTTGGGGTCATTTTCAAAGAATTTCTGCTCAATGGTGATGATTCCCGGGTCGTTGATCAACTGGTCGGGAGTAATCACCCCTTCATTCAGGATGCCAATGGAGGCAGCCAATTTGAACACGGACCCTGGCGGGTGCTCTGCCGAGATCGCGTGGTTGAACAGCGGCTTGTGCGGGTCCTGATTCAACTGGGCAAAGTAATAGGAAGGGATCAACCGCGCCATGCGATTATTTTCGTAGCTTGGGTAGGAGACCAGGGATAACACTTCGCCAGTGCGCGGATCCATAGCAATCACCACACCTGAGGTGTAATTATTACCTAATTGGAAGGATTTCTGCTCCATCCAATTGACCAGGGCAGCCTTGGCAGCCGCCTGGAGGCGTGTGTCGATGGTCAGCGTGAGGCTGTTACCGGGGACCGGCTCAATCGGGGATTCCAGGTCGCGCAGGATTTGACCGGAGTTGTCTACCTCGACCACGCGCGAACCGTTCTTACCGATCAACACATCGTTCATGTAGTTTTCAATACCCGCGTATCCGACTTTATCGCGATTGGAGACAAAACCCAGGCTTTCCCAGTAATTCTGCTCGATGGCGGGGATGGGACCCAGGAAGCCAACCACCTCGGCAGTGGTTCCGCCGGTGGGGTATTCGCGGACCGACTCGATCTCAATAGAGACGCCGGGCATGTCTGACTTCTGCTCCTGCAGCACGCGAGCGGTGGTTTCGTCGATGTTGCATTTGATGCGCACCGGATCAAATGGCGCATTGGTCTCGCCGATATAGACAATTTGCGTGATGCCAAGGTCGGACTGGCAGGGAGTGAAGTTCCGGACGGTTTCCTCTTCAGTGTTGCCATTATTGACTGGAACATTGATCAATTCTGAAAGCTGCCGGTAGACTTCCTGGATGGCGCCTTCATCGGCGGGTAGGTCAGCCGGGGTGATGGTGACGTTGTAGGAGGCTATATTCCGCGCCAAAAGAGTTCCATTACGGTCAAAGATTTGTCCTCGGGTGGTGGTCAGGCTGATTTCACGGGTGCGATTATCAATGGCGCGAGTGGTGAAATCGGCACCCTGGACTACCTGCAGGGTAAACAGGCGTGCCAGGTAGAAAATAAAAACCAGGCCGATGAGGATATAAACGGTCAACAGCCGGCTGTGGTTAATCTCATTGATAGGTTCAAGGGGTTGACGATTCATACGATCAAGCGATTTCCGCGGGGTATACCCAGAGAGCAAGGTCAGTAATCAGTGTGTATACTGGCAATGCTAACATAAGATTGAGCAGAACACTGGGCAAGGTAATCATGGTCAGACTGTCAACCAACGGCAGTCCGCGTCCAGCGATTTGCAGCATGAAGAGTGAGAGGGCATGGTAGATGAGCGTGGTGGTGAAGACGGTGACGAACATGGCCAGAATCGGCGTTTGCCAGACTTGCCGGTGCAGCAACCGGGCAAGCCCAGTAGCAATCAAATAGCCGATAATTGGAGTGTAAAACGGTAAGCCGGACACCAGTGTGATCAGCAAGCCGCCGATGATGGTCCAGACCCAGGCGGTGCGCACGCGCTCCTGCAAACCCCAGCAGACCAGAATTACCAACATCAGGTCGGCTGTGCCATGCAGCAGCGGTAAACGGCTGAAGATGGCCAGCTGAAGCATCAAAGCGATGATGAGAACTGGGAAGGCGACCAGGAAGCCTATCATGATCAGGGAGTGGACGGAATGAGCGGAGTAATATCCACCGGACGGAAGTTGGTGATGATTAATACCGCCTGGAGGGCGCTAAAATCCACCACGGATTGGACGCTGGCAGACTGGAAGAGGTCAGTGCTGGCGGAGCGGACGCTGACCACCTGTCCGATCAGTAAATCCGGCGGATAACCACCGCCAAGACCCGATGTGAGCACCAGCTCGCCGGGCAATAAAGGAACATCCGGTGAGACCAGGTCGAGGGTGATTTCACCGGTCACTGATCCGGTGATTTGCGCCTCAGTGCGGGTAGACTCGAGGCGGACGTTGACGGTTGAGCCGGGGTCCGTAATGAGCTGGACGCGGGCTGCGGTGGCGGTCAGGGCGTCGATACGGCCGATGAGACCCTGATCGGTAATCACAGGCATGCCGTGACGCAGGCCAGAATCAGAACCGTGGTCAATGATGACATAATGCAGGAACGGGCTGGGGTCGCGGCCAATCACCGCAGCGGCGACATATTGCGATTCCGGGCTGCCGCGGGCAAAATCCAGCAACGCATACAGCACCTGCGCTTCGCGCAGCTGCTGCTCGAGTTCGATGATCTGCGCCTGCAGACCGGCCACCTCGGATTCGAGTGCCTGGTTTTGTGATCGCAGGCTGTTAATATCCCGCGGTACGGTGACAAACTCATACACTGCCATGAAGCGCGTAGAAAGCCAGCTTTGCACCGCCACCAGCGGAGTCAAGGCGGTGCGGAAAAGCGGCTGCATATATCCGCTTAGGGCAAAAATAACCAGACCCGCGGCTACGACGAAGATTGTCGCGTTCCGCAAGAACTGAGAGCCGGAATTTCTCATGGGGGAAAGTGTACCATGCCTGCACGTGTGCCGGGACTAGCCGTCAACGCCAGACAGCCTAACGGCCTCCGCCGCGGTCCAGACCGACCAGGAAGTCGCTGTATTTATCCAGGTCTTCCAGAATCATGCCTGCGCCGCGAGCCACGCAGGTCATGGGGTCTTCAGCGACCCACACGCGCAAATGGAGTTCGTCGGACAGACGCTCCATCAGTCCACCCAGCAAAGCGCCGCCGCCAGCCAGGCAGATGCCGGTTTCAATCAGATCGGAGACGATTTCTGGTGGAGATTCATCCAGGGCATCCTTGATGGTATCCACGATAACCTGAACAGATCCGGAAACAGCCTCACGGATTTCAACCGAGGAGATCTCCAGCGACTCGGGCAGTCCGCTGACCAGATTGCGTCCGCGGACGTTCATGGTCTTTTCGGTGGGCAGAGGGTAGGCTGAGCCAATTTGAATTTTTACCTGTTCGGCCATGCGTTCGCCGATGAACAGGTTGTACTTGTTGCGAATATATTGGATGATGTCCTGGTCGAGTTCGTCGCCAGCGACGCGCAAAGAGCGCGAGACGACGATGCCTCCCATCGAAATCACTGCAACTTCGGTGGTGCCGCCGCCGATATCTACCACCATACTTCCCTGCACTTCGGAGACTGGCAGACCAGCACCCAGGGCGGCAGCACGCGGCTCTTCGATGAGGTAGGTCTCACGGGCGCCGGCGGACATAGCGGCGTCGTACACCGCGCGTTTTTCGACTTCGGTGGCACCCGAGGGGATACCAACCACCACCCGCGGGCGTGGCATAGGCACGATGGTCTGCTGGTGAGCCTTGCCAATGAAATAACCCAGCATGGCTTGCGTGATCTCAAACTCGGAAATCACGCCATCACGCAGCGGACGAATGGCAACAACATTAGCCGGAGTGCGGCCAACCATTTCTTTAGCCTGCAAGCCAATAGCTAACGGCCTGCGGCTGCGTTTTTCGATTGCCACCCAGGACGGTTCATTGATTACGATTCCTTTTCCCCGGACATTCACCAGCGTGTTCGCTGTCCCCAAATCGATTCCGATGTCCAGAGAGAACAATCCCATCAGCCAATTGAAAGGATTGAACGCCAATATTTACTCCTATTCCCTGAGGGCACTACGGCTACAGTCAAAGTTCATTGAAGAGAAGATTATACCATAGACAAATTTACGGCTATACGATTATGAAGCAGGAAATCAGGCGTGCTTGACATTCTCAAGGCGGACGCATATAATCCAAATCTGCCAGCGGGTGTAGTTCAGTGGTAGAACGTTTGCTTCCCAAGCAAAATGTCGTCGGTTCGAGTCCGATCACCCGCTCCTGGAAGGGACATAACGGAAGCCTAAATCTGAGACTCTTCGGTCGCACGGCTCCCTCAGTGGAACAGTCCAATCATTATTTGACGGCGGGCAGCTCGCCTTTGGTGTCAGTGCCTTCGATCTCCAGCAGGTAGCCGGAGCCGCGGATGGAGCGAATCCATTCTCCGCCTCCGGGGATATTCTCCAGTTTGGTATTCAAGCGGGAAAGAATCGGCCGTAGAATTTTGGCCGCCTCGCCGGCGCTGACCCGGTACCCATAAGCTTTTTGCACCAGTTCCTGGTGACGCACGACCAGGGAGTTATTTTCTAATAGGACCCCGACAATTTTCGCTTCGGTGGGCGTCAGGTGAATGGTCATATCCTGCCAGGTAATGCGGCGGCGCATGCAGTCGATCACTACACCGCTGGAGGCGTGAAAGACGGATTGTTCATACGGCTTGCTGGATACCAATGGTATTCGGTTTGAAGCACGGACCTCATTGATGACGTGCTCAGCGGCGAGTGAAGGTTCACCTTTGAGAGCGCGTTCGACACTGTTGAGAATGTCCCTGGGATTGGCTGGCTTGATCAGGTAATCGTTGACATGGTAGCGCAAGGCTTGAATGGCGGTGTCCATACTGCCGAAGGCTGTCAGGATGAGCACCTTAAGGTTGGGGTATAGATCGGTCGTTTGGGTGACCACATCCAGTCCGCTGATGCCATGCATGTGCAGGTCAATGATCATCAGGTCATAGGTTGAGCGGGCTAACTCGCGTAAAGCGGTTTCGCCGTCACCAACGGCGGTAACCTCATAGCCTTCCAGCTGCAGGATGCGCAGGAGGGAAAGCCGGGCTACATCTTCATCGTCAACGACCAGGATTCTGGCTTTGGTCATATCATTCCTTCCTTGGCAGCAAAACGCGCACACGGGCACCCTGTCCATGCAGCGGTGGGACGAAATTCAATTCACCACCGTGAACATCCACGATCAATTCGTAGCTGATGGAGAGGCCTAATCCGGAGCCTTCCAGCTTGGTGCTGACAAACGGCTCGAATAAGCGCTCTTCCACATCGGGCGAGATCCCGCTACCACTATCCTCTATAAACACTTCAACCTCATTTTCGCCTTCCAAAACTTCGATCCAGATGGTGCGCTCATCTGGGTGGGCAGCCAATGCATCCATGGCATTCAACAGCAGGTTGAGGATTACTTGCTGAATATTGTCGCGGATAACCTCAATGTGGATCGGTTGGGCAGGGAATTCGCGTCTGACGGTTATGTGACTGGTGCGCAATTGCGGCTCGACCAGATTCAACACTGTCTCCAACAGACTGACCAGCTCGACCGATTGGCGAATCAAACGCCGGGGGCGGTAATATTCCATGGCCGTTTGTGCCAGCGCCGAAACCCTCTCGACCTCCTGCCGCGCCATGAGAATAAATTCCTGACGCTGTGATTCTGGCAGGTCGCTGCGCGCCGCAAGGTGCAGGCAATTTTGTACGCCTTGCAATGGGTTGTTCAGTTCGTGTGCCAGGGAAGCCATCAGGCGTCCGAGGGCTGCCATTTTCTCCGCCATAATCAAACTGCGCTGCGATTCCTCCAGCTGATGGATGTAATCCTTCGATTCGTTGTAGAGTTGGGCATTTTCCAGGGCAACGGCAGCCTGGCGCGCAAATATGACCAGTAATTCAAGGTCAGGGCTTTCCCATTCCGGCTGGTCGTCAGAGCGGATGGCATAAAACAGGTACGAATTTTTGGCGCGTTTGACCGTGGTGCAGGCCATGTCGCGGTACCCATTGGATTTCATCCAGGCAGACATGCCACCCATACGCGGATCAGAGTGGTGCAACAAGATGTATGGATCAATTTTGGCAATTTCGTCCAGGACCCGGTCCAGCCGCAAGGAGACATCCGGCTGCGGCATGAGTGCCAGATTGGAGCCTGCGAATACCTGCCAGCGTGAATCAGAGCCGTCCTTGATGAAGATACCCGTCACCGAAGATTGGGCCTGGTCGCGCACATCGTTTACGATCAGTTCGCTCAATAATTCAGGCGTGGTTTCGGCAAAGATATGTTCGCTTATGGCAAAAAGGGGGTGGAGCACGTTGAGGCGCAGCGCGTCCAATTTTGTCTGGCGCTTTTGCAGGACGGACGCCACGGTATCAACCAGTTCGCCGGCACTGGACAAAGGTTTGAGCAACAAGCCGTCAGCGCCAAAGCGCAGAGCCTGGACCGCGTTTTCAACCGATCCAAAGCCGGTCATTAACAGGATTGCCAGATCAGGCTTGGACTGAACTGCCAGGTTCATCAGTTCGAAACCGGACATATCTGGCATGCGGATGTCGGTAATCAGCAAGTCATAGGCTGCCGATTTGAGGCGATTGAGGGCATCGGCTGTGTTGTTAACTGCCAGTGCCTGGTAGCCGGCGCGTTCGAGCAGGCGTTGACATAACAACGCATGCGCCAGGTCGTCATCAACGATCAGGATTTTTTCACCCGCCATCAGCTGCTACCATCTTTCGGAGATTTTTAATGCTGGTTTGAGTAAACTGTTGGCTATTTTAACATTTAAATCGTGTGTCGTGAAAGAAAGGTGCCGCGGAAGGAATGGCGATTACCACCATGCACTGGAAAAGGGTATTTTAAGCCTGATGCTATAATGCGAGCAACGCCATGAGTGAGCTCAACCGATTTTTCAGCGATGCGCCGGAGATCCAAACTGCAGCGCATACAACCCGGGAGCAACGGACCCGATTGGGGCAAGTATTTACGCCGTATGCCATCGCCAAATGCATGGCACAGTGGGTCAGTGCGCGACGGTCCCCTGCCAGCGTGCTCGACCCGGCGCTGGGTCTGGGTGTTTTCCTGCGCTGCCTGCTGGAAGATGAGAAAAATGCCGGAAGCAAAATGACCGGTTTTGAGGTGGATCCGGAGACAGCAGCGGCAGCCAAACATTTATTTGAATCCTCTGGCTATGCGCATATTAAAGTTGAAAATTCCAACTATCTCGAGGCGGACTGGGAATCAAAGTTCGATGCCATCCTGTGCAACCCACCCTACCGCAAGTTTCGCGGATTGCCAGACAAAGAACAGATGGCGACAACCTTCATGCGGCATACCGGGATAACGTTCAGCCGGGCAGCCAATTTGTATATCTTCTTTCTGATCAAGTTGATCTGGCAGCTGGCAGAAGGCGGGCGGGCGGCGGTGATCCTGCCGTTCGAGTTTCTCAATGCGGATTACGGCGTGCCGGTCAAGCAGCTGCTGCTCGACCATGGAATTCTGCGAAAGGTACTGATCCTGGGAGAGGCGCTGCAACCATTTACCGTGGTTATCACTACTGCGTGCATTTTGTGCCTGGAAAGATCGGCGCAGTCAAACCCGCCGGAATTTGTAACGGTGCATTCAATGGAAGAGCTTTCCGCGATTGCGGCGCGGTTCAAGCATGAAGATGGATCCAGTCAAGCTTCTACTGGGAACGGTCAGGCAGTACGCTCGCCAGGCGAGAAATGGCTCGTCCCAATGCGCCTGAATCAGGCTGCGAACAAGAAAATGGTGCCGCTGTCAACTTTTGGGAAAGTGATGCGGGGAATCGCTACCGGGGACAATGCATTTTTTGTAATCAGCGAGGCGCAGCGGGAGCAGGCAGAGTTGGACGAAGAATGCGTGCTTCCCTGTCTAGCAAAATCCAGTTATGCTGCCGACCTTGAATTTTCGCAGGAGCATTTTTCCCGTTTGCGGGCAAGCCAAAAACCGGTGTGGCTGGTCAATTTGGCGGGGTGGGAAGATTTGCCAGCCGTGGAGCGGTACATTGAATACGGTTTAGCGCGGGGAACAGATATGCGGTTTCTGACGAGTAAACGGTCACCGTGGTATGCGCTGGAGCAGCGTCCAGCGGCGCCTTTGCTGGTGACCACCTTCAGCCGGGGGAAATTGCGCTGGGTGCGAAATCGGGCGGGGGTGCGTAATTTGACGGCCTTCCACGGGTTTTATCCACACACAGGTGTGGATTTGGATTTGTTGTGCGCCTATCTGGTAACGCCGCTGGCACAGGAAAGGTTGACCCATCAGCGGCGGGAGTATGGGAATGGGCTGCATAAGTATGAGCCGAATGACCTGAACAGGGCGATGGTGATGGATGTGCGGGCGATGGGAGATGCGGAAAAATGTGAGGTGTGCGAGTTGTATGGGGCGCTCTTACTGCACAGCGATGATGAATTATTAATGCAGCTTGATGAAGCCTTTAGAAGATTTGACAGGTGATACGCTGAGTGTCGGGTTACAGGGCTGCCAGATGGGTTGTTCAAATTTCAACCTATAGCCGCCCTTCAACCCGACATACGATGTATTATGGTAAGACGAAGATCAGATTGCCACAGTCGCACTGGAAAAAATCATCCAGTGCTCCTTCGCAATGACAATCGGGTGTCGGGTTTTGGGGCTGCCAGAAACGTTGCCTGAATTTCAAGCTTTAGCCGCCCCTCAACCCAACCTACGAATAAAAAATACGAATATAGGAACGACCCCACCCTGGCCCCCCACTCGCTTCGCTCGGGGTGCAAAAACCGCTTATCCCCATTTTCTTCGAAAATGGAGAGGGTTATTTTAAGAAAAACACCTCGGAAGAGGTGTTAATTGGGGTGGGCGATGGGGCTCGAACCCACAACCCTCGCATCCACAGTGCGATGCTCTGCCATTGAGCTACGCCCACCATAAAGCGGCTGAATTTTATCATACCCTCCAGGCTTACGCAAGCCACTCCCGGATGGCGTCCAAAATTTTCGCGACGGGGACCGTGGCTTGCTGGCGGGAAGCCAGGTCTTTGACGGTCGCCTGGCCCGAGGCAAATTCGTCCGGACCGACAATGACCACGAAACGGATGCCCATCTTATCGGCATATTTCAACTGGCGTGGCAGTTTGGCCTCTTCACTGAAGCAGGCAACTTTGAATCCGGCAGCGCGCAGCTCGGCGGAGATTTTTAAAGAATGACCGAGGAGGGTGGGTTCAAAGACGGTCACCAGGATATCGGCTGGCGAGGGTTTGAATTCCGGCAGGCAGCCGTACTTTTCCAGGATCAGACGGATCATCACATCGCCCATGGCGAAGCCGACCGCCGGCAGTGGATCGCCGCCGACATCTTCCACCAGGTTGTCGTAGTGTCCGCCTCCCAGGATGGCACGACCTTCGCGGTCAAGATCGCGAGCCTCGAAGACCGTGGCGGTGTAGTAATCCAGCCCGCGGATGATTTGCGGATCAAATTGGACGTACGGTGCAGCACCAAGCGTTTCCAAAGCCGCAAAAACGCGGGTCAATTCGGGTGATTCTTGCCACAAATCCCGGTTCGCCAACATCGATTTCAAGCTATTGAGCAGTGCCAGTGTCAAACCGGATTCAATGGCAAAGCCATCCCATTCAGCAGGGAGCATTTTGTCACGGCGGTCAATCAACTTGAACACGGTTTTGCGCATTTCATTAGATGCAATGCCAATTTTCAGCAGTTGGCTTTCCATCAGACGGCGGTCATTGACATAAATGCCAACCTGCTGGGGAGACAACCCAACACGTTTGAAGAAAGCGGCGCAAATAGCGATTAATTCCGCATCCCCTTCGGGTGAATTGGCGCCAATCAGGTCTATATTCCATTGGAAAAACTCACGGGTACGGCCTTTTTGCGGCCGCTCATAGCGCCAGAAGGGACCAAATGACCACCAGCGTAACGGGTAGGTGAATTGTTTTTGGCGCTGAGCGACCATGCGCGCCAGGGAAGGGGTCAACTCGGGTCGCAGGGTGATCAGGTCGCCGCCGCGGTCTGGGAAAACAAAAGCCTGTTCCTTGACCAGCTCCTCGCCGGATTTAGCTGCATAAAGGTCAATTTTTTCCAGAAAAGGTCCGTCATATTCCTGATATCCGAAGGATTCGGATACCTCGCGCAGTTTGGCATACAGCCAGGATCGAACTGCCATGTCTTCGGGGTAAAAATCCCGCGTGCCTTTGAGTGATGCAATGATTTTTTCCATGGGTTGCCTGACCTTTCGCCTGTGCGTGTGAAAATTTTATCATAACCCGGCGTTCAAACCCTGGCAGCGCTGGTTTTCAGTCACGGCTTTTTCTGGGTGCGTGATTCACAGGCTTCATTTGTGACAAAATGCACATAGTTTAGGATAATTTCCACTTACCCTCTTAGAATGTGTATGTTAACCTTTACTTGCAATCATTGCCCCATAATCTCTTTCCGGTTGGGAAAATTCATCATGAGAGTTCAAGAACTCATTGAAATCATCAACGGCACGGTGTTGAATCCGTCAGCCGATCTATATACCGAAGTCCAAGGATGCGGCGCAGCAGATTTAATGAGCGATGTGCTGGCTTCACTGCAACCCGCGACAGTTCTTCTGACTGGTCTTTGCAACCCGCAGGTGATTCGGACCGCGCAGATGGCAGACATCACCGCGGTTGTGATCGTGCGCGGAAAAAGCCCGGCGCAGGACACGATCCTCCTGGCGAACGCGGAAGGCATCCCATTGATCACAACATCGATGGGTATGTTCGAGGCTTGTGGACGGTTGTATCAAGCTGGACTGTTGTGTTTGGAAGGTCCTGTGGTCAATGAAGAGTGCCACAACGAGTAGCGAAAGTGGAATATTAAAGGCAGGGATGTGCCATGGAGCCGTCTAAAGCGCCTAAATCCCGCATCATGACCGACAAGGAAGCAGAACATATTACTCGTTCTGAGGAACTGGCCTACGAGCTCAGGGTTTCCGAGGTCATGACCAGCGCTCCAGTGCTGGTGCCGCCAGAAATGAAAATGCGGGAGGCGCTGGATATTTTCCGAACCCAGCAAATCTCCGGAGCACCGGTGGTTGAAAACGGACAATTGGCGGGAATTATCAGCATCGAAGATTTGATTCGCTGCCTGATCCAATCGGACACGGATGCTGAAATCCGCGGATATATGACCATCAATCCGCATGTAGTGTATTCTGACGATCCTCTGATTGAGGCGTTGAAAACCTTCGTCAGTACTCGGGTGGGACGGCTGCCGGTGGTGGATCGCAATGGCGCGCTGATAGGGATCCTTACCAAGGGTGACATTACCCGCGGCTTGCTCAAAGCGCTGCAATCCGATTATCAGACTGAAGAGGTACGGCGCTACCGTGCCTCGCACCTCTTCGAAGACATCGAGTCGGAGCGTACCAGCCTGATCTTGCGCTACAACATCAAGGCGGGAGATTTCGAACATGGGGGCGGTGCTTCCTCGAAAATCAAACGCGCACTGACTCGCATGGGCGCCAGTCCGCAGATTGCACGCCGCTGCGGCATTGCCACCTACGAAGCTGAAATGAACTTGATCATCCACACCACGGATGGCGGCGTCATCCGGGTGGAAATCGAGCCACACCAAATTTCAGTGGATGTCTATGATTACGGTCCTGGGATCAAAGATGTGGAAGAAGCCATGCGCCCGGGATATTCAACGGCTACAGAACAAGTCCGCGAATTGGGGTTTGGCGCCGGAATGGGGCTGGTAAATATTTCGCGCTGCGTGGATGTGATGAAGCTTGAATCGCAATTTGGCAAAGGTACCCGGCTGCGCATGAAACTCAACGTCTATTCACAAGACCTTGGCAGCGACAGCCGAAAAAATGATTCGGGAGGTTAATAGGATGAACCTGGCAGAAATAATTGACGTCCTTAAATTGACTGTACTCACGGAAAAGAAAGATTTTTCGGCAATCCAGCCCAGCGGCGGTTATGCGGCCGATTTACTTTCCTGTGTGATGACAGGCGCTCCGCATAACGGCATATGGTTGACCCTGCAAGCACACGGCAACATCGTGGCGGTCGCCGCATTATTGGAGTTGAGCGCGGTAATCATCACGGAAAATGCCATGCCGGATCAGGCGACCATCAATAAAGCCAACATGGAGGATGTGACTCTGCTTTCAACCGCCGAGACGACTTTTACAATGGCAGGAAAATTATGGGAACTGGGCCTTCGCGCAGTTTAAAGGCAACCCGGGGATAGTGGGATAGTTAAAATGCTGACATTGCGGGCGGAGTTCCATGTGCACACAGTCTTGTCTCCGTGCGCCGAGCTGGAAATGCTGCCGCCATTAATCGTGATGGAAGCGCTGGAGCGGGGTATCCATCTGATTGCCATCACCGACCACAATGCCACGGGCAACATTCGGGCAGTGCAAAAAGCCGCTGCCGGGACTGGATTAACGGTGCTGCCAGGGATGGAATTACAGACACGCGAGGAAGTTCATGTATTATGCCTGTTCGACCAGCCGGAACAAGCTGAAAAATGGCAGGAAGTGGTTTCCTCCTGCTTGCCAAAGATGGAAAACCGTCCAGGTTTCTTTGGCGACCAGCTGTTGGTGGATGAAATCGGGGAGTTTGTTGCGCGTGAAAGCCGTTTATTGCTAACTTCGACCAGCCTATCGATTGACGAGGTCTGTCAGCAGGTTGAAGGCTTGGGTGGGATGGTAATTCCAGCGCATGTCAACCGACCTGCAAACGGCCTTATCTCCATGCTTGGTTTTGTACCACCAGAAATCCCCTTTTCGGCATTGGAAATCTCGCGGCACCTAAAGCCATCCGCTGCAGTTGCGCTCCATCCGCAATTGGCAGGCTATCCCTTAATTCAGGGCGGGGATGCGCACCGGTTGGAGGATCTCCGGGGTGTTAATCAACTTCTGGTCGAGGCACCGACCCTCGCGGAAATTAAATTAGCCTTCAAAAAAAGCGGCGGGCGTTCAGCAAGAATTCTTTCGACGTCTACTTTATAAATCAGACCAATTCTGACCGAGTTTGTTACAGTTTTCACAAATAGTGATGACATTTGGTAATTACGGTCAAACCTGTGGTCTATTAAACTTTTCAAGGATGGGGTGGATGTTAATTTCAACCCTAATTATCCAATTACACCTGCGGAGTCAAACATGCAACCTGTAGCAACCCAGATTTCCACCCTTGATCCGCTGGCCAATCCGGACCAGAAGCGGGTCATCGATGAAATTCTGGCTGATAACCGAGACAAGTCAGGCGCCATGATGGTTGTGCTCAACCAGCTGCAAACCCAAATCGGATTTATCTCCCCCAGTATGCAGTACTACGTGGCCAATGAATTAAGGGTACCCGTAAGCACTGTGCACGGCGTCGTTTCTTTTTACTCGTTTTTTACGACGCAACCACGCGGCCGTCACACCATAAAATTTTGCATGGGTACCGCCTGCTATGTTGGCGGCACTCCACAATTGATCGAAAAAGCTAAATCGCTGCTTGGGATTGAACCTGGCGAAACCACCCCTGACGGTGAAATTACGCTGGAAGTGTGCCGCTGCGTGGGCGCCTGCTCGCAAGCTCCGGTGGTATCGGTGGATGAAAACAATCTGGGGCGGGTGAAACCGAATAAATTTCCTCAAATTCTCCGCTCCGTTCAGGAAACGCATTGAGAGAACTGTCTTTACACTTGCTGGATATCGCTGAAAACAGCATCGCTGCCCAGGCCAGGACGGTTGAAATCGCCATCCGCGAGGACAATCGGATGGACCGGCTGCATCTAAGCGTGCGCGATGACGGCAAAGGCATGGACAAAGAAATGGTGGCTCTGGTAACCGATCCTTTCGTCACCACGCGAACCACACGGAAAGTTGGCCTGGGCATCCCGCTATTGAAGGCAGCAGCCGAAGCCTGTGATGGTTATTTAGAAATCCAATCAGTGCCTGGTGCCGGCACCCAGATGGATGTGGAATTCCAGAAAAGCCACATCGACCGGATGCCGCTGGGTGATATCACCAGCACGATGCTCCATTTAATCATCGCCAATCCGCAGCTGCACGTCATTTTCCGCTACCAGGCGCACGACAACGAATATATCTTCGACGACGCAGCTGTCAAAATCGAACTCGCCGACGTACCACTGAGCGATCCATTGGTTATTTCCTACCTGCGCGATGAAATCAAGGCAGGGCTTCAGGCGCTTCAGCCTGAAATGGCTTAATGACGAACCTTTAACCTTTACTTTCAAAGGAGTGACTGAATGCCTACCATTAAATCCCTCGATGATTTGAAAAAAATCCGTGAAGAAGCGCTGGAAAAGCGCAAGGTGAAAACTGCTGCCGGTCAAATTGAAGTCATCGTTGGCATGGGCACCTGCGGCATCGCCGCGGGAGCACGCGATACCATGAAAGCCATCCTGGACACAATCCAAACTGAGAATTTGAGCGGAATCGTGGTCAAGCAGACGGGCTGCATTGGTTTATGCGAGAAAGAGCCGATCGTCCAGATCGTAATCGGCGAGCAGACCAAGATCACCTACGGCAAAGTCAATGGTGATGTGGCGCGCCAAATCCTCAAAGATCACGTCGTGGCTGGGAAAGTTGTCGAAAATCACGTCATTACACTGTAGTCTGTCGGACCCTTCATACAACAGGATATCAACAGGCTAAACCCTTATGAAGTATTTCCGCTCACATGTATTGGTATGCGTGGACCCACAGTGCCTGCAAAAAGGCGCGCATGACGTGTTGGACACACTGCAGGACGAGCTGGTCGCTGAAGGATTGATCGATGAAGTCCAGGTTTTAGAGACTTCGCGCATCGGCGGCTGTACGGACGGCCCGGAAATGATGGTTTACCCGGAGGGCGTGCATTATGTGGGGATGACCGTCGATGATATCCCCTACCTGGTGGAGGAACACTTCCTCAAGGGGCGCATTGCCAAGAAATTCGTGCACACCGATGTGGCGGTCGCAGATGAGGAATTACGAGCACCGACAGCCAAGGAAATTCGAGTCGTGTTGCGCAATTGCGGCAAGATCGACCCGGAAAACATTGAGGAATACATTGCCGAAGACGGCTATGCAGCCCTGGCTAAAGTGGTCAGTGAAATGCAGCCGGAGGAAGTGATTGATACCGTTTTGCGTTCCGGACTACGTGGCCGCGGTGGCGCAGGATTCCCAACCGGGAAGAAGTGGCAATTAACCCGAGCCACTGCAGAGCCGGTGAAATACGTGGTTTGCAATGCTGATGAAGGCGACCCAGGTGCGTTTATGAACCGCCGGGTACTGGAAGGCGACCCGCATGCGTTGATTGAAGGTATGGCGATCGCGGCTTATGCAATTGGCGCTCAGCAGGGATACGTTTACTGCCGGGCTGAGTACCCGATCGCTGTCTCGACCCTGAATATCGCACTGCGCCAGGCGCGGGATTTCGGATTGCTGGGGAAAAATATACTCGGCAGCGACTTCAGTTTCGACCTGGAAGTGCGGATGGGTGCCGGAGCGTTTGTGTGCGGTGAAGAAACCGCTCTGATTGCTTCGATCGAAGGCCGACGCGGCGAGCCGCGTCCCCGCCCGCCGTTCCCGTCAGTGGCAGGTTTGTGGGGTAAACCCACCAATGTCAACAATGTGGAAACCTACACCAATGTGCCGCAGATCATTTTGCGCGGCGCGGAGTGGTTTGCCAGCATGGGTACCGAGCGCAGCAAGGGCACCAAGACCTTCGCCATGGCAGGCGATGTTAAACATGCCGGGTTGATCGAAGTGCCGTTAGGCATCACACTGCGCGAGATCGTGTACGACGTTGGCGGCGGGCTAAAGGACGATAAACCTTTCAAGGCTGTGCAAATTGGCGGCCCGATGGGCGGATTCACCCCCGCAAGCATCCTTGACCTGCCGGTGGATTACGAATCACTAACTCAGGCCGGCACCATGATGGGATCGGGCGGCATGATTGTCATGGATGACGAGACCTGTATGGTCGATATCGCCCGCTTCTTCATGGAATTTACCCAGGACGAGAGCTGCGGCAAGTGCACTCCCTGCCGAGTGGGCACACGCCGCCTGCTGGAAATTCTCACCCGTATATGCGAAGGCAAGGGTGTGGATGGGGACATCGAGACACTCGAGTTCCTGTGCGAGCAAATCAAGACCAACAGCCTGTGCGGTCTGGGTCAGGGCGCGCCTAATCCGGTGGTAAGCACCTTGCGCTATTTCCGCGAGGAGTACGAAGCCCACATTTACGAAAAACGCTGCCCTGCCAAGGTATGCAAGGGGTTGATCCGGTTTGAAATTCAGCCAGCGACCTGCACAGGCTGCACGGTTTGTGCGCGCAACTGCCCAGCGGATGCCATCAGCGGTGAACGGCGCCAGGCACATCAGATCGACCCGGATATTTGCATCCGCTGCGGGATTTGTATGCAAGTGTGCAATTTCAATGCAATTTCGATCAACTAAATGATCTAACCATTATCGCTAAAACAGCCAAAGGAAATCAGGAGGAGGAGAATGCCAGTAGACACTTTGAACGGTAACAAAATAACCGAAGCCGTAAACGCAGCAATAGACCGGCATGGGGCTTCCCGGGATGAACTCATTCCGATTTTGAACCAGGTCAATCAAGCTCTGGGGTATTTGCCAGCGGAAGCACTGAGCCAGATCAGCCTGCAGTTGAAGGAGCCGCGCAGTAGCCTATTGGGTGTTGCCAGTTTCTATCATATGCTGTCGACCAAGCCACGCGGACGGCATGTCATTCAATTCTGTGAGAGTGCACCCTGCCATGTGGTCGGCGGACGAGAGGTGTGGGAGGTGCTGCAGGAGGAATTGAATCTGGCGAATGATGAGACCAGTCCGGATGGTAAATGGACGCTGATCACCACCAGTTGTCTTGGTATTTGCGGCGTCGGTCCGGTCATCATTATTGATGAAGATGTTTATGGCAATCTGACCGCTGATAAAGTCCCCGGCGTTTTGGCGCGTTACAGCTAAAGGGAGAACCAGATGAAAACTTATCGTTCGATGGTATTGGTCTCCAGTGATCCCATCAGCATGCAGCGCGGGGCGCAGGATGTATTTGATCTACTCAAGGCGCAGATCAAAGTTTACGGTTTGGATGAAGAAATCTCATTGGCAATGATCGGCGACGTAGGCCGGCACGATGCACTGCCTCTGGTCATTGTGTATCCTGAAGCGGTCGTGTATGGACCCGTGACGGTGGATGACGTGTCTGTCCTGGTGGAAGAACACCTGTACAAAGGCCGCATTGCTACCGATCTGCAGGCATCGAACCGGGAACTCAGCGGAAAAATTGCCTGGTTGAACACCCGCAAGGGCACGCTGCCAGCAGAGCAACGGATTGTGCTGCAGCGAGCCGGCATCATCGACCCAACCAACATCGAAGATTACATTTTGCATGACGGTTATCAATCGCTTGGAAAAGTGTTGAGCGAAAGCCAACCAACCCAGGTAATCGAAGAAATTAAGAAATCCGGGCTGCGCGGCCGCGGCGGCGCAGGTTTCCCGACAGGTATGAAGTGGGGATTTGTTGCCAAGGAAAAGGCAGCCAAGAAGTACGTCATTTGTAATGCTGACGAATCCGAACCGGGCACCTTCAAAGACCGCCTTATTCTGGAAGGCGATCCGCACAGCATTATCGAAGCGATGGCGCTGGCAGCCTACGCCGTCGGTGCGGATGAGGGTTATATCTACATTCGCGGTGAATACACACTGGCACAGGAGCGGCTCAAGCTGGCGATTTTGCAAGCGAAAGAAATGGGCTTCCTTGGCAAAGAGATTTTTGGCACGACTTTTAACTTTGACCTGCACGTCCACAGCGGAGCCGGGGCCTATATTTGCGGTGAAGAGACAGCGCTGCTGGAGTCAATTGAAGGCAAACGCGGTCAGCCGCGAGCACGCCCTCCCTTCCCGACGACGTCCGGTTTATTCGGCAAACCCACCCTGGTCAACAATGTAGAAACGTTGGCCAATGTGCCACCCATTTTGCAGCACGGTGCTGCCTGGTACCGCAGCTTTGGCACTCCCTCCAGCCCGGGCACCAAGGTTTACACCATCCTCGGTAATGTGAATGTCACCGGCTTGATTGAAGTGCCCATGGGCATCACGTTGCGCGAGGTCATCTCAATTTATGCTCGCGGCATGAAGAATGGCGAAAACTTCAAGCTGGCACAAACTGGCGGCTCTAGCGGATCGATTATTCCGGCATCGCTGCAAGACACCCCGATGGATTTTGACTCGTTCAATAAAGCCGGCGTGGCGCTGGGTTCAGGCGCTCTGCTGATCTGTAACGAGGACACCTGTGTGGTGGACCTGGCCAAGGTGCTGTTGAACTTCTTCCGCAACGAATCATGCGGCAAGTGCTTCCCCTGCCGCATCGGGACGCAGCGCGCCTGGGAAATGCTGGACGCAATCGCAAGCGGGCAGGCTACGCTCAAAACACTTGACCAGTTGGCGGATTTGAGTCAGAACCTGTACAACCTGTCCAACTGCGGTTTGGGTCAGACAGCCGGAACTCCACTCAAAGATATTTTGACAAATTTCCGCGCCGAAGTTGAAGCCCACATCCGCCTGGGTGTTTGCCCGGCTGGCGTTTGCCAGACCAAAGAGGCGGTTCATTGAGCCGGCGGACTACTGATGAGAACTTTAAGATGCCGATTTGCCACAAATGCCCCTGGTTTAGGAGTGATGTCGAATGTTGAATTTAACCATAAATAACCAAACCATCGCAGTAAACGAAGGCACGACCGTTTTGAATGCCGCGCGACAGGCGGGAATCGAAATCCCTACGCTGTGCGACCACCCGCACCTGACACCGTTCGGCGGCTGCCGCCTGTGCATGGTTGAGATTGACGGATTTCGCACACTGCAATCCGCCTGCACCATCCCGGTGACCAATAATATGGTGGTGCGTACTGAATCTGACAAAATCAAAACGGCGCGGAAATTCGTTCTGACTTTGATCTTCTCCGAGCGCAACCATTTCTGCCCCTACTGCCAGGTCAGCGGCGGCGACTGTGAATTGCAGAATGCAGCTTACGGCGAAGGCATGACCAACTGGCCGCTGCCTCCCAACTGGCAGCCTTACCCGGTGGATGCCTCGCACCCCAACTTTATCCTGGAACACAACCGCTGCATCCTGTGCCGGCGCTGCATCCGCGCCTGCTCGGAGCTGGTGGGAGTCAACACGCTAGGTGTAGAAGAACGCGGCGCCAAGACCTTT
>DATMXL010000076.1:0-7495 GCA_035561555.1 Bellilinea sp.
GACTGCGGTTCCCTCACTATGAGTGCAGAAGGAGATCAATTCCAATACCGTGTCCGCTGCGTGGAGATGTTCCTTTTGTTCGATCTGAACCGTGATCTGTTTATCGAACATCAGCTGTACCAACTTTTCCTGGTCGGCTTCAGCTTGTAAAATGCTTCCGGCAACCCCCCCGGCACGCAGCACCGTGATTCGGTCTGCACACGCCAGCACTTCCTTTAGCTTGTGGGTGATTAAGAGAATGGCGTAGCCGCTTTGTTTGAGTTTACTTAATACAGCAAATAAACTCTCAACCTCATGCGGCGCCAGCACTCGGGTGGGTTCGTCGAGAATTAAAATCTTGGCATCTGAAAGCAGCAGCTTAAGGATTTCTACTTTTTGCTGTACCCCTATCGAAATATGGGATACCAGCTCATCCGGGTTCACTTCCAGCCCGTATTGCCTGGACTGCTCTAAAATCCGGTTCCGGATCTGCGACCGGTTATAGACTGCGGGAAGGTCTTTCAGGAACAACGCGATGTTTTCCAGCACACTTAACGCCGGAATCAGGTTTAAAACCTGAAAAACCATGCCGATATTTAATTGGCGAGCGTCAGCTGGTGATTTGATCCGGACTTCTTTTCCGTCAACCAATATCCGGCCCTCGTCAGCCCGGTAAAAGCCGTACAGGATTTTCATCAAGGTGCTTTTGCCGGCGCCATTCTCGCCCAGCAGCGCGTGAATTTCACCCGGGTAGATATCCAGGTTAATATCGTTGTTAGCCAGGACACCCGGAAACGCCTTTTTAATTCCACGCAGGCTGACCAGCGGTTGCTGTGGAGAGTCTTTCACTAGTTTTTTCCAGAATTCGGGAGTTTAAAACTTAATTTAGTCACTTCATGGTACAAAAATCTTCTGATGATTTAAAGCGTAGGAGTTACGCGAATCGATTGGCTATGCTTGCGTAAAAAACCACCCCCGTAGTTTATACGGGGGTGGCAATTCGGATCTCCAGCAGGTTCAATCGACGATGCCGCGTTGTTTGGCATAGCGGACTAATTCCGCCCGGCTGTGTAAATTGAGTTTTTCCAGCATGCTAGCCCGGTGGCCTTCCACAGTCCGCGTACTGATCATCAGCTCTTCGCTGATTTGCTTGTTGGTGTACCCCTGAGTGATAAATTTCAAGACGTCCAGTTCCCTGGTTGTGAGGGGGTTGTCACCGCGGGGTGGGGTGGCTTTTTCGGCGGTTTCGGTCAATACCGATAACATCAGCACCGGGTCGACATACAATTTGCCCTGGTAAACGGTGTTAATAGCCTGAACAAGCTCAACTTCAGCAGCGCGCTTTAGAACGTAGCCGGAGGCGCCAGCCCGAATAGCTTCCCGCAGCAATCCTTCGTCTTCATGGACAGTCAGGATCAGGATGTGGGTGGTAAATCCGCCAGCCTTGATTCGCCGGGTGACTGTAATCCCATCGATATCCGGCATGGATAAATCCAGCACGAGGACGTCTGGTGTCAACTGCGAAACCAAATCTATGGCTTCGGCGCCACCGCTCGCTTCGCCGATCAATTCAAGCTCGGGGTCACCGTGAATCAGCGCCCGCAGCCCGCCGCGCACAATGGCATGGTCATCGGCAATGACGACTTTAATCATCGCAGGGTACCTCCGCCCTGACCGTCGTACCTTTTCCGGGTTCGCTCTCGATGGTCAGGCTGCCGCCCAACATTTCCACCCGTTCGCGCATGCCAAATAGACCCAGGTGATCGCCGTCGGTCGCCGCAGATGGGAAAAACCCGACGCCGTCATCCTCAATGATGGCGATCAAAGCACCGCCTTTGCGATTGATGACCACATCCACCTGGGTAGCCTGCGCGTGCAGGATGACATTGGTCAGCGACTCTTGTACAATCCGGAAAATGGCGGTTTCTACTGCAGAAGGCAGACGACGGTTTTGCATACCTGCCGTCTCAAATTCCACCTTTAAACCGTACTGCTTTCGAAATTCATTGATGTATTGTTCGATCGCCGAGACGAGCCCCACATGGTCGAGCGACGCCGGTCGCAGGTTGATCGCCAAAGAGTGCAACTCCTGTTGGATCTTATTGACGGTTGCTCGTAAATCCTGAACATGCCCTTGAACGGCATCTGAGCTGGTTGAATTCCGCTCCAGCAATCCTAACTGGAAAATGGCGGCAATTAATAATTGACCCAGTTCATCGTGCAGCTCACGGGAAAGATTTAACCGTTCCTCTTCCTGCGCTTTCATCAAGCGCTGCGACAGCGCGTGCAGCTGTTCATTCCCCTTTTGTACCCTGTCCAGCAGCAACGAGTTTTGAATGGCGATAGCTCCCAGGTTGGCGAAAGACTGCAATAGCAGTTGGCGGTCTTTGTCAAAGAAATCGGCCTGCCGGCTCAGCAGTTGGAGGTGCGCCAGAGGTTGCTCGCTGAATAAAAGTGGAAATGAAGCATAACTGGCGAAACTGCCATTGCCAGAGACCTGCAAAGGCGGGTTGGTGGTTGAGCCGCTCTGAACGCCATCTTTCCAAACTGCTGCCAGCTCAGGGAGTTGCTCCACGGCTGCGCCGCTGATTGCTACCGGCGTAAATTGATCGCTGTTACCGTCGGCAACTTCAATCCAGGCAACGTCGACGCCGAATTGCTTGCGGACCAGCTGGCAGATTTTTCCGTAGAAATCAGCCTGACCAAGTGTAGTTAACAAAGTTTCGGAAGACAGGTTAAGTGTCGCCAGGTCGCGTACTTTTTGGTTTACCGCTTCCGATGCGCTGTGACGCTCCGTTGTCGCGGCTGCCAGGATGAGCGAAGTTAGCGCTACCACTGCCATAAAAGTCTGCAGCAAGATCAAACTGTCGTTCGTCGGCGTATCAGCAAAAGGACCATAACCCAGGGTCGTACCCCAGATGGCAATACCGGAGACTATCACGATCGCTGCCGCCGCCCCTCTTTGTCCGGTGCGCAAGGCTGCCCAGATGGTGAATGGAAACACCACATAGAGCAATGCCCGGTGCGCGATGCCCGAGATTTGCGGCGTAAAGAACACATACCAGGTGACCAATGCTAATACGGCAAAAACAATGATCGCTTCCAATTGGCGCTTGCGCGTGAATTTTTCTGGCAGGGAAGATCCCCAGACTAAAAAGAATGGTCCAACCACCAGCGCCCCGAGAAAATCACCGATCCACCAAGTTGCCCAAATTTGCCAGAAAGCCGAGGTCAGCGAATTGTCAATGCTCAAGAGAGATAGCGCACCAAACGTCGCACTAATTACGGTCCCCGCCAGAGCCGCCATCACTAGGCTGATCACATCCCGGATCCGCTCCAGGTTGGGATGGAATGAGCCAAAGCGGCGCAGTAAAAATACGACAGCCAGAGCTTCGAGGGTATTGCCAATGGCCATGCCAATCGCAAGAGTTAAAGGAGCACCTGTGAGCAGTGATCCAAGCAATACACCCAGGGTAATGGCTGGCCACAATTGCCAGCCAAAAAGCAACAAAGCTGCGATCGCAATCCCGGTTGGCGGCCAGACGGGAGATGTGTTGGACTGCACGTAAGCCATGCTCAAGCCAATCACGACACCCAATCGGTAGATCACTCCGAGAGCGAGGAGTTTTAAAATATACTTCAACACCGGATGTGATTTCATGGAAATATTTTAATTATAGCCAGGACCTGCACCGATGTCATGCGGAATCCGGTAGAAGCGAGTGGTATTAAATGATCTGCATCATAGTATTCACGGG
This sequence comes from Bellilinea sp., assembly GCA_035561555.1. Lineage (GTDB taxonomy): Bacteria > Chloroflexota > Anaerolineae > Anaerolineales > Anaerolineaceae > Bellilinea. The sequence goes on from DATMXL010000076.1 coordinate 3,738, forward strand.
TGCAAAGGATTAAACTCAATATAAACAACCAACCATGAATTATGGAGGTGTACCATGAACAACCTGACACAGCCCTTGCGCGACGAACATAAAGAATTGTATCCGCATATTAACCGCATTCGGCAGGTAGCCGAATCGATAGACGAACTGCCCTCAAATCAGGCTCGTGATGGCGTGGCCGAAGTCTACGATTTTCTCGCCAACCACCTCAAGCCGCACGCTGAGGCAGAAGAAGCGGCACTGTATCCCGTTGTGCAAAAAGCAATGGGGAGTCCGGATGCCACAAAAACCATGACGCGTGATCACAAAGAGGTTGGAAATTATATTGAAGACCTTTCCTCATTGTTGAACAGCCTGACCGGTGAGCCTCTGACGAAGACGCAAATTAAATCACTGCAGCGTGTTTTGTATGGTGTTTTTGGTCTCGTCTCGGTCCATTTTGCCAAGGAAGAGGAAGTGTATCTCCCTATTCTTGAACAATGGTTGACACCGGAATCTGCCCGGGAGATGTTCGAGGCTATGGAAGCTGCGGCACATGCCGCCAAACATTCAGCCAAACATTCAGAGAACCAGGGTAAATAACGTGCATTTCATGCCTTAACGTTGAATTTATGCTGGTAGACCATTTTCGAAGCAGCTTTATCAAGAGCTGGAACCATGCCCTGGATCTTATCCGTGAGATGCGGACTGTGATCAAATTACTTTATTCCTATCTCATCCACAACAAACCGGCGACTCAGATAATAATTTGAGTCGCTGAAATTTTAATATTGCTCAACAACCCGGAGATGTTACATCAATTCTCATAGGTCCTTTCACGCGAGCCGTTCTCCGCATGTTTGAACTTGGTGCGTGGTGCTTATGCCCATAGACTCCTGGAGAAACCCGGTTTAGTGCAATCATTGGTTTAAACATTATACAAAACATTGTTAAATGCTTGTATATCATTATACAAATCCTTATACTTCTGATTACTTAACCAAAACCTTATTTCACCTTTTGAGGAGAAACGAAATGAAACGCTTTTTAATGGTTGGATTGTTAGCAACACTTGTTTTGGCTGCTTGTGCGCCCGCTGCCACCCCGGCACCCGCCAGCACAACGATGCCCCTCGAACCCACCGCTGCACCACAAACCATTGTGGATGTTGCGGCAGCCGATGGCCGTTTCACCACCCTTGTAGCAGCTGTGGAAGCTGCGGGTTTGGTGGAGACCCTTAAGGGAGAAGGCCCGTTCACCGTCTTCGCCCCCACGGACGATGCCTTTGCAAAATTACCTGCCGGGACAGTTGAAGACCTTCTGAAACCTGAAAATATGCAGCAACTCGCCGATATCCTGCTCTACCATGTTTTACCTGGCAAAGTAATGTCCGCTGCTGTGACAGATGGTCTGATTGCTGACAGCGCATTGGGCACCTCGGTTTTTTTCAAGCTGGATATGGGAAATGTCTACATCAATGAGGCTCAGATCGTCATTACGGACATTGAGGCCAGCAACGGCGTGATCCATGTGATCGATACCGTTCTACTCCCGAAAGACATTGTCGATGCAGCCGTCTTCAATAAATTCGATACCCTGGCTGCTGCTCTACAGGCTGCCCAACTGGTCGACACGCTCAAAGGTGATGGTCCGTTCACAGTATTTGCGCCTACAGATGAAGCCTTTGCTGCACTGCCCGAAGGAACGCTGGCAAGCTTGCTTCTGCCTGAAAACAAGCAGACCCTGACTGACATCTTGCTCTACCATGTGGTAGGTGCGAGTGTGCTCGCTGAGGATGTTCTCAAGCTAGAGAGTGCTGAAACCGTGTTAGGTCAATCTATCAGCATCAAAGTCGAGGATGGGAAAGTCTTTGTGAATGATGCGCAGGTCATTGTCACCGACATCAAGACGACCAACGGAGTCATTCATGTCATCAATGCAGTCATCCTGCCCCCTCAATAAAGTTTACTCACTGATACTTGACTTAGTGGCTTAGTCAAACATTACGAAAGGGTTGTCCATCAATCAAAGGACAACCCTTTTCATGTTTTTATCATTGGAATATTTGTACGCTCTGCGGTTTTATAACATGTTCAATAAGTTGAACATTATACAGAAAAATGTCAGGCTGTGCCCGTGTATAATGTTTGTAGTACCATCCAGGTATTAAGAAGTATCGATGACGGTGAACATCGGCGGCGGCAATGACCTCTATATCCGATTTTTCTGACGATCCCAGGCACACCATTAAAAACGTCAGTATACAAACGGGAATCCCTCCCATCACACTGCGCGCATGGGAACGGCGGTATGCTGTACCAACACCGAGCCGCTCCGGTAACCGCTACCGTTTATATTCAGATCGCGACATTGCGATTTTACGCTGGCTGAAAAGTCAGCTGTATAACGGCGCCTCCATCAGCACCGCTGCGACCGAGTTGCGCCAGCTGACGAACAAAGGGATCTGGCCGGATGTAATCCCACAAAGCCCGGCACTTGTTCCGGTTGATTCCGTCAATTTACCGGCCAAATACGCGCACGAGGTGTATTTGGCTCTGATTCACCATGACGAGCTGGAAGCCGGGAATTTACTGCGGGAAACCTTTTCATCCTTTGACCTAAAAACCATCCTATCCCAAGTCCTTACCCCGTGCCTGGTCGAGATAGGGGAAGCCTGGGTTCGCGGAGAAATTCGCATCACCACCGAGCACTTCGCCAGTGCGTTTCTGCGCGGCAAATTGCTTACCCTGCTTCAGGCATACCCTGCCCGCCGAATTGCGCCGCTTGTGATGGTGGGAGGTGCTCCCACAGAGCAGCACGAGATTGGCGCACTTATGATGGCTGTGCTGTTGCGCAGCCAGGGTTATCGGGTGGAGTTTCTAGGCCCGGATATTCCGCTCGATGACCTGGTAGAGTATGCCCGGTCCGAGAAACCAGCTCTGATCATTCTTACCGCCACCACCCGCACCGCCGCGCTGGAAATGAAGCGCATGCAGGAAATATCCAGCCGCTTGCGGCCGCCACCGGTTTTTGGCTACGGCGGATTGGCTTTCATTACAGAACCCGAATTGCGGCATTATGTTCCCGGAATATTCCTCGGTGAGACGATGGATCGTGCCCTCGTTGTTATTGGCGAACTTTTCGGCTCGGGTAAACACACAAGGTCAAGCAGTAAATCTGCAGTATGAATATCTTCACCCACCCCTTCCAGGTCAATGCGACTTTACCAGCGGTCTCTGATTTCCACCGCAGCACAAACGCCTTAAAGCGCTTGACACCCTTTCCGATGATTGTGCAGTTTCATCGGGTGGAACCAATGGGAGAGCAGTCGATTTCTGAATTTACGCTGTGGTTTGGTCCATTTCCGATCCGATGGGTTGCACTGCATGTAAATGTGTATCCTTTGTCTGGATTTACAGATATCCAAACCAGAGGACCGCTGCTCCACTGGCAGCATACACATTCCTTCGAATCAATCTCTGCGGAAGTAACCCGGATTCATGAACGTATCGAATACCAGCATCATCCGGGCCTTAAAAATGTCTGGACTCGTTTGTTGTATGCACCCTGGATGCTGCGCGTTCTATTTCTTTACCGCTCCCTGGTGACCAGGCGAGCTCTACGTAGCTGATTCCTGGCCGCATGATCTTGGTTCAAGGGCAGCTTAGGGAAGGGCTCATTCTATCATTTGCAGGCACTTAACAAAAGTGTTCAGTCAGCAATTCGCTTTTCAACCCGTTATCGAGGTTCAATTTGGACTAAAAGTTATATAATAATAT
>DATMXL010000077.1:0-5909 GCA_035561555.1 Bellilinea sp.
CGGCAGCCCGCTGTGATTGCTGCAGGAATTCAAAGGTAGGAAACAACTGGACAGCAGTCAGCATCAATGCGAATAATCCGTATAGGACGAATGCTCCCGCGGTTTTTAAGCTAATTTTCCATTTGCCAGCTTGCCAGGCTCGAATGAGCGCCCATATACCGGCGAATAAGAGAGCATACCAGGCGATCTGAGCATGACCCGCCAGCAGCATCATGGCAATGCAGAAACTAATTTTCAAGCCAGCAAACATTCTCTGACGGATCTCTGTGTGCTGCAGATAAGCTTCCAGCCCGCTGAGTATCCACGGCAGCCAAACTGCAGCCCAAATCATGCTGAAAAAACTGCCGCGAGCCACCAGGTAACCGCCCAGTCCAAATGCCAACCCCACCACGATCTGCCCGCGCTGCCGGACCCCTAAATTTCGCATCAAACCCAGCATGCCAAGTGCACCCCAGGCCAGGTGCAGCGGGATTAATAGAGTAAACCCCCAGGCTAAGCCGGCTGCGCCCCAGACTTCATCCAGGAGAAACAAAGGCAGTGCAGGTGGATAAAATAAAGCCAGCTGGTAATTGGCCAGGAATGGCGTTCCCATCCCGTTCAATGAATTCCACAACGGCCAACTCCCCTGCCGCAATATTTCCCAGGCATAATGCCGCCATGGGATAAATTGCAAAGCCGGCAAGCCCCAGTAAATCGCCTGACCGCGAATCAACGGCAAAATAAACAGCAGAAAAGGTGCAATGGTCACCCACGCAGCTGCGCTCACCCGCAACCTCAGCTTAGGCAGTCTCACGCAGCCCCCCTCTTATGGCTTCGTCCAGCAGAAAGTGCCACGGCCCCGAGCACCAGCAGCCAGGTCAGAGTTGAAATGATCTGTCCCAGGGTCAACAACGGGGAAGTGAAGATTAACTTGACCTCATGTTGACCCTCGCCGATCTCGGTTCCGATCAATACATCGGCTATGCGCAATTTTTCGGCAGGCCTACCATCCACCGCTAGCCTCCAGCCGGGATAATCCACCATCGACAACACCACCAATCCCGGTCCTTCGACCTGAACCGTCATAAGATTAGCGGATTGGTACGTGATTTCCCCAACACTTAAGATTTCCTCCCCAGGTTCGGCTCCTGCTGCCTGCACCCACACGCGAGGTTTGAAATCCAGATTTTCATAAACGGTCGTCGAACCCGCTTGCCAAACCTCTTTTAGCTGCACGTGCTGAATTTCAAACTCAGCCGCGATGTATTTGACATTAATCAGACCCAACAACTCGGTATCGGGGCGAGCATTTTTATTGTCCACGCCAGGGTCGCCAGTTACGAATGCCGGCATGGTCACCGAATAAGTATCTGTCTTTACTCCGGTGGCTGATTCCAAAAACTCAACCGTGGTTTTCAATTGCAATGGATTCACCCCGTCGACCAGCTCTAATCCCAACTGTGCCGCGGTGTGCTGTGGAATCGAATACGAAGGTGAATAGACCCTGAAATCACCTAGCTGATTAGCTAAATAAAGCGCTGCATTGGCACCTTCGCCATTGACCTCACATTTAGAACGAAAGTTGACTCCCAGCAAATTAGCCCCACCCAGATCTGCGACCACCAGGGCTACCAGAGCAGCCGTCATCCAGGTTTGAGCGAGAGGTTTTTTCTGAATGAGGATCAGCATTACAAAACCTGTTAAATAAGCGGCTGCTCCCCAGAAAGCGCCCGTTCGTACTTCGCCGCTCATAATCGCCATGCCAATCGTAGAAAGCACCGCCAGTGCAGTAACCGCAGCCAGGATCAGGTTATTACGCTTATTCGTATGCGCAGGATCATCCTCGAACAGATTATCCAAACCATAGGCCCCCAGGATTATGACCGCCATGCCCGTCAAAAACCAGGCCCGGCTGGGCACGCGCAGCAGGTTGAACAGGGGCAGGCTGGCGATCGTCTCAGCACCGGGCCAAAGTGTGCCTAGCGAGATGACCAATCCCAACAATGCCAACACCAGCCAAACGGCAGCCCGCTGTCGAACCACTTTCCGGCTAAGCGCCATGACTGCCAGCAAGACCAGCACAGCCCCCGGGTAAACCACCCACTCGGCAAAACCACCAAGGGTTGGAAACAGTAGACCCAGCAGCCGGGAAAGCGGCAACGAAAATGTCAAGATATCGGCGGGAGCCAGGTTGGCCCGGGTAGATTGACGGGTCAGTTCCAGCATAGGCAGCCATAGAACTGCGCATACCCCTAATGCAACCAGCAGCTGCAAACCCGCACCGGGCAACCAGGCGGTCGACCATCTGCCAGATTTGTCCAATCGGGTTGAAGCGGCTTGCCAAAGAGAATAGATCAGCCAGGCGATCCCGGCATACGCAGCCCAGCGTGGGTCAGCCAGGAAAATCAAGCCTAAAACTAATCCAGGTAAAACCGCAGCTCGCTTTTGCTGTCGTTTCTGCCGGTAGAGCTCAGCCAAAATCAGCCAGGGCGTCCAACTGACCGCATAAACCAACGAAATATGACCAGCGGTGGTGTGAGCCAGCAATTTTGGCATCAATTCAAAAGCCATTCCGCCAAAAACGGCTGCTTCAATTCTTAATCCCAGCCGGCGCAGCAGCCAGACCATCCCCAGACCGCCCCACAGGAGATGCATCAGGACGGTTAAATTAAAACCAAATGGTTGAGGCAGGACATAGGCTATCCAGCCGGGTGCGTACCATACCCCGGCTAATGGATCAGCGGCAAACGGAGCCCCGCCTAAAATCAAGTTCGACCAGAGCGGGAACTCACCGCTGGATCGCAGCGATTCCATCAAGTAGATAGCGTTGGGCAAGTGACTGACAGTTAAATCGGAATAATCACTATTGACTGAATAATAAAATGATCCAGATTGCACCAGCCAGGGGATCAGCGGAAGCAATAAAACGAGGGCGACCAGTGGTTTACGCTTCACGGACAGTCCCTGACCTGGTGAACGGCTACATTTGCTTCGTCGAAAACCTTTGGGAAAGTGTCCGCCCAACTCAGGTCAGCCTCAGGTTCCCTTTCTGAAGGTCCGATCAAGATAAAATCGGCTCCAATTGATGCTATGGCAGTACCGCGTTCGGATGGCTCGAGCTCGCCGGAATATAGCTGTTCGACTCTGGCTTTCATTTGGTCCGCATTCGGGGTCTCGTAAGGATGTCCGTATACCACCCGCCAGCCGGTTGCGCCGGGGATGATCATCCCGGTTTCAGGTTCCGCCAGCACCACATCGCAGGTTTTTCGATTGACCAACATCCAATCAAAGGCATTCTGTAGGTTTTTCGAATAAAACAAATCCGGACTTCGCTGCGCTGCCGCCATCAAACCTCCGCTGAGCACCAATACATTGGTCAGGAACGAACAGCCGACCAGGATCCCAGCTCCAATTCGCATAACGCGCTTCGGATTCGTCCAGGCGCTCTCAAGGGCTATCGCCGCCAGACTGGCAGCCGGGATAAGATAACCCAAGAGAAAACGGCGCTGCAGCTGGAACGGAAAATAAGCCAGGATGAGGCCGCCGATCAACCATACCACCAGAATTTTGTATTCTGCTAGCTTTTTTTGCCTGGCAAGCATGATAACAGCACCTACCGCCAATAAGAAAGCGGGCGAAAAACTAATGACTACGTCCCAGAGCGGCGGGCTGATCGTTAAATTTTGCGAATTCCAGGCAGCCAATACCGGGTCTGAGCGCATAACCATAAATTGATAGACAATTACCAATCCACCTGGGACAAAGAAATTAAGCATCCACCAGCGGATTTTCCCCTCGCGATTGATTAATTCCCATAACTGCACACTACCAGCAATCAACGCTGCTACCGGTACCGCGAATGGCAAAAGAGTACCCAACAGGAATCCCTTTATCGCCAGCCAGGGGTTCAATCCTCGCGCTTGTGGTTGTCGCATTTGGACGAGAAAGTCAAGCACCAGCGCCAGTCCGAGCGGAAAATGCGGATTGGAATACATCGAAAGGAAGGGAAAAGCTTCGGCGACCCAAAAATCAGCCGTGAAACCGCCAAACAGCGCAGCCAACCAGCCAAGCCCGGAGCCGAAGCATGCCAGGATATAAGCAATCGTTCGGGTGCGGGCAGATCGTTCACCAAGATACGTTTCAATAAAACGGTAGAGCATGAGGCATAAAATGATCGCGCCTAAAACCCTTGCAACATGGAAAACAACCACAAGCGGCAATCCCATCCAACCCGCTGCATGCCCCAGGAATAGATAGAACGGAAAGAGATAACTGCCCTCTGGAGGTTGGCTTGAGTACAGCATGGTAAATTGCCAGGATCCCAGCCATCCCTCCCGCATCTTGGCTAGATAGGAATTGCCATCCAGCGGGTTTAATAAGAATCCGTTAAATACAAAATCTCCCCCGCCTTTTTGTGCCGCAAAAACATAGGGGAGGGCTGCCAGTAGAACCGTCAGTGCTGTCAGAAAGATTAAGCTGCGCTTGGACATGGGAATGACGAATTAAAGTATACTTGAGAAGAAAAGGGGGCGCAACGTGCGTACCTTACATAATTGTTTACCAGACCCTGACGCAAATCATCTATAATCTAAATTATGAGCCATAGTTTCCATCTATTTCAACTTCAAAAAATAGACTCACAAATCGACCAGGGCTCAGCCCGCATCCGGGAAATCAACGCCAAAATCGATGGGGATCAACGGGTGCAGGATGCTCAATCGCAGTTGGAGGCTGCCCAGGCTGCTTTGAAAGCTGCCGAGGCTAGTTTGAAAAAAATCGAACAGGAAAGTGCTGCCAAACGGGTGAAGCTCGAGCAAGAGGAAGCAACGCTCTACGGCGGCAAGGTAAAAGTCCCAAAAGAGCTGCAGGATTTACAGCATGAGGTAGCATCGATTAAGCGAGCTATCGCATTACTTGAAGATCAACAGTTGGATGCCATGATGCTTGTCGATGAGTCACAGGCGAAATACGAAGCCAAGCAGCGAGAACTGATTCGTGCCCAGAGTGAATTCGCCAGCGATCATGCGGTTCTACTTGGCGAGAGCGGAATGCTACAAACCCTCAGCGACAGACTGCAGGCGGAACGAGCAGCGGTGGTCAACCAGATCCCTGTTGCCATACTCGAAGCCTATGACCGGCTCCGTAAAAGCAAACGCGGCGTCGCTGTGGCAATAATTTCAGATAATGGATGCTCAGCCTGTGGTACCGAACTCACTGCTGCCGACCGCCAAACGGCACGCTCACCTGTACAGGAATTTCACTGCCCATCCTGCGGGCGATTCATCTATGGTGGTTAATCCATGTCATTCTTACAAAATTTTGACAGGCTATCGTTCTGGCTGGGTTTTTTAGCCGCGTGTTTATTCAGCTGGCTGGCGGTGCGCCTGTGGCGTAAATTCCCCCAGGCAAGAGAAGGCCTATCGAAACGATTTACGAGTATGCGAGCCCAACAAGCCGCTGGTTTGGATGGGATTCTGCGTCATGAGGTTCTCAAGCGAGCTCAACGAAACCATCTGGCAAGTCCGTTGTTTTCGCTGGATGAAGTACTGGTCGCTCCCCGTCTGCTGGCTCCACCACCACAGGTTGACCCCGATCATCCGGACCCGATTGGCAGTTTCCGTCCGCCGATTTTGCCGAATTTACCCCTTGTACCGCAGTTTTCAGCGCAATACGGTGGTGAAAGCCTGCCATTGGTGCGCGTGGTCCGTTCTGGCGCCGACCTGGCCATCATCGGGCATCCCGGCTCAGGGAAGTCCACTGCACTGGCTTATCTGGCATCTTTGTTCGCCCGAAAAGATGCCTCGCTGGGGCAAATCGCCTCCTATTTCCCGATCTACGTGCACGTGAATGACCTGGAAGATCCATCCGCACAAGATCGGGATCCGGTCGATGTTTTGATTAAAGCGCTAGCCTGGCATGTGCCTGCCAGC
>DATMXL010000078.1:0-4345 GCA_035561555.1 Bellilinea sp.
GAATAAGTTGTTGTCGACGCAACCTCCGAATTCTCGCGGTAAAAAATAAATTGGTCACCCTCAAAAAATCGCTTGTTCGTCCGTAATTTCTTAGATTAAGTTGACTAATACCATCATATTTGTTACTATTTAATCAGTGGAAGCGTTGAACCGCAGGGCTGCTTGTTGTAACCATATGTCTGAGGGACCCCGCGGGTAACTATCGCGAAAGGCCACAAGGGTGCTTTCGCTTAAATTTATTGAGTTTAAAAACACCAGCCAGGAGTTTTGCAAAGAAAGGAAGGTGGGAAATCCGTTTTTTGCTGTGTGAATAATCTACCGTTTACTCGGCGGACTTCGTAGCCATTACCTATTAAACGATAAGGAGTTTGGAATGAGATTTAATAATCATCACCGCTGGCCTTACACAATCGTAGTAATCACAATTTTGATTGCAATGATTGGAGCAGGGGCAGCGCCTTTGGCTGCCAACCAGGCATGGTCACCCAAGGCTGTGTCTGCGGCTGCCTCGCCAACCGTTGATTCCTTCGTTTTCTTTGCTGCTGACGGCTTGCGCCAGGATTTGGCGCAACAATACGCTGCGCAGGGTGTAATGCCGACTCTTGCAGGCATGATTCAAACCGGGGTCCAGGCGGGCGGAGGCGGGCTGTTGACGCAAGCGCCGCCGAATACCGGTGCCGGCTGGTACACTCTGGCGACAGGGACCTGGCCAGGTGTTCACGGCTCAACCAACAACACCTTTTCCAAGAATGGGGCTCCCTTTGCTAATCGCACCGCCTCCTTTGATGCTGCTGTGCTTCAAGCTGAGTCCATCGCGCAAGCTGCCGAACGCGGCGGCAAACGCGTGGCGCAAATTGAATGGGCTGGCGGACGCAATGGTGTGATCCAGGGTCCTACCGTAGATTTCCGCGGATTCTTCTCCGGTCGCGGTGTTGCCACCAACTACATCAGTCCAACCGACCTTCCGAACTTCGTCGCGTCCTTTGGTCTGCAATTTGACCATCCGGCGGGTTTTGCCGGCATACCACCGTTTGCGGGTGCGATGCCAACCGCGGCAACCGGCTGGACCAATGTCCCGGTGAGTTATTCTCCGGCCATGGAAATGCGGTTGAGGGTGCTTGATTTTGGCGTCGATAAATATGGGCTGAATGCCTACATTTTTGACTCGACCGATGACAGCGCAATCAACTACGATCTAGTGCTATTTTCTCCGACCAAAGATGGCGTCGATGGTGTTGCCACACTGGAAAAAGGTGAGTGGGGCGAGGTCAAGGTTGCCATTGTCGGCGGCGCGCTGGCTGGAAAGACCGCCGGATTCCTGTTAAAAGTTGAAGAACTGAGTCCGGATTTATCGATGGTCCGGCTTTTCCATACCTCTGTGGCTCGCTCGAATGCCAGCTGGCCCGGCTGGCCGGGTGAACCCGGATTTGTAGGTGACTTCGAAGAGTTTGTTGCTCAGATGTTCGCGCCTTCCACCGCTGCAGACTTCGCCGTTTTGGAAGCCGGCATTGTTGCGGAAGACACCTATGTTGAGCAAGGTTTAGCCTGGGAAAAGTCCTACCATCCGTTGATCGAATACATCATGCAAAAATATCAACCGGATGTAGTACTTGGCGGGTATCCGGTGACCGATGAATTCCAGCACCAATTCCTGGCACTGGTCACCCCTGAAATGCCGGATGGCTCGCCTAATCCTTCCTATGATGATGTGCAGGTAAACGGAACGCCAGATGGTCTGGTTGCCAAGCGCGAGGGATATCTGGCATCGGCTTATGCCAGTGCCGATAAAACTCTGGCGCTGATCCAATCCTTTATGCCGGCCAAAGTCACGACCTTTGTCTCATCGGATCACGGCTTTGCACCGCAGTTCCTGGCGATTGATGCCAGTAAGGTTTTGGTAGATTTGGGCTTGCTGTCACTGCCGCAAACCTCCAACTGCCGGCCAGCCACTGGCGAAACGATTGGTAAAGCCAAAGTCTGCTGGGCAGGCGGCACCGCTCAAATTTACATCAACCTGGCTGGGCGTGATCCTGCCGGTGGTGGATTTACCCAGGTGGCTGCAGCTGATTTCGCTGCCACGGTTGCGATGATCAAAGCCGCCTATGCCGGGCTGGTCGATCCAAACGATTGGACCGGAGATGGGCTGGCTGAGAATTGGATGGTCATGGACCGGGTATTCACCAAAGCCGAATCCCGCTACATCCCGAACGGACCAAACAGTACCGCCAACATGGCTCACCCCACACGTACCGGCGACGTAGTGGCTTTCTCCTACCCGCCTTATCAATTTGACGCGGCTACCCCCGGTACCTTGATCGCGCTGTCCGCCTTCTTTGGTCAGCATGGTTATGTGCCGGATGTGCAAAATCTAGACGCCAATATCAACATGCGTGCGTCCTTCTTTGCCGGCGGCACGGGCATTGGTCATGGTGAATTTGATGACCTGCGCTCGATTGACCTGGCGCCTACCATCGCCTTCCTGTTGAAGGTACCCATGCCGCAGCAATCGCAGGGCCGGGTACTAACAGAAATCATGGATGGCGGCAGCCAATTGAAGAACGTCAACATCATCGGGTTGAATGATTTCCATGGTCAACTCGATCCAACCACCTTCCAGATGGATGGGATCAACAATCCTATCGGCGGCGCAGCTGTTCTGGGAACCATGTTTGCTGAAGACGCAGCCATGCTGCCAGGCGAGTCCCTTCTGCTGGCTGCTGGTGATAACGTCGGCGCTTCGCCGGCTAATTCCGGACTGCTGCAAGATATGCCAGCCATTGACGTGGAAAACGCCTGGGGACTGGATGCCACTTCGTATGGCAACCATGAATTCGACTACGGCGTGGCACGGTTGCTGGAACACCAGGATCGTGCCAACTTCCCATTCCTGGCTGTCAACATTGTGGATGCCGCCACTGGTTTTACCCCACCCTGGGTGCAAACCAGTAAGATCTTCAATGTTAACGGTGTTAAAGTGGGCGTAATCGGAGCCGGGTTGGAGAATACGCCTGAACTCGTTTCAGCGGGTGCTACTGCCGGGCTGGATTTCCTGCCAGCTGTTGACCGCATCCGCGCTGAATCACGCTGGTTGGCCAAAATGGGTGTGCGCGTTCAGGTTGTCGTCATCCATGAGGGTGCAGCTCTGGGAGCCAATGCCATTGACGGCCTTCCGGCAGTTGATTGGGCTGGACCGATTGTGGATATAGCTGAGGACCTGCAGGACACTACCGTCGATATGATCCTGGCTGGTCACACGCACAAAGTATCCAACCTGATGGTTGGTAATATCCTGATCACCGAAGGCCTGAATGCTGGTGCGACCTACTCGGTAGCTCAACTCTTGGTCACCGGTGGTGATGTGGTTTGGGCTGGCGGCGCTAATCGCAGTGCCTTTACGCTGGGCGTACCGCTGGATCCCGCCGTGAAAGCCATCGTCGATGATGCCAATGCTCAAACTGCGGTCCTGCGCAATCAAGTGATCGGTACGCAAGCGATTGACATCCTGCGCGATCCGACCCGGCTCAGTGAATCGGCCATGGGCAATATGGTCGCGGATGCCATGCTATTGAAGTACCCCGGCATCGATGCGGCGTACACCAATTCCGGTGGTCTGCGTGCTGACTTGTTGATGTCTCCGCCAACTGCCGGTGAGCTGCCGGGCGAAATCACCTGGGGCGAAATGTTCGCTGTGCTGCCTTTCGGCAACCGCACCGTGATCTTCACCCTGACATATGAGAAGCTGCTGGAAGCCTTTACCAACGGATTCAGCCCGGTCTGTAATCCCGCCATCGCCACTGGACGCTTCCCGCAGGTGGCTGGTCTGAAAGCCACCTTCCATTGTGAGGGTACCACAGCCGTCGTGGATCAAATCTATAAAGGCTTTGTGACCAACCCGGCGTCGTTGGTGCTGCTCGGACCCGGAGATAGCATCCGCCTGGTGACCAACGACTTCATGTACACTGCCGGCGATGGTTATACCGCCTTCACCGCCGGTTCCAATGTGCTCCAGCCAGGTGACGACCTCCTGCAGGTTGCCATTGATTACGTCGCCGCGCACTCGCCCGTCGCACCGGTCGTGGAAGGGAGATTGGTCAAGAACCCGTAGAATATTACGGCTTAAAAACTCAGGGCGGCAGAAATGCCGCCCTGTTTTGTATGATGTCTACTGAGGGCAGGTCTATCGCCTGAAGTATCCACATTAAATAGATTGGATCCTTCGCTAAGCTCAAACCACTTACTCAAGATGACCGAATTCCAGGATTGTTTTGTTCGTAGTGGATCAAGGACATTTGAAAATGTCCCATTTTATTAATATTATCGAAGGCACAATTTTGTGAGTTTTCAC
>DATMXL010000079.1:0-26054 GCA_035561555.1 Bellilinea sp.
GTACTTCAGTTGCCGGGGCGGTAGTTGGTTGGTCAACTGGAGCCGAAGTCGGAGCTTCGGTTGCAGCGGGCTGACAGGCAGCCAGAACCATACTGGATACAACAAACAGCGCTAAGAGCGCGTAAAGCATTCGGTGTTTCATTTCTCCTCCATAAACAAATATTTGGCGATTAATCTGTAGGGGTTCAGGTGTGTTTATTCGGCGATTTACACCTCCTATAGTTCGGCGTTTTAGCTTTGGTAGATGGAATAGATGATAATGTAAATCATCCAGGTCAAGTTGTCAAGCTGAATGGTTAAATCGCGTCTAATTTGCATTGGTGCGGTATAGTCGTCTGCTTCCCACACAATTTAGCCGTTATAATGCTTCAAAATGGAAAAACTGGCTCAAGACCTTCGTACCCTGGTGGGGATTCAACTGAGCACCCGGCAGCTGGCAGCCTTCAAGAAATACGAAGAAGTGCTGCTTGAATGGAATCAAAAGCACAACCTGACGGCAATTCGGGAATCGGAGGGGATTCGCACCAAACACTTCCTCGATTCGCTGACCTGCATGCTGGCCTGGCGCGAGCACCCGCCGGAACGCTTGATCGACATTGGCACCGGTGCGGGTTTTCCCGGCATTCCGCTCAAGATTATCCTGCCGCATTTGAGACTCACCCTGGTCGAATCGGTGGGGAAAAAGCTGGACTTTTGCAAATATGTGATTGAGCTATTGGAGCTGGAAAATGTCAACTGTTTGCAGGCGCGGGCGGAGGAAATGGGGTTAGCGCGCGAGCATCGCGAAAAATATGATTGGGCCGTAGCCCGCGCGGTGGCTCACCTGCCGGTACTGGCTGAATATTTATTGCCGCTGGTGAAAGTAGGCGGCGGAATGCTGGCGCAAAAGGGCGAAACTGGTCCAGCCGAGGCACACAAAGCCGACCGCGCCATCCACATCCTGGGCGGGCAGATTAAACAACTCATTCCAGTACTGCTGCCCGGTGTGACCGAGGAACGCTTTTTAGTGGTCATCGATAAGGTCAGTGCCACGCCGCCCGGCTACCCGCGCCGGGTAGGGCTGCCGGCCAAACGACCCATCAACTAGGCAGGATTTTCTTCGCGGGTGACGAAACCGGCACGCACCTGCCAGATGGTGCCACGTTGTACAAAATCGGGGGCGAACTGGGTCAGGTCAGTGGTGGTGAGCATGGCTTGCTCGCTGTCCCGCAAAGTGGAGAGCAGTTGACCGCGGCGCTGCGTGTCCAACTCAGCCAGGGTTTCATCCAATAAAAGCACTGGCCAATGGCCGGTTTTATCGCGCATCCAATCCACCTCGGCCAGTTTGAGCGCCAGCAGGCTGCTGCGCACCTGTCCGCGCGAGCCATAATCTCCCAGGTCGATGCCATTGCTGATAAAACGCAGCTCATCACGGTGCGGGCCGACGGTGGTGACACCGCGGGCAATTTCCTCGCGGCGCAGCAGCTGCAGCCGCTGGATAAAGCCTTCCTGGATCTGAGCGAGGTTAAAGCCTGTGCGATCGGCGTTGAATTCAACTGGTAGGCCGAACTGGCCGTTGGTTGGTGCCAATGGATCAAAGGAAGGGCGATAGTCCAGCCGCAGCACTTCGGTGCCATCGGTGAGCTGCTCGTGATAGTGCAGTACCTGCCGCTCTAACTCGTGGACGGTTGCAATGCGCGCCTGAATCAGCAGTGCACCGCGGCTGGCGAGCAGCGTGTCCCAATAGGCCAATTGACCGGGGTCACCGCCGCGTTCCCCCAATTGTTTGAGCAATGCGTTGCGCTGGGTAAGCGCCTGTGCGTATTCGCTCAGCGCCTGAGCATAGCCGGGGATAACCTGCGCCAGAGCCAGGTTGAGGTAGCGGCGGCGTTCTTCCGGACCGCCTTCGATAACCCGGGTCATCTGGGGCAGGAAAATGACAGCATTGAAATGTCCGATAGCATCCTGCATGGAGCGTTTGATGCCATCCACCAGGATTTCCTTGCGCTGGCGACCGCCATTGCCATTCGCTTCGCGAATCAGGCGCACCTCCAGGCGGTGCTCATCGCTGCCGCGCATGTAATGCGCCACCAGGCGCGAAACTGCCAGGGTTTCGTCGGCATTGGAAAAATTGATCAATTGTTTATCGCTGGAGGCGTGAAAGGATGTAAAGGTCGCCAGAAAATATACCGCTTCCAGCAGCGTCGTTTTACCCTGGGCATTATCCCCGACCAATAAAAGAATCCGCCGGGGCACTTCCATGTCCAGGCGGGTGAAGGCGCGAAAATTGGTCAGCGAGAGATGGGTGAGGTACATGAATGCAGCGTTGGATCGTAAGAATCAATCTGCGGCGAGGGTTTCTTCTTCCGGAGAGGGTTTCCACACCTTGACGGCTTTGTCGGTGTATAGAACGCCGTCCAGATGATCGATTTCGTGCTGAAAAATACGCGCCAGCCAGCCTTCCGCTTTGAATTTCAACGGCTGACCGCGGCGATTCTGACCCTTGATGACCACCCCCAGGCTGCGTTCCACCTCGCCAACCAGACCGGGGATGGATAAACAACCTTCGATCCCCATCTCAGTCTCTTCTGAAGCTTTGATGATCTCCGGATTGACCACCACATACAACTTCTTGGGACTGTCCTCCACTTCGTCGTCTTCATCGTACTCAACGACAATCAGGCGGTCGAGCAGGCCGACTTGCGGAGCAGCCAACCCGACGCCGGGAGCTTCTCGCATGGTCTCAACCATATCATCAATGATCTTCTGAAGATCTTTATCGAATGTTGTAATTTTGTGTGCTTTCCGCCGCAGCGCCTCGTTCGGTACTGTAACGATTTCTCGTAAAGCCATTGCAGCAACCCTTCAAATCTTTACCTTATCACCGATTAACCCCTGAATTGTACCGCGAAACTGCTCAAGCTGCAGTGGGCGGTACTTGGGGTTCCTCGTCGTCAGGAAATTCATCAAACGGGTTTTGGGTGGTGATGCCTTCACGGTAGTTGTGGTAACGCTCTATCCAATCAGCCATCTGGTTGGTGCGATCCATCTCCTGACGCTCCTCTTCCCGCTGTTTCAGACTCATAAAAGCCTGGAAGACCTCGCGCTGCACTTCAGCCGGATTTACGACATTGTCGAAGGTGAAGGTAGATTCGCCGACACGGATGAAAACCGTCCCAAAATTAAAAACCACCCCGATGATGGTGCGGCGTTCATAGTCGATACTGAGGATGTTGCGCAGCGGCGCAGATTTTCTCTCTTCAGTGCCGAGGGGTTTCTTAGACACGTCAACGATGAGTTCGGGGGTGATGATGTAGCGGTCATTGCGCCAATCAATGTACTGATAGAGCAGCCAGAGGAATAAGGCGGGTCCAAGCAGCAGCAACAGCCAGGTGCCGATGTTGACTCCAAATGGAATGACATCCAACCAGATCAGCAGGACGCTTACGAGCAAGATCAGAGATAAGAACAACGGCACGCCAACTTTCCTGAGCAGCAGGAACCAGTGGGTGCGGTAAATAATGTTGCCATCCTCTTCAATGCGCAGCAGGAAAAGCTCCGACATGAATTCCTGTAAGACGCCGGCTTTAATTTGCACAGGCGCCTCGCCATCCACAGGACCTTTTTTTTGCGCTGGGAGATGTTCCAGACGTTCGCGAATGGTACGGTCGATGGTATCCAGCTGCTCGCTGCGCCGCCTGACCTTTTTGCGTCCGCGCACTTCGTTGATCAGATTGATGACGATCTGCGGATGAGCCAGACGGTTGAGCACGATGACGCCGGTATAAGTCCTTACGATGATGTTGCCGTAATTCAAGATGCGGCCAATCTGATCAGTCTTCAGGTCATCCGCCAGAATGGCATCCAGCGGCACTTCCTGCCGGCTCTCATAGAGCAGCAGCACTTTCTCGAGCTTGACCACGCGGCGGTTAGTCACCACAGCATAGTCGTTGGTCCAATCCAAAGTCAGCCAGCCCAGCCAGAGTAGCAGAGCGAACAACACCACCCCGAGCAGGATCACTGGCAGCGAAGATTCAGGGATCACCACAATCGATAAATAGGCCAGCACCACAGCGAACAGGGCTGCAATTAACAAAGCGGGTGCCATTCGCAGAACCAAAAACATCCAGTGGCGGCGTGCGATAAAATGAACTACTTCACGCGGGGCACGCCATTCCAATTTAAGGTCCATCGCCAGCAGGTGGCTGTTTAGAATCACGTGCATGGGCAGCGCGGTTTCCGGGAAGTCCTGGCGCAGGGAAGTCATTACCTCGCGGGTCAACCGCAGGACAATGACCTCGGACAATGCGGTGGCAGTGGTCCGACGCAAAACCTTCTGGTCCGCGAGCGCCTCTTCGCCGAAATAATCCCGAGTCTCTAAAACCGCCACATCTTCGACCGTTTTTCGCAGCCGTTTCAAGCCCACGCGACCGCTGACGACGAAGAAAAAGCCATCCGGCTCGCCATCCTGTTCAAAGATGAGCTGCTTCTCTTCGTATAAAAATGCCTCGACCCGGTCTGTCACCGATTCGAGCTGCTCATCGGTCAGACTCTGGAAGATGTGGCATTGCCGGAAGATTTCCTGCACTTCGCTGCGGTCAACCTGCATACGAATAGTATAAACGATGTGTGCGTGTGGGATATACATCCATCGCCTCGATTTACGCATTAAATGCGTACCATAAGGTGGATTTTTGCAAGCACATGGAGGAGCGAAGCAACGCCTGACCACATACCTCCCCTGTACGCTCGTTCCGGGGTGGTACAATTCATTTTCGAAAGGATTTACAGAAACATTGAGACGCGGCGATGTAACCATCTTCCGATGGATATCTATTGGAGTGCTTTTCCTGGGGGTTTTACTCACAGTTTTTCAATTAATCCAGTATAGCCGGCTGCGTTCCGCTTACCCCGCCGGGACGGTGATTGCCGGCGTACCGGTGGCGGGTTTGGACCGGCAGGCTACCGCCGAACGGCTGATTCAAGCTTACAGCTTGCCAGTCGAGATGCGCTACGGCGACGCAGTCGTGCAGATTAAACCCTCGGTAGCCGGGTTCAAGCTGGACGTCGAGTCGATGTTGGCAGCAGCCGACCAGCAGCGCATTTCGCTGCCTTTCTGGAACGCTTTCTGGGGCTTTTTGTGGAATCAATTGCCGGAGCCGGCTGAAATTCCTTTGCGGGCAGAGATATCAGATGAACGCCTGCGCGCCTACCTGCGCGATGAAGTTGCAACACGTTACGACAAACCGCCGTCACCGGCGCAACCCGTACCTGGAAGTTCTTCCTTCGCACCCGGGCAGCCTGGAACCGTGCTGGACCTTGACCGCGCCGTGATTCTGTTAACGGACGCCATGCGCAACCCGACCAACCGCGTGGTCAATCTGACCTATTCCATTCAAAATCCAAGCCGGCCATCGTTCCCCAACCTGCAGGTGATGATGCAGCAGGTACTTTCGGTCAATAATTTCGAGGGCTTGGCAGAAATTTACTTGATGGATCTGGCCTCCGGGCAGGAAATCAATTTTGCCTGGAATGGGGGCGAGATCATTGCACCTGGAATTGCCTTCACAGCCGCCAGCACTATGAAAATCCCCATCATGATCTCCACCTTCCGGCGCTTACCAGAACCCTCACCGGCGAACATCACCAGCCTGATGGAATCCATGATTGAACTGTCGGAAAACGATCCGGCTGACCGCTTGATGGAAGAGGTGATCGACAGCCGGCTTGGGCCGCTGGCGGTGACGGAAGATTTGCAAAAGATGGGCTATGACAGCACCTTCCTGGCAGGCTTTTTCTACCCGGGTGCAGCGCTATTGCGTGATTTCACCACCCCGGCTAATTCGCGCGAGGACGTCAGCTCTGACCCGGACCGCTACAACCAGACCACCCCGGTGGAAGCTGGCATGCTGCTTAGTGACGTGTACCAATGCGCCTCAAACGGCGGCGGCACGTTCGCGGCGGTATTCCCCGGAGAGATCTCGCAGGCTGAATGCCGCTTGATGATCAGCTACCTGACGAAAAACCGTATTGCAGTGTTGATCGAAGCGGGTGTGCCGGAAGGCGTGCAGGTGGCGCATAAACATGGCTGGCTCACCGATCCGGCTGACGGGTTGATTCACACCATCAGCGATGCGGCCATCGTTTACAGTCCAGGCGGTAACTTTATTCTGGTCATCTACCTGTACAACCAGGAACAACTGCTTTTCGACCCGGCGAACGAGCTGGTCGCCAGCATCACTCAATCCATTTATAACTATTACAACCTGGCCGGACAATAGACCCTGCTCAGGCAAAGGTCAAGCACGGGGACGGACCCTGACGACGGCTGTCAGGGGGCCAGATGGTATAATCCAAAATATGCCTTCTATCGTCGCAATCGACCTCGAAACCACTGGCCTCGACCCCCAAAAAGACGCCATCATTGAAATAGCTGCAGTCCGCTTCTCCGGAACACGCGTGGAAGCCGAATGGACCTCGCTGATTAACCCCGCGCGGGCGATTCCGCCGTTAATCACCCAACTTACTGGCATTACCAATGACATGGTGCGTAATGCTCCGCCGATCAAAGCGGTCATTCAGGAACTGGCAGCCTTTATTGGCGATTCACCCGTGGTAGGGCATAATGTGCAATTTGACTTAGGTTTTCTGCATAAACAGGGGATTTTGGAATTGGCGGAACCGATCGATACCTATGAACTGGCAGCGGTGCTCATGCCGACCGCCAGCCGGTATAACCTCGGTTCGCTTGGGCAGATTTTAGGCATTTTGATTCCAAACTCGCACCGCGCCATGGATGATGCCAGGCTGGCACACGCGGTCTATATGCAATTGTACGAGCGTGCCATCCATATGCCGCTGGAGTTATTGGCGGAGATCGTGCGCGATTCTGAAACCGTGGAATGGGATGCCGGTTGGTTTTTCAGCCAAATCATGCGCGCTCGATCTCGCCAGCCAATCGAAGCCAAACATGCACAACAGACGGACTATGGTGCGCTTTTTGCCAAATCCGAAATGATCTTAGCGCCGCCGTTGACCCCGCCGGAGACGCTGACTCCGCTGGATGTGGACGAATTGGCGGCATTGCTGGAGTATGGCGGTCCGTTCGCGCGCTATTTCGCCGGTTATGAGCAGCGCTCACAACAGGTGGAGATGCTGCGCGCCGTCACCCGCGCCTTCTCGGATGGCTACCACTTGATGGTAGAAGCCGGTACGGGCACCGGAAAATCATTCGCCTACCTTGTGCCAGCGGCGCTGTGGGCCATACAGAACAATTTACGGGTGGTGATTTCCACCAATACCATCACCCTGCAGGAACAGCTAATTAATAAAGACATTCCGGACCTGCGCAACGCCCTCGGTATCGACCTGCGCGCAGTGGTGCTTAAGGGGCGTTCGAATTATCTGTGTCCGCGCCGGCTGGATGCACTGCGGAAAAGCACGCCAGGCACTGCCGACGAGATCCGCGTGATGTCCAAGGTGCTGGTGTGGTTAAGCGAAGGCGGCAGCGGTGACCGTTCGGAGATCAACTTGAACGGGCCGTCTGAACGCGAGGTATGGTCGCGGCTTTCAGCCGAGGACGAGGGCTGCAAAGCCGAAGTTTGCATGAGCCGCACCGGCGGCGCCTGTCCCTTCTACCGCTCGCGCATGGCATCCCAATCGGCGCATCTGATCATCGTCAACCACGCGCTGCTGCTGTCGGACGTGATCACGGGCAACCGGGTGCTGCCGGAGTATTCCTATCTGATTGTCGATGAAGGTCACCATCTGGAATCCGCTTCGACCAATGCGCTCAGCTACAAAATTACCCAGAATGATCTGGCGCGTATGCTGCGTGAATTAGGCGGGGCTTCCAGCGGAATATTAGGGCGCGCGCTGACACAGGTGCGCGACTATCTGAATCCCTCCGAACTGGCTGCCATGACCGTTTCCATGCAGCGCGCCACCGACCTGGCTTTCCGCCTGGAGAATCAACTGACCTATTTCCTGAAAACCATTGAATACTTCATGGATCACCAGCGTGACGGTGCTCCGGTCAGTTCATATGGTCAACAGGTGCGCATCCTGCCTGCCACCCGCACCCTGGCGGATTGGACCGAGGTCGAGATGAGCTGGGATGCCGCTGCCGAGACCCTGGGATTGCTTTTAACCCTAGCCGGGCAGGTTCACAAGGACATTACGGATAGTTTTGATGATCCTCCCGAAGTGTTGGAAGATACCATTGGCAACCTGGGCAACATCATCCGCCGCTTGACGGAAGCGCAGGCATACCTGGCAGCACTGGTATTGCAGCCGGATTCCAATTACATTTACTGGGTCGAGATTCAACCCAATACCAACCGCCTGGCGCTGCAAATCGCCCCCCTGCACATTGGTCCGTTGATGGAACAATTCCTGTGGCATGAGAAGAGCAGTATCGTGGTCACCTCGGCGACGTTGACCACCCAGGGCGAGTTCGAATATCTCAAAAGCCGCCTGAATGCCGACGAGGCTGATGAACTGGTACTTGGCTCACCTTTTGACTATGAAAACTCGACGCTGCTGTTCCTGCCAAACGACATCCCTGAACCCAATGACGCCAATGGCTACCAGCGGGCGGTGGATCAATCGATTGTGCGGCTGGCAAAATCGAGCGGCGGTCGCATGCTGGTGCTGTTCACCTCGTATGCTCAGCTGCGCAAGACCTCCCAGGCGATTACCTCTCCCTTACAGGAAGCGGATATTCAAGTCTACGAACAGGGGGAAGGGGCCTCAGCCAATACGCTGCTGGAGACTTTCCGCGGCACACAAAAGGCGGTTTTGCTGGGGACTCGCGCCTTCTGGGAGGGCGTGGATATTCCCGGCGATGCCTTGTCGGTGCTGGTGATCGTGAAGCTGCCCTTCGATGTACCCACGGACCCGATTATCGCGGCACGCTCTGAAACGTTCGACGACCCCTTCAATGAATATCACCTTCCGGAGGCTATTTTACGCTTTCGCCAGGGTTTTGGCCGGTTGATTCGCACCCAAACCGACCGCGGTGTGGTGGCGGTGCTGGATAAACGTATTCTGACCAAGCGCTACGGACGTTCATTCCTGGAATCTTTGCCGGATTGTAAAAAAGAGGTCGGTTCGCTTCATGATTTACCCAGCCGGACCGCTCGCTGGCTTGACGTATAGAGACTCACATTCGCTAGACGGAGGAAGTCCATGGCGGCTAACTCAACGAACTGGCAACCAAAACGGTCGCTGTTGGATTTACTCAAAAGGCCGCAGCGCGCCATCCTGCGGCTGGACACCGAGAAAGTAATTGGCGAGATCAATCCGCACATCTACGGGCACTTTATCGAGCATCTGGAACGATGCATCTACGGCGGCATTTGGACCGAGAATGGCGACAAGCTGCGCGAGGACGTGCTGCGCCTGATTCAACCGCTCAAACCGCCGGTGATCCGCTACCCGGGCGGCAACTTTGCCAGCGCCTACCATTGGGAAGATGGCATTGGACCTAAGGAGCAAAGACCGAAACGCTTTGACCCGGCCTGGAAGGTCGAAGAGAGCAACCAGGTTGGCACTGACGAATTTATGGAACTGTGCCGCCGCACCGGAGCGCAGCCGTACCTGTGTGTCAATGACGCCACTGGCACCCCGGAAGAAGCGGCGCGCTGGGTAGCTTATTGCAATGAGGATGCGCAAGGCGAGCAGGGCCAACGACGTGCTGCCAATGGTCACCCGGAGCCGTACCAGGTGCGCTTGTGGGGCATAGGCAATGAAGTGTGGGGGGACTGGCAGGTTGGTCACACAGATGCGGCCGGGTATGTGCAGCGTTTGCGTCCCATCGTCGAAGCCATGCGCGCGGTCGATCCGACCATCAAAATTGTGGCGGTCGGCGACACATTGGGCGCGGATGCCGACCCAGACGCTCGCCGTTGGAATGAGACAGTGCTGCGTGAAGCCGGTGATTTGATAAATTATTTGTCTTTTCACCTGTACCAGCCAGGACACTCCGGCTGGCAAGACGTTTCGGATTTGCAAGCTCAATATTTCTCCATTTGTGCAGCGCCGCTTTCCGCCGAACAGGAAATACAGCGGCTGGCAGAATTGATCAAGCTGGCAGCGCCGGGTAAAGGCATCAAGGTGGCGTTGGACGAGTGGAACGTGTGGCCGGCACCCTCCGCTGACACCGCCAGTACGCACAGGGTTTCCTACACCATGCGCGATGCGCTGTATATTGCCGGCATATTGAACGCTTTTCAACGCCAGAGTAAAAACCTGACCTTGGCCAACCTGGCTCAGATGGTCAATGTGCTGCCGTTGATCGTCACCAACGAGCGACAGGCATATGCCACCCCCATCTATTACCCGTTTGAAATGTACCGTCACATGGAACCCGTGGCGCTGGAAGCCGCGCTGGATTCGCCAGTGTATAAAAGCCAGGTGCTGGGAAATATCGAGGCGTTGGAAAAAGTGCCGTATATCGATGTTTCAGCCACCAAATCGCGCAGCGGCAGCCGGGTGGTGCTGGGGATCGTCAACCGCCACCCCACCCGCCGGGTGGATCTGTCGGTGCGGCTGTATGGATTCAACGAAATCCGTCCGAAAAAGGGTTGGCTGCTGCGTCACAGCGATCCATTGGCGGAGAACAGCTTTGCCAATCCGGAAAATGTCAAAGCTAAAGAAGTGGATTTGCGCCAAATTGGCAAGAAATCGCGCTTTACGCTCGACCTGCCGCCGTGCTGTGTGGCGGTGATCGCGCTGGAAGAATAAAAGGCGAGAATAGATTCTTCCATATTGACAATTTTACAAATTCGCCGTACTATATCCGTAACAATTATAGTTTCAACGGATATAGAGTATGAAACCTCAAGAATCCCAACCCCTCACACCAGCCGTGTTCCACATCCTGCTGGCGCTGGCGGACGGCGAAAAACACGGCTACCGCATTATGCAGGCGGTGAAGGCCAACTCCCGCGGCGATTTCCAGATCGGCCCCGGTACGCTGTACGGATCAATCAAACGCATGCTGGCGGACGACCTGATCGCCGAAGCGGAAGAACGGCCGGACCCGGAACTCGATGATCAACGCCGACGCTATTACCGGCTGACCGACCGCGGGCGAATCACCCTGCAAGCCGACCTGGCGCGCATGGACGCGCTGCTGCAGCGCGCGCGGGCTCTGCAAATTCATCCCGCTTCGGTTGTGAGGCGATGATATGAGGGCAGCGGCTTCCGACACCCGACAAATGGTCATGCTGTTGTATCGCAGGTTGCTGAGATGCTATCCGCCGGCCTTTCGGCAGCGGTACGAGCAGGAAATGCTGACAACTTTTCAAGACTGGCTGGATTCGGAGCCTGTCCCCCGGTCGCATTGGCAGCAAATATTACCCGCCGCAAGTCTGATTGCGGATATGCTTTCTTCCATCTTTTTTGAATATGTTTCGCAATGGAGGAGTACGATGAAGGTTGCTTCAATTTTTCAGAAAATATCACTGGCGCTACTGGCAGCCTGGGCTGTCGTGTGGGCCTGGTTCATTGGCAAATGGTTTCTGCTGCTGCCGTTGGCTGATCCGAATAAATGGCTGCTTGGCGAAGATTATTCCAGCACGGCCAACAGCATTTTTGGTGCTGCCATGTTTTTCGTCCCATTTTTAGCGCTGCTGGCATTTGTCATACCGGCATTGAAAATCCAGACGAGAACAGAAAACGGCGATTCGATCCTGTCGCTGCGATTGTTGAAAATGGGCAAGGCTCAAGCGATCGTCGCCTGGGTGTGCCTGGCTGCGACAGTAGTGCTGTGGGGTTTGGTGCTTACGTCCAGAATGGGGTGGTGGTAAACATAGTAGGTCGGATTGAGGGGCAACTCCAGACTGTTCCAAGCAAATAAAGCAATTGCCCCTCAATCCGACATTATTGATTCATGTTGGGTTTCGCCCACAGGGCGGTCTGTGACCGGGGCTGCAAATATAATCGGAACAAAAATTTTTTTCCCGCCCCTCAACCCAACCTACAAATTATTATTGGCAGCCACGGTGGTGCTGTGTGGAATGGTGCTTACGTCCAGAATGGAGTGATGGTAAACATAGTAGGTCGGATTGAGGGGCAACACCAGGCTGTTCCAAGCAAATGAAGCAAATGCCCCGAAATCCGACATTATTGATTCTACACACCATATCTCGATAAACTCAACAATCATTGCGCATGGTGTTTGGCGGCGTTCAGGCTATGAAAAGTAACGGGTCACTTCAAACTGTCTAAGCGGATTGAAATATCTCAATTGGATTGCCAGAAGGGTCTTCCGCTAAAATTTGTTTGCCGCCAGGTCCAGTGATAATATTGTTACGAAACGAAACGCCCGCACTCTTCATTGAGGCGACAAGCGCCTCGATATCATCAACTTCAATTACAAACCGATTCCATCCCCCTGCCTCGGGTTTCCGCCCATCGGGCATAGGGCGTGCCGCAGAAGTTTGAGGACTACTGAGCCATAAATTCAAATCGTCTTTAGCAACAATTGCAAACGCAGTCCCCATTTGCTCGATAAGGTTAAAATCAAGAAACCTTGTGTAAAACGCAATCGACGTATCTACATCATTCACTAAGTATCGGAAAGTTGCCATTTTTTTTCTCCTACTGATTATCTAAAACCGAAATTCTACGTTTGAGTTTTTTTCCAACATTTTCACCCTAGAAGGGTGATGGTTGTGGCTGAACCTAACCTACGTATCCTACTCTTTCGAAATCTGCCACAGATACAGCGACGCCACCGAACCATACGGGGAATAGCGCTGGCGGTAGGCATCAAACTGCGGGCGTTTCAACTCATTCAGACCGTATAAATTCATCATGCCGCGGCGAATGGCCAAATCATGCCAGCTGACCACATCCGGACGCTGCATGCAAAAGATCATCAGCATTTCGGCGGTCCACACGCCAATGCCGGGCTGAGCTGACAGCCTCTCAATAACCTCGACGTCCGGCAGCGCGTGCAATTCATTCAGGTCCAATTCTCCGCGAGCCACCGCATCGGCGATGCTTGTAATGTAACCCGCCTTGCGCATGGACATACCCAACTGTTGAATTTCCTCAACCGGCACCGCCATCACGGCTTGAGGTGTGATGCTGACAACGCGCTGCAACACCCGACTCCAAACGGTGGCAGCGGCTTTATTGGAGATTTGCTGATGAACGATGCTGGAAACCAGCGCTGTGAACAGGTCAGAAATGACCGGGCGTTCGATCCAGCCAATGCGTTCGATAGCCTGCGCCAGATGATCATCCTGCTGCTTCAAATAGTCAATTTCGCTGGCGCTGTAGCGGAAAAACTCCATCTCAGCCAGTTTTTGCCCGCCAATCCCGGATGGATTTGGCATGGTACGGATAATGCCCGTAGGTATCCAGCAGGATGCGGCGGCGGAAGCGCGAGCCGGATGAGAAGGCCTCTTCCGGGGTGCTCTGCAGGTATTCGATCACTTTGGCGTGGGTCTCTTGCATCTTCCTTTGTACCTCCGTCAGTGTTAACGGCGCCCATTTCTCGGTCATCAGAGCATTAAAGGCGTCGATCCCGCCGTAGAGCACCGAATAACGCTGCGGTCGAATGCCCTGCAAGATTTCCGGCAGATGTATGAGTAACTCGTCCTCCCACCAGCTGACGTGCGCCAACAAATCGCGCACCATCCATAGACCGTCAACACCCGGTTGAATCATCAGTTCCGGCGACAATCCAGCATAGGATTGATGAAAATCCATCCAGGCTTTTTCAACTTTATCGATCACCTGCTGCTTATTCATGCACCCTTCTCCTTCAGACGCGCTTTTTCCAGCATAAAGATCCGGCGTAAGATGGCGGTGTTGGCGGCATAGGTGGAATCCATGCCGAAGTAGGAAAGCGTGCCGGCGCCCAGGTTTTTCCCTTTTCCCAGCGGGGTATCGGAAGCGTAATGCAGGATGCCCAGATCAAAGGTCAGGTTATACAGGTTGACGATCTCATTGACCGGGTGACGTTTGGGCCGCGCCATTTCGAACACGGCTGAAAGATAAGGACCGGCTTCCATTTCGATGTCGGTGTACCCCTCGCGATAGATTACGTCCATGATGCGGGCGTTTTGCAGGAAGGTGCCGTAGGCGCTGACGGCCTTTTGATTGTCTAGCACGGTACCAAACTGCAGGTAAGGCGACACGGCGCTGGCAACAAAGCAATTTTGGAACAGGTAGGTGTTCTGTGAATGCTCGTCCTGCACGACGTTGGGGATCATCACGTCCCCCTGCCGGCCGTTGAGCGTGGCAGCCTTGCCCATAATATACACCCCCAGAATGGGTTGGGCGTGCTCCGCGATTTTCACCAGCAGGTTATAGGCGCCTAATCCCAGCGGATAGTCAATGTTCAGAATCAGGGCATCGGATTGGGACAGCCAGCTGTGATCCTCATCGTTGAGGCGCGGATCCAGCCAGTCCGGCTTGAGCTTTTTCAATTCCACCCGCTGGGCTTCGACATCGAAGTAATGCTCGCTGGGAACGCGCACAATACCAGCATCGATTTCAGCCGCACTCTGTCCGCTGACCAAATGCCGCCCCTCAGGGGTTTGCTGGTACTTTTTCAGGATGTAATACCAGAAATTTTCCAGGCTGGATGGCACCTGACCGGAAGTGATGCTCTCCCACTCGGCCTTCAAAACGCCGTTGTCTTTGCGGTTGAGAAAGTGCTGCAGTTCCTCCTGGTGCCTCAGGGCGAAACCCGTCAACAGATTGGGCAGGCTGTGTGTGTTGCTTGAGATGAAATACACCGGGCGATCGTTCAGCTCGGGGCAGACCCGTTCGATGTTGTCCCACCAGGCCCGAGTCGCCAGGCGGTAATCGGAGAGCGAGCCGCTTAAAAGGCGCACACCAATACGGCAGCGTTTATGAGCAATCCGCTGCAGCGTGGCGCTGAATTCGCGTCCCCAGATGGTGCGCAGTCGCTCCAGATCCTCCACGCTGATCTCGAGCAGCTCCGATAACAATTGAAAGGCAGCCGGGTCTTTCTCGACCGCGCGCCAGGTGAGCGTTGCCGGCCAGCGCTGCAGCAAGAGGTGGAGTTTATTCCATTCGATCTGATAAGCGACCAGCGAGGGGATGATGTCGTCCAGGTCGGAACGGCTGCCAATGTAACAAGCCAGGGTATCCTTGCGGTTAAAAAAGCAGCGGCGCCGGCGCGCTCGCGCAGAAACTGGCTGCCAGGTTTCAATTTTCGGGTAACCGTTCTGGTGAAACACCACAGCCGACTGCCCCAAAATCACAGACCGGACGTCCGGCATGCAATCTGGCAGACGCAGCAAGCTGTAAATGAAAGCGGAGGTGTCTGGCGTGCCTAAACGCGCGTTCAGGTGCAGCGAAGAGTTGGTAGCTGCGTGCGTTTCTTCCAGCGCGGAAATTTGAAATTCGGCCGTGGTACGCAGCAGAGAATAGATGGTTCGTAGATAGAGGGCGATTTCGTCAGAGGCAGTGCTTGGAACCGTTCTTTCCATGCCTGTTATGTCCATTCCCCAAAAAGTTTATTGATTGTAACATGGGGAAACGGACCAAACGGTGCATCCAAAAACGGGATGCACCCTACCAAAGCCACCGGTTTTGTCATTGCGCCCACAGGGCGGTCTGTGACCGAGGGAGCGGAGAATGCTTTTCCGCAGCGACCGCGGCAATCTGGGTTGTCGTTGTAGTAGTAGGGTGCGTGTCGCTTGTGCACGCACCATAGCCGATGAAGGGTACATTCCAGACACCGGCAGGTGCGTTCAAGTACGGAACGCACCCTACAAGAGAACTCGAATGATTCCCCTTACCACCTGATTGATACTGGCTTTTACCGCCGGGTGCGGGGGATGGTCAAAAATCAACGATGCCGGCTGAATGCCGATTAAGAAAACCTGGCAGTCCAACTCCTGGCGCAGGAAGTTGCCAAAAACCGCCGGCGGCAAGCCGTGGGTGAAGGCATCCATGCCCTCGATCGCGTCCCAGGCCAGCCATTGGACCTCACCGACTGGCTCACCCAAGTCCACCGCATCGACCAGCACCACCAGCTGCGGCTGAAAGCTGCGCAGGCTGCCGGTGACGTTTTCCGGCGCGGTGCCGGCGTCCAGAATCAGAATATTATCCCTTGATCCGAGGCGTGCAATCAGCCTGCGGGCCACCAACGGACCAACGCAGTCATCGCCATTGAATTCGTTGCCAATGCCAACAAATGCCACCCGCGGCTGGGCTTCGGACGGCGTTAATCCACTATTCTTCGGGGACGGCAGGCTGCTCAGCACCTGCCTGAGCGAGCTGCTCCAGGACGCGGGCAATATTTTCTTCCTTCCCATAAAAAATCCCCAGCGGTTCCTTGTTGCCAATCGCCAGCTCCCAGTCCTCATTCGACAAAGCCAGGCAGCCAAAGCGGCAGCTAACGACGCACTGTGCGCAGTAGATGCAGTGGTCGACATGGTAGCGCATAACGAATTGCTTGGTAGCCTTGTCCACCGTGACAAGGTCAATGGCATTTGAGGGGCAGTCTTTGATGCATAACTGGCAACCGCTGCAATTTTCCGGGTTCCAGGTCAACTTACCGCGCAGCCGCGCTGGCGCTGGCTTTTTGACATACGGATACAGCTCGGTGGCTGGTTTCTTAAACAGCGAGCGCACTAAGTCGCTCATCATGGTTCCGATTGGCACAGTGCCCTCCTTAGAATACCGTTGTGAGATACCGACCCACTATGATGGCAATCAGCTGCACGACCGCCAATAGTGCACCAGCCCGCCACCACAATCCGACCGTCTGGTCAATGCGCAAGCGGGCAAAAGCGGTCTGGAGCAGTGCCAAAACCAATAACAACGCCATAGTTTTGATGACAAACTGCAGCGGGTTGGCCAACCCGCCCAGGTAGAAGGTGGCGACCAGCGTCAGGCCGATGACCAGTTCAACATCCTTGCCCAGGCGAAACAGGGCATAACCGCGCCCGGAATACTCGGTCATGGCGCCGGCCACAATCTCAGTTTCAGCTTCCGGTGCGTCAAATGGTGGCAGTTCAAGCTTACCCATCAGGCCGATCAGCGAAACAACAAATCCAATCGGTTGGGCGAGCATTAGCCAAATATTTTGACCAGCATAATCGTTGATTTTGCTAATCTGCCAGGTCCCCGCCGCGATCGCCGGACCGAGCAACGCCAGCAGGAACGGAGCTTCGTAGGAAAACAACTGGGTCAGGGTACGTGTAGCACCGATCAGCGAGAAACTGCTGACGGTGTTGGCGCCAGCCAGTCCCATGGTCAGCGTGAGCACTGAGAGAGCATAGAGTGCAATAATCAGGTCGCCGCGGAAGCTGGCTGCTGGTTGAAAGCCAAACAGCGGCACGTTCAGACCGGCGGTCAAAGCCGCTGCCAGGGCAATCACCGGCAGGACGATAAACAGGCCTTTGTGCACGCCAGCCGGTATAATTTCTTCCTTGGCGAGTAATTTAACAGTGTCCGCCAGCGGTTGAATGAAGCGCGGACCGACCCGGTTTTGGAAGCGGGCGATCAGCTTGCGGTCAGCCCACTGGTAGACCAAACCGCTGGCCAGCAGGAACAGGCCTCCGGGGAATATCAGCAGAACGAGAATGGGATGTAGGGAGAGGTTCATCGGTAATATTCAATCCCGTATTGGCGCAATTTTTCCCATGACCACACCGAGGGGTCCTGGGTGCCGCGTTTGACGCTGACGCTGCGGTCATTGCAGGAGAAACAGGGGTCGATTCCGGTCAGCAGCATGGGCATGTCCGCCAGCCTGAGTCCGATCGCCAGCGACAACACAGTCGACCAGTTACACAGGCTGGGAGTGCGCACTTTGACGCGTTCGGGCTTGTCTGTGCCATTACTGGCGACAAAATACAGCAGTTCCCCGCGGGGCGCCTCCACCCGGCTGACGGCTTCACCGGCCGGTATACGCCGCGGCATACGAACCGTCAGTTCACCGGGCGGCATATGATCGAGTATTTCGCGGATGACGCGTATCGACTCGAAGGTTTCATTAATTCGGACGATGAAACGACCGTGCAGGTCGCCGCTGGTGTGGGTCTGCACTTTGATGGGAAATTCGCTGTAGTTGAGATAGGGCGCATCCACCCGAATATCGTGCGCAATACCGGAAGCCCGGGCTGTGGGACCGATGGCGCCCAGGAAATTTGCCCTTTCAGCATTCATGGTGCCAATGCCGCGGGTGCGCCCAATGAAGGTCTCATCCTGGTTAACGACTTTCAGGTAGAAGCGGTTGCGCTCATCCAGAAACTCGAGGCCTTTGTGAATTTCCGCAGCCAACTCAGGCGTAATGTCAAATTTGACACCGCCCAGCAGGTTGGCCGAATAATGCACTTTGTTGCCGGAAATTTTCTCCAGCAAGTCCATCACCGTTTCGCGGTCACGCCAGGAGTACATAAAGAGCGAGTCAAAGCCGCCTTCATGGGCTGCCACACCCAGCCACAACATGTGGCTGTGAATTCGCTCCAACTCGCCCATGATCTGACGGATGGCGTTGGCGCGCGGTGAAACCTGCACCCCCGCCAGTTTCTCGACGCCCAGGGTATAGGCGGTAGCATGCACGTGCGAGCAAATGCCGCAGATGCGTTCCATCAGATATAAATTTTGCACCCAGGTGCGGGCTTCAGCGCCTTTTTCGATGCCGCGGTGGACATAACCCAGGCGGACCGATGCGCCCGTGACAATTTCGCCATCCACCCAGAACTCAAAATTGGCGGGTTCTTTCAAGGCCGGGTGCTGCGGACCGATGGGAATGACAAATTTATTGATGTCGGCGCTCATTGGCTTTGTTCCTTTTTGTTGAATCCAACAAACGCTTTACGCAGCGGGAAGACCCCATCCGGCCAGTCGTCGGCCAAAATCAGATGCCCGGTGACCGGCAGGCCGATCACCTCCACGCCGAACATTTCACGCAGCTCCCACTCGTAGAGCATGGCAGCGGGCAGCAAGCCTGAGATGGTTGGCAGGACTGCCTGCGAATACGGCAGCGTGGTGCGAAGGATCGCGATGGCTGCGCCTTTGCAAAATGTGTACAAGACCTCGATTGAACCCTCAACCTCAGGCTGTCCTTCAACCGGCGCTGGCGCCGGATGGTCGAGCCCGATAATGGCGCTCAAGAAACCCCAGGATTCGTTGACCATGGTCCGGACTGCTGTCAACAAGTCGTCCGGGCGAATAACCGCGTCCAGACGCTCAGGCTGCGGGCGGTTGAAGGACACCGCCAGCGGCTCAAGGACCGCTTCCACCGCGCCGAGTGCCCCAATGGTACTAGCCATGATGATCCTCCAATTTACTACCAGTATGCAATACCCCGTCCAACCCTGCACCGCTCCATTGGATCGGCTCAGGACGTTTGCCGCTCTTGAGTGCTTCCAGCAAGACTGCTACGCCGTAAATGATGCCTTCCGGGCGCGGCGGGCAGCCTGGTACAAAAACATCCACCGGAAGCAATTCGTTAATCCCGCCGACGATGTTATAACAGCCGTGGAAGACCCCACCGGAGAGCCCGCAAGAGCCTACGGCGATGACGAATTTTGGGTCAGGCATCTGTTCGTAGGTGCGCAACAGTGCATCGCGCGCTTGCATGGTGACCGGACCGGTACACATCAGCACGTCCGCGTGCCGCGGGCTGCCCTGCAGCTTGATGCCGAAGCGTTCCACATCATAGCGCGGGGTAAGTGTAGCCAGAATCTGAATGTCGCAGCCGTTGCATGAGCCGCTGTTGAAATGGATTGCCCAGGGAGAATTGATACGCGCCCAGTTTTTAACTTTGGCGAGTACCGCCTGCCAGGAAGAATCGAGTGTTTGCATGGCCATATCGTCTCCACTAACCTAACAGTAAGATGACTAACGCCAGCACCAACCCAACCAGGTATGGCAGCGTGCCAGGGGTCAAGTCACCCAGACCTACAACCAGGGTGCCAAGGTGCAAAATGGCGAAGAATAAAGCAATCAGGAAAAATGGGCGGTAACCCGGGGAAGCGTTCTCGGTCGAGGCTTCCTCACCGCCAGAATACGGGCTTTCTTTGACGTCCGAGGTTTTGGACGGTCCCGCCAGGGACTTTCCAAACCAGGCCAGAACAAATACCAATGGTATGTAGATCAGAAATGCGAGCGGAGGGGTGAGTAAGAATTCCATAGGGGTACCTCCATCAACCGCCAAACAACATTAATAAGCTCTGGGCAGCCGGATTGGTGATCCAATTCGCCAGGGTCGGCCAAAAGCCAAGAACCACCACGCCCAGAGTTAGAACCATCAAAGGCAGCGCCATCAGACCAGGAATAGGCTGACCGCGTTCGACGATTTCGGACGGCTGGTTCCGGTACAAACGGTTGACCAGCGGCGCGTAATATCCCAGCGAGAGAACGCTGTTCAACCCGGCAAATACCACCAACGCCATAATCCAACCATTGCCGGTCTGGAAGCCGCCAACGAAAATCTGCCATTTCGACATAAATCCAGCCAGCGGCGGTAGCCCACCCAGACCGAGCACAGCCACACTGAAAGCAAAAGCTGCCAGTGGGTATTTGCGGCTGGCGCCGTTCAAATCATCCACCACCAGCGGATCATGATTGCCATTAGTCTGATGCAGGCAATAGAGGAACGCACCGGCGGCTAAAAAGGCGGACCCTTTCATCATGGCATGCGTTAAAATGTGGAAAAATCCACCGGCGGCGGCATATTGCTCGCCCATGAGCGCGCCGGCTCCCACCCCCAATAGAATGTAGCCCATGTGACTGAGGCTCGAGTAGGCCAGCAAACGTTTGACCTGGGTCTGGCGCAGTGCCATCAGGTTGCCAACCAACATATTGATGGCGGCAAAACCGAGCAGCAGCGCTCCCCAGGAAACAGTGACCAGATGCAGCGCACCCAGCGACCGCAGCATCGCTACCAGGCCGGCTTCAATGACAACGCCGGAGAGCATGGCGCTGATGCCGCTGGGGGCCTGCGAGTGCGCGTCTGGCAGCCAGGTGTGCAGCGGTACCAACGCGCTTTTGACGCCAAAACCGATGACAAATAAAGCTCCGGCTCCCAGCAGCATGGTCGAAGGTTGAGCAACCATACGAATTTCATCCAGGTCAAGCGAGCCGGTGCTGGCAAACACCAACCCGATGCCAAGCAAGACCAGCACCGTGCCGAGCGCTGACTGCACCAGATATTTGACGCCAGCTTCGAGTGCGGGCGCCTCATGGTGGTGGAAAGCTACCAGCATGTAGGAGCACAAGGCCATACACTCGAACCATACCCACAGATTGAATAGGTCGTCGGCAGCGCCCAACCCGATCATGGTGCCGATCATGGCGGTTAGCAGAGCGAAATACATTTCGCGCCCGCTCTCATGCCTCACAGCCGGACCGGAGAATAGCGTCACCAGTGTGCCGAGGACCAGAACAACAGTTGCCAACAGCAAGCTTATACCGTCCAGGCGCAGGCTGATCGTCCCAACGGTCGCCAACAGGTCATGCCGGGTGGTAATAAAGGCTTGCCCGGCGATATAAAGGAAATAACCGTCAGCCAACAGGGTGATTAATGCCAGCCAGCGCGCCAGGTCAATTTTTGGATTGTTACGCTCGGCCAGGCGCCCGACCAGGTAAATGATCGGACTGACAAGCAGCGGCAAGCTAACCGCCAGGATAAATGCAGTGTTCGCTTCCATGATTACCCGACTCCCAGCGCCAGAACGGCCAAAACCAGTATTAAAGCGATGAGCAGATAGGCGACGTTCCAGTTGAGTGCGCCAGTTTGAGTATCGCGCAATTTTTCAGCTGAGAGCTGAGTTCCCAGTACCACCCCGCGGTTGATGCCTTCAAAACCGAAACTACTCGATGCCAGATTTTTAAGTCCCGCCAGTGCTTTACCTGCCCCTGCCAGCCACTCACGCTGCCACCAGGCCAACAGCCCCAGCCCGATGACCAGCAGCGCCAGCAGTGTCACGGGAGCGGTGAGCACTTCCAGCAGGATATAGGCAGTGGAATAAGTTTCCATTTCGTGTGCCGGCAGACTTTCCGAGAGCAGACGGGAAAACGATCCTGCCAGCAGCCAGGTGGTGACGGTGCCCAGCGCCAAAGGCGCCAGAGCCACCTTCATGGCAGAGCCAGCGTCGTGTGCATGCAGCTCTGTCCGCGGTTGACCGTAAAACACCAGCCATACCATGCGGAAGGTATAAAAGGCGGTTAAACCGGAGACGATCAGCATGATGATGAGCATCCACAACGGATTGCCATGTTCCAGCCCGGCTTCCAGGATCAATTCCTTGCTCCAGAAGCCGTTCAAGATTGGCAGCCCGGCTAAAGCCAACGCGCCGA
Source organism: Bellilinea sp. (assembly GCA_035561555.1). Lineage (GTDB taxonomy): Bacteria > Chloroflexota > Anaerolineae > Anaerolineales > Anaerolineaceae > Bellilinea. The sequence continues at coordinate 22,285 of DATMXL010000079.1, forward strand.
TGATGAACACCAGCCGAACGAACGGCATTTTACGGCCCAGCCCACCCATATCACGCATGTCCCGGGTGCCGACGGCATGGATGATTGCGCCAGCACTTAAAAACAGCAACGCCTTGAATACGGAGTGACTGAGCAGGTGGAACTGAGAGGCAAACACCCCGCCAGCCCCCACAGCGTACACCATGTAGCCCAACTGACTGACTGTCGAGTAAGCCAGCACCCGCTTAAGATCCGTGGCGACCATTGCCATGAGCGCTGCCATTAGAGCGGAAAGCAAGCCGATCGCCATGACAGCCTCGCGCCAACCTGGAACTCCCTCAAAGGCTGGGAAGAAACGCGCCAGTAAGTAAACGCCGGCATTAACCATGGTGGCAGCGTGGATCAGCGCACTGATGGGTGTGGGAGCTTCCATGGCATCCGGCAGCCAGGTTTGGAACGGAAACTGCGCCGATTTGGCGGCGGCAGCTGCCAGACAGCCAAAAGCCATCCAGGCCAGGGCACCCGCCGGCAGAACCGCCGGATTGTTGATAAAAGTCAAAATATCATAACTGCCAGTGTGACTGAACAGTACCAGCGCCCCGATCAGCAGCCCCAGACCGCCGAACTGGGTGATGATGAGCGCTTTGATGCCGCCAGCCACCGCTTTGGGATCATCGTTGTGGAACGAGATCAAGGCATAGGAGGTCAGCGCCGTGATTTCCCAGAAAACGAACATCAGCAGCAGGTTGGTGGTCAACACCAGGCCGACCATGGCGCCGATGAAAAACAGGACGAAGGCGTAATAGCGGCCAAGTTGCGCTTCACCGCGCATGTAATCGACTGAGAAAATCACCGCCAGCGAGCCAATTACGGTGGCGACCGCGACTAAAAACACACCCAGACCGTCAGGCGAGAAGGTGAAATCTCCAAACGCGCCGCCGACAGGAAGGGTTACCAGAACCTGGTTTTTACCGAACGGGATTAATAAAAGAGCAGCAATGCCTGATGCGACCGAAAAGATCACCGCCAAGGTGTGCTGCAGCCACGGGTGTGTGTCGCCGGCAGCCCAGGTGAGGAGCGCCCCCAGCCAGGGAAGACCAATGGTCAACAGGATCAAGGTTTCAGCCACAGGTCATCTCCTCAAAGAGGTCAGCGAACGCAGATCAAGGGTGCCAATCACGCGGCGTACTTGAACCGCCAGCGCCATACCGATTACCGCAACGATGGTATCGGCAATAATGACCGTGATGGCCAGGCTTTGGCCCAGGTCCTGCTGACCAGTCAAGTGGCCTGCCAGAACCAATCCGAGCATAGCGCCTTTGACCAGCAGCTGCAGAGCCACGATCACTTTAATCAAGTGGCGGGTGGTCAACAAGGCATAGATACCGATACCTATCAGCCCGAGAACGATGATGACGACGACGGTGGGGAGGGAAACGGTCATTTTCCATGCTCCTTATTGGATAGCGGCCGATGGGAATCCTGTTCGGAGAGCAGACTAAGTACACCCAAAACTCCGGTAAAAATCATCAAAATTTGCAGCAGCGTATCCAGCTGGCGGTCCGCCCAGAATATTTCCGGGAAACTGCCAAAGACCTGCCCAGCTGTAACTTGATTGATTTCTGGCAGGATGAAATACAGCAGCAGCCCAGCAGCGATAAAAAGCAGCCCCCAGGCCAGCGATTTCGGCATCATGCGTTTGGCGTCCAGGTTTTCCTCGCCGGTGAGGTTGATGGCGAAGACAAACAGCACCGTCACCAGCCCGGCACCCACACTCAGTTCAATGACGGCAATTTCAGGCGCTCCCAAAAGGTACATCTCCAACGCAACCAGCGCACTGGTGCCAGCCAGCCAAAGCGCCGAAACCAATAAGCGCGCTGCCCGGACTGCCTGGAGCGCAGATACCAGCGTTGCCGCCGCGATCAGAACATGAAGCATGCTTTCACCTCCAATGAGGATTTAAGATCATCTGTTCAACCGGTATTCAGTCCACCTACCAATAAGGGTTGGAATGGCCGGGTGTCCTCTAAATTAGACGGGGACACCATTACAACCACCTTAATCTTAGCGCTGCTTGTGCAAATTTTCACATGATAGGTTTCCTGATAAATAGGACTAACTATCATGAGTTTTGATTACAAAAGCAGGATAATTTATGACGGGACTTGTAAAAAATAACGCAGCGCGTTATGATAGGGTCAACAAGTGTGATTTCCACTAAATCTGGAGGTTTCTATGTCCGAAAATCCAAAAATTAACGAAACAGCCGAAAAAAGCCCGTATTCAACCTTTTTCCAACTCTCGCGCAAGATACTATTAGCCGGAATCGGCGCTGCGGTATTGGCTCAGGAGGAGGTCGAAAACTTTGTGAACCGCATGGTCGAGCGCGGCGAAATTGCTGAAATGGATGCGCGGCAGCTGTCACGCGAGATTATGGATCGCCGCGAGAAGATGATGCGCGAATGGCGTACCCCGGCTGAAGCGGTTCACCCGCCCGCCGCCACCAAAGCAGACGTGGAAGCGCTGACTGCCAAAATCGCTGAACTGAATCGCAAGATCGACGATTTAACCAAGAAACAAAAATCGTCTTAGTAAACCTGGCCGAATGCCAACCATCAAACGCTACACCAACCGCAAGCTGTACGATGTGGTTGCACGGCGCTATACCACGCTGGAGGAAATTGGTCAACTGGTGCGCAGCGGCGAGGAGGTGCAGGTAGTGGATTACGCCACCGGCGCCGATTTGACCACCACCACGCTGGTACAGGTGTTGTTCGACGAACAGAAACGGTCCAGCAATTTTCCCCCGCTGGCGCTGCTGACCCGGCTGGTCAACAGTGGATTCCGCGGCTGGGTGAACCAAAAGCCAGATCCTGGCAGCGAGTTTGAGGTTGAACTCCGGCGACGGGTCGCTACTTTGGTCAACCTTGAACGGTTATGCGCAACAGATGCCGAGGAGATTCTGGCAAAATTGCTCGATCCAGAGATTTTGGATACCGCTTCCCCTGCCAGCGCAACAGATGTGCAGTCTTTGCATGCCGAATTGGAACGACTGGAAAAGCGGTTGGCAGAAATTTCCGCGTCTGGGTGATCATGTAGGTGGGGGGTCTCCTGGCCCTCCCGCAGCATTTGGACCAAAACCGGTGGGACGGGATGGAACCCGTCCCCTACGCGACCCCATTTGCCAACCGCAGAGTGGGCTTAGCGGTTTTTGCGTCCCCTTGCGGGACGGGATGGAACCCGTCCCCTACAAAGCGGAAATCACCGACCAAACCGTAGGTGAAGGCTAGGATGCCCTCCCGTAGCAAGTGAACCAAACGCGTCGGGACGGGGTGCCCCACTCGCTACGCTCGGGGGCGCAAATTTCGCGGAACCCGTCCCCTAAGAGCGGAAACCATCGACCAAACCGTAGGGGAGGGCTTCCATGCCCTCCCGCAACCGACGAATCATTCTTCGATCGTGAAGATCATCCCTGCCGAACGGCCTTCGACCTCGGGGAAGTAATAGGTGTAAGCGCGGGCTGGCAGTACCCGGAATTCACCAGCCAATAGCGGCTGTAATTTATAGGTCAAGGTGTAGGTGCCTGCCGGCAGATAACTGGCGATCCATTGGATGCTGTCATCACTGATGGCAGGATCGTCAAACCACCACCAGCCCCAACCGTCGGCGAACGGGTCAAGCGCATCCACCGGTAGGTCAGATGACCCCTCCTGAACCAGGGGAGCCGTGTTCAATTTCAAATTGATCACCTCGGCACCTGCCGGGATGGCATCCTTGACCACTACATAATA
>DATMXL010000080.1:0-9898 GCA_035561555.1 Bellilinea sp.
GATGTGGAAAAAGGATTTATCGATCTCAGGAAAATAAAGGAATATTAATCGCATCCTGGCTGAGTTGCCGGAGACATATCAAAAACCCGTCCCTTCTCTCTCCATCAGAGAAAGGACCAAAGCCAAAGCCTTACCCCCTAAAAACTCGCCTGGACCGGAACTACTTTGATCTCGAAGAGTGCCCCATCGATCGGGCAGTAGTCTTTACAGGTTCTGCAATCGATGCAGCGCTCCTGGTCGATTTTGTACACCCGTGCAGTAAAATCAAAATCGATCCCGTGCTGCTCGCAGAAATGGGCGCAAGATCCGCATTCACAACATTTATCGGTATTAATGCACATTTTGATCATGTCCATACTAGTATATACCCAATTGTGAAATAAAGCGCAACCTTTTGCTTATAATCTAACTTGACCTTCAAACACTCCCTTATAACAAGGAACCCCCCATCGTGCTGCAGCGTCTATGCTTCGGAGGGACTCGCCCATGACCGCTGACCGTACTCCGTTATTCAGCTTTAAGCGCCTTTTGGCGTTGATCGTCGTTCTTGCCGCCGGGATTTTCATCGTTTATAAAATCGCTGCGCCCAAAGTACCGGACATAGGAGAGTCCACGCCCATGCCGTATACCATTAACTCAGAAAATGGACCTGCCGGCGAATCCTCAACCGGGAAGGACTACAACCTGATAGTTGGCTTGAGTGCCGGGCAGGCGCAGCAGGCGACCCCCGTGCCGCTGCCGGTTGTCACGGGCGAGCCGCTGACAGACGAGGAAATCGCGGGGATTTTTGAACGCCTGCCCAACCTGCCCGTTTCGTCCTCCGATCAGACAGAATTCAAATTCCCGGTGGAATTGCTGCCGCCGCCGCGCCCGGGCACCACCATCCAACAGCAGTTCCCCTTCTTTGACGTCGTTCCGACCCCAGAGATAGCTTCCTCTGAACCGCTGCAGGTCCTGCGCTTTGCGCCCGAGGGAGAGATTCCGCTGGCACCCTTCGTCTCGATCACCTTCAGTCAAGCCATGGTGCCGCTGGGTACACTGACTGACCTGGCAGACGAGGCTGTTGCGGTGACGATCGATCCGCCGCTACCGGGTACCTGGCGTTGGCTGGGTACCAAGACTCTTACCTTTGAATATGATTCAGACCTGATCGACCGGCTGCCCAAGGCTACCGCCTATACGGTCACCATCCCGGCTGGTACCAAATCAGTCAGCGGTGGGGCGCTGGCGGAGGCGGTCAGCTGGTCGTTCAGCACGCCCCCCGCCAAAGTCATCAGCATGTTCCCGCAGAATTTGCCGCAGCCTTTGGAACCTTTGATTTTCATGGGCTTCGATCAGCGCATCGACCCAGCTGCGGTGCTCACTACCATTCAACTGTACGCCGGGAATGAGCGTCTCGAGCTGCGCCTGGCTACGGATGCGGAATTCGAACAGGACGAAGATCTCAAATCATTCGTAGAAGAGTCGCAGGAAGGACGCTGGCTGGTCTTCCGTGCCGTTGCGCCTCTCGCCCCAGACACATCCATATCCGTCACGGTCGGTCCGGGAACTCCCTCAGCCGAGGGTCCGCTGGTCACCACCGAGACACAATCTTTTAGTTTCTCCACCTATGCGCCGTTGAAGGTGTTGGAATACGGCTGTTACTGGCGGGATAATCTATGTACGCCGTTAGCGCCGTTTTATATCCGCTTCAATAACCCCTTGGATAGCGCAGCCTTCACCCAACAGATGCTGCGCGTTACGCCGGAGATCCCCGGCATGGTCGTCAACGTATATGGCGATACCATCAATATCAGCGGCGAAACTCGCGGGCAGACCACCTACACCGTGACGCTGGCGGGTGGGTTGAAGGATGTGTTCGGTCAAACGCTTGGCAAGGACGTTGACCTGACTTTCAAGGTTGGTAAGGCGGAACCACGCCTTTTTGCCACCGACCAGCCGTTTGTGACGCTCGACCCGGCTGTCAAAGAGCCGGCTTATTCGATGTATGCCATCAATTACGCCAGAATCGATGTGAGTATTTATTCTGTCGAGCCCGGCGATTGGGAAGCTTTCAAAGCCTATCTGCGTGACTGGCAGCGTACCGATGTCGCTGTCCAGCTGCCCGGACAGCAGGTCTTCCATGAGGTCATGCCGCTCAATTTACCGGATGACACGCTGTCAGAGGTCAACATTGAACTGGCGCCCTACCTGAAAAATGGTTTTGGTCATTTCGTGGTGGTGGTACAGCCGCCCGCGGGCATGTTCGAGAGTGAAAATGACAAATGGCAGCGCTATTCCCAGACGCTGCATACCTGGGTGCAGGTTACCCGCATTGGGCTGGACGCTTACACCGATTACTCGGATATGCTGGTGTGGGCCAACGACCTGCGCGATGGTACCCCACTGGCAGGCGTCAAGATCCAGCCCAATCCCAGCGGCAGCGTGGTCACAACCGGAGCGAATGGCACAGTGCGTTTTGCCATCCCATCTGGCGCCATGTCCCTGACGGCTACGCTGGGCGCAGATACCGCCCTGCTGCCCTATTCGCCGTATGCCTGGGGTGATACCGGTTGGGATTCTGATACTCCGCGCGATTGGTTACGCTGGTTCGTCTTCGATGACCGTAAAATGTACCGCCCGGGCGAGGAAGTCCACATCAAGGGCTGGCTGCGTCAGATCGGCGGCCGCCAAACCGGAGATGTCAGCCTGGTGGGCAGCGGTGTCTCTCGCGTAGCCTACACACTGACGGATGCACAGGGCAACAGCCTAGTCAGTGGGCAGGCAGACGTCAATGCCCTGGGTGGCTTCGATTTTGCCTTAACCATCCCTCAGCCGGTCAATCTGGGCCAGGCATATCTGAATTTGAGTGCTCTGGGCAGCCTGAGCGGTCTGGATGGGGCTGCCTACGGGCACGCTTTGCAAATTCAAGAGTTCCGCCGCCCGGAATTCGAAGTCAAGGCACGCAATGAAAGCAGCGGACCATATTTTGCCGACGGCGAGGCGCTGCTGGCAGTGCAGGCTAGCTATTATGCCGGCGGTGCGCTGCCAAATGCGGATGTGACCTGGGAAGTCAGCACCACACCCGGTCATTACGCGCCGCCCAACTGGCCGGATTTTATCTTTGGCGAATGGCTCCCCTGGTGGTGGGATTTCTACCGTGTGGATTTCCCCTTCCCGGATGGCGAAACCAAAGTTGAGACCTTCACCGGCAAAACCGATGCAGCCGGTACCCATTTCTTGCAGCTGGATTTCAAGCCCGAAGGCGAGCCGGACGTCAACCCGCAGCCGATGAGTATTTCAGCGCAGGCTACCGTCATGGACGTCAACCGCCAGGCCTGGTCCAGCGAGACCACGCTGCTGGTGCACCCGGATGATCTATATATCGGTTTGCGCAGCGATCGCTACTTTGTGGAAAAAGGCACGCCGCTCAAGGTGGAGTATATCGTCGCCGATCTGGACGGCAATCCGGTAGCGGATCGCTCGCTGACGCTCACAGCTGCCAGGTTGGAGTGGAAATTGATCGATGGCGTCTGGGGTGAAGTGGAAGTTGACCCGCAGGTGTGCAGCCAGGTCTCGACGCTTGAGCCCGGTTCGTGCAGCTTTGACACCGCCATCGGTGGCAGCTACCGCATCACCGCAGTGGTCACGGATGAACAGGGACGCAAGAATCAAACCCGCTTCACCCGTTGGGTCAGCGGCGGTCAACGCCTGCCAGCCCGCCAGGTAGAACAGGAAGAGGTCACCCTGGTGCCGGATAAAGAATCCTACCAGCCCGGTGAAACCGCTGAAATTTTGGTGCAGTCGCCCTTCAGCCCCGCCGAAGGCCTGCTGACCGTCAGCCGCAGCGGCTTTCTGTACACCACCCGCTTCCAGCTGGAAAACGGTTCAACCACCCTGAAAGTCCCGATTCTGGCCGAGTACATCCCCAACCTGAACATTCAAGTGGATCTGGTCGGTTCGGCGCCGCGCATGGATGACGCCGGCGAACCCCTAAAAGGCGTACCGCCGCGCCCGGCCTTTGCCACCGCGCAGCTCAATCTTAAAATTCCGCCGCTGCAGCGCAGTCTGACCTTGGACGTGCAGCCAGATGTCGAGCAGCTGGAACCCGGCGGCGAGACCACGCTGCAGATCAAGTTGACGGATGCGGCTGGAGCCCCAGTAGCTGATGCCGAATTGGCTGTGGTCGTGGTGGACGAAGCTATTTTGGCCTTGACGAACTACCAGATGGCGGACCCGATCAGCATTTTCTACAGTGACAGGTATTCAGGCGTGAGCAGCGTCTATGGACGCAGCAGCATCATCCTGGCTAACCCGCTCAGCCTGCTAAACCAACGGGATGGCCTGGCAACCGGTAGCGGCCCCATGCCGACCCAGGTTGCCTTGCAAGAAATGGCTGCCATGGCTCCGGCAGCAGCGGACATGGCCAAATCAGGCGACGAGCAGGCCCAGCAGCCAGACATTACGGTGCGCAGCGACTTCAACCCGCTGGCTGTATTTGCCCCCACCGTCCGCACCTCTGACAATGGCGAGGCGCGTATCTTTATTCGCGTCCCCGACAACCTCACCCGTTACCGCATCATGGTGGTGGCAGTGGATGACGGCGGACAGCGTTTTGGCGTCGGCGAGTCGAACGTCACTGCCCGGCTGCCGCTGATGGTGCGTCCGTCAGCGCCGCGCTTCCTCAACTTCGGCGACCGATTTGAACTGCCCGTCATCCTGCAAAACCAGACCGATGCAGACGTGGAAGTGGAAGTGGTAGCCCGCGCTACCAACCTGGAATTGGCAGCACCTGGTCTGCGCGTGACCGTCCCGGCCAACGACCGCATCGAAGTCCGCTTCCCGGCCACTACGCAGTTGGCTGGCACAGCCCGCATCCAAATTGCGGCCATTTCCGGCACTTATGCCGATGCAGCGGTGGTAGAACTGCCTGTGTACACCCCCGCCACCACCGAAGCCTTCGCCACCTATGGCGTCGTCGATGAAGGTGCACTGGCTCAACCAGTGCTCTACCCCAGCGGCGTTTTCCCGCAATATGGTGGTCTGGAGATTAATACCTCGTCCACCGCGCTGCAGGCGCTGACCGATGCAGTGCTTTATCTGACCTCATACCCATTCGAAGGGTCCGAGCAGTTAGCCTCGCGCATCCTGGCAGTGGCAGCCGTGCGCGATGTGTTGACCGCTTTCGAAGCCGATGGTCTGCCCACGCCCGCCGAGATGGAGTCCGCCGTCACCCGGGATCTTAAGTCCCTGCAGGGGTTGCAAAACTCGGATGGCGGTTTCCCCTATTGGCGGCGCAGCTTTAGCTCCAGCCCGTTCAACACCGTCCACGTCGCGCATTCTCTGGTACGTGCCAACCAAAAAGGCTTCAGTGTTCCGGCGGATATGCTGCAAGCCGCATTGAGTTACCTGCGCGATATCGAATCGCACTATCCGCACTGGTACAGCCAGGCAACCCGCTGGACCCTGAGCGCTTACGCGCTGAATGTGCGCAACCTGGCCGGCGACCGCGACGCAGCCAAGGCTTTGCGTCTGTTCAACGAGGCTGGTATCGATAACCTGAGCATGGAAGCCATTGGTTGGCTGTGGCCGGTGATCGATAGTGAACCGCAGTTGGACGAAATCCGGCGTTTCGTGGCCAATCGGGTCGTGGAAACTCCTGGCGCAGCCAACTTCACCACCGCCTATGACGACCAGACCTACTTGCTGCTCAGCTCTGACCGCCGCACCGATGCCATCCTGCTAGACGCGCTGATGGAGGATGATCCGCAGTCTGACCTGATCGTCAAAGTGGTCAACGGACTGCTGGCGCACCGGGTCAAGGGTCGCTGGGAGAACACCCAGGAGAATGTTTTTGTCCTCCTGGCGCTGGACAAATATTTCAACACCTACGAATCTCAGACCCCGGATTTTGTGGCTCGCTTGTGGCTGGGAAACACCTACGCCGGCAGCAACGAGTTCCACGGTCGCACCACCGACAACTATGAGACGCTCATCCCCATGACCTATGTGCTGTCCGAGACCGGTGCCGCTGGCGGCACTCAGGATCTGATCCTCAGCAAGGAAGGCTCTGGCCGGTTGTATTACCGGTTGGGGTTGCGCTACGCACCCACTGACCTCGACCTCGATCCACTGGACATGGGATTTGTGGTGCAGCGCAGCTATGAAGCGGTGGACGATCCGGCGGATGTATCGCGAGATAATGAAGGCAACTGGCATATCAAAGCAGGAGCGCGGGTGAAGATCCACATCACGCTGGTCGCCGACAGCCGCCGCTATCACGTGGCACTGGTCGATCCGCTGCCGGCGGGTCTGGAGATCATTAATCCAGCCCTGGCAGTGTCGCAGGACGTGCCGCAAGATGATCCGACCACCCTGCGTTATGGCTGGTGGTGGTGGGGTACCTGGTACGAACACCAAAACTTGCGGGATGACCGCGCTGAAGCTTTCACCACCCTGCTGTGGGACGGTGTGTACCAGTATTCCTACTTTGCCCGCGCCACCACCCCCGGTACATTCATCGTACCGCCAGCTAAAGCCGAGGAGATGTACTCTCCAGAAGTCTTCGGCCGCAGCAGCAGCGATCAGGTGATCGTGGAATAGTATCAGTCCATTGCGGTCCGGTCATCCCGAAACCTGCCAATCCTGGTAGAACCACCAGAACCCGCCATTTCAGCGGGTTCTGCTGTGAATCTATTGGTTTTTTCCCTCAGCCCGACCCTGGGGGCGTCACCCTGGTCAATCAGGCAGCCAACCAACAGTAATGCGGTTATCCACGCCTACTTGCCTGAGAATAAATCAGCCTGGAGTTCTTTGAAAGCCCTGAAGGATTCAGCACTGTAAGCACCGGTAACTGGCACCACCACCCGTGAACTTGCCATGGGTACGTTTGAGGACAAGCGGTCCCACAGAATGTAATCCCGCAGCCGGCTGGGTATGTCAGCCAGGACATTGGTTTTCACTGTCCGCAAATTGGTGGTGATGAATGGTCGAGCGGCTTGATCCGCTTCGGTCATCGACGCCGGATAGGCGCTTGCCTGGCTGGCTACACCGACGAGCAGTACCACTGCAATTAAAGTACAAACAATAAGCTTTTTCATGATCTCTCCTTTTTGAGTAAATCAGATGTTTTGGTTAGAATTACCTGACTTTCTATGTACTAGGATAGCGTTTTGGTTTCCCTGCGGGTAACGAAAATGGTTACAATATTAGTGACAAATTAGGTTTACTTAGTCATATAATGTTAGGAAATTCTTGGAAGATCAACGCACTTTTGGATCCTGGCTGCGCAGACGGCGCAAATCGCTTGACCTGACTCAGTCAGGCTTAGCCGATGAGGTCGGGTGTTCTGCCGCCACGATTCGCAAGATTGAAGCGGAGGAGCGCCGTCCCTCCGCGCAGATGGTCGAACGGATGGCGGATATTTTCCAAATTCCTGCTCAGGAGCGAAAATCGTTTCTGCGATTTTCCCGTGGAGACTGGAAATATGCTCCGAATTCTCCTGTCGCGGAGAAACCCTGGCAACCTTCAAGTGTATCCGCCCGTGCCAACCTGACTGCCCCGCCTACCTCGCTCATCGGTCGGGAACAGGACATAGCCGCTGTTCGGAAATACCTGGCGGATCCAGCGATTCGTTTGGTCACCCTTTTGGGCCCACCCGGGATTGGGAAGACCCGACTAGGGTTGGAAATAGCCCGGGGAGTGATCCAGGATTATCCCGATGGAGTAATCTTTATTTCCCTGGTTACCCTCAATGATCCAGATCTTATTGCACCAACAATTGTTCAAGCCCTTGGTCTTTTAGAGACGAAAAACCGCTCGCCAATCGATATTCTGCTGGGAGGCATCGCAGATAAACAGATGCTCCTCGTCCTGGACAATTTGGAGCATCTTATTGAAGGCGTGGCGAGACTTGTCTCAGCCATCCTGCCAACCTGTCCATATTTAAAGCTACTAACCACCAGCCGGGAATCGCTGCGTATTCCTGGGGAATGGATTTATCAGGTGCCGGGACTGGAAATTCCACCTGTATCCCAGGAGCAGCCCCTGGATTTGACGACAGCCGCTGGTTTCACCGCGGTAAAACTTTTTGTGGAACGTGCGCGCGCGGTTCAGCCCAACTTTTCACTCACTGTAAATAATCTTCCGGCTATCTCCGCGCTCTGTAAACGTCTGGATGGGTTGCCGCTCGCCATTGAACTCACCGCGGCCCGCATCCGTATATCAACACCTCAGGCGTTGTTGATGCAAATGGACGAGCAATTTATGCTGCATTCAGAAAGTATGCGCACCTTACCTGAACGTCAAAAAACATTGCATAATGCCATCCGTTGGAGCTATGATTTGCTCTCCTTGGAAGAAAAAAACCTTTTTAGCGGACTTTCGGTCTTTAGAGGCGGGTTCACCATTGAAGCCGTTGAAGCCATTTTCCCGCTGGCTTCGAAAACCATACCTGTGACGGAATTGCTGGGACAGCTGGTAGATAAAAGCCTGGTGAAATTAATGAGCAGCGAAGATCGCAAGCCGCGTTTTAATATGCTGGTTACGATTCACCAATTTGCAACCGCGCGCTTACAGGATGCCCCTGATGAAACCGCCATCCATGAACGCCACCTGAACTACTTCCTCAATCTTGCCGAGGAGGCTGAACAAAATATCCGTGGTCCGGACCAGGTTTATTGGATCGATCAACTCGAAATGGAGCATGAAAACCTGCGCGCCGGGCTTGAATGGTGCGTGGCAAGGCAGCAAACACAAACCGCCATGCACCTGCTGGACGTTGTTGCCTGGCCTTGGCGGGTGCACAATTATTGGAGTGAGATCCAAAACTGGTATGAAAAAATCCGTCCCCTACCGGGGTTTACTGACCACCCAATCCTGCATGCAAAAATCCTTAATCATTTGTCCCATCAATATTGGGTTATGGGTGACTTCGCCGAGGCGCGGCAGGTTAACGATGAATGCCAGGCAATCAGCTTAGCCCAGGGTGCTGCCGGGGAGGAAACCCTTGCACAATCGCTCATATATCAGGGCATGCTAGAACGCGCGAGCCTGGGAGATAGTATAAAAGCTCGATCGTATTTTGAACAAAGTTATACGCTGTATCTAAAACTTGAAGATCAGCACGGCATCGCTTTCACATTGGTCCACTGGGGTAGTTGTGAAGTTGACAATCACCAGGAACAGGCTGCACTTTCATATTATCAAAAAGGTTTGGAACTGTTCCAAGAAGTAGGTGATATTTGGGGAATCGCCAGAGCTTCTCAACGCTTGGGTGAGTTGCATCTTACCCTTGGAAATTATGCCAGCGCCCTGGAAATGTTTGAACAGCATTTGCGCCTGGATGAACAATTGCAGTTCAGGGATGGGATTCAGGTTGCCTTGACCAATTTAGGAGAATATTACCGTTACCGTGGAGAATTTGCTCAAGCTGAGCTTTATTATCAAAAGAGCCTGGAGATGGCTCGAACCTACGCAATGAAGTGGGGGCTTTCATATGATCTTTTTGTGCTGGGTCTACTGGCCTTGCAGCGCAATGAATTCCCAACAGCCAAAAAGTATTTTATTGACTATTATCATTTGGCCTTCACAATTTATGAAGGTGAGACTAGCATTGCCGACGCACTTATTTCTCTTGCAGCCGTGGCTGGAGCCATGCACCAACCCGAGCGGGCGGCGAAAATTTATGGCGCCTTCGTTCCGTATCTGGCAAAAATGTCGATGTCCTATAGCCCTTTTGATTTTGCCGAGTTCGAAAAACATATCCGCAAGGCCAGGCAAGACCTGGGCGAAGCAACCTTTGAAGCCTTGGCGCAGGAAGGCAGCCAAATGTCATCGGATGAGGCCATGGCTTATGCCCTCGAGGATGAAAGGATTTCCCTTTCAGTGGCCAGGAGTGAAAAGAATAATCTTTAAGGGC
>DATMXL010000081.1:0-4121 GCA_035561555.1 Bellilinea sp.
GCTTAGCACCGTTCCTGAAGGCGAAGTTGAAACCAGCGAAATGGCCCGCGGCAGGATGTTGATGGAATTCACCAGCCTGGTAAAACGCTGGCGTTTTGCCGAACAGTCCCGGCATTTTGGCCGGCGCTGAGTTCTCCCCCCATTAACCAAAAAACTCCCCTCACACCACAATTGCGAGGGGAGTTTGCGTATTGACGAGGTATGTCAGGCGTATTTATCGAGATTTCGGCGGCGTGTCCATTTTATGATCTCGACCCCGAAGAACAGGACAATACTCAGTCCGAGGCTGACCAGCAAATCTGTCACCGGCAAGGCGGTGGTGTTGAAAATATTCTGCAGGAACGGAATGTAAATTACCGCCATCTGCAGGGCGATCGTCAGCAGAACTGCGCCGACCAGGACACGGTTGGACAAAAATCCGATCTTGAAGGTGGAATCCGTGTCGGAGCGTACCGCCATCACATTGCCCATCTGCGCAATCGTCAGCGTGGTGAAAATCATCGTCTGCCAATTGCCGGCGTTGCCAGTGGCGCGTGAGTAAATACCAGCTGCCAGGGACACAGCTGCCAGCATCAAACCGATTAGGAGAATATCAATACCCAGACCGCGGGCAAATATACTCTCTGAAGGGGAGTGAGGCTTCCGTTTCATGGTTCCCGGTTCGACCGGTTCGACTGTCAGCGCCAGACCGGGCAAACCATCGGTTACGAGGTTAACCCACAGGATCTGCAGCGGGGTTAATGGCAGCGGGAAGCCGATGAACGGTCCAATCAGCATCACCAGCACCTCGCCCATGTTGGAAGTGAGCGCGTACTTAATAAATTTACGAATGTTGTCGTAAATTCGGCGACCTTCCTCGATGGCAGCCACAATGGTGGCAAAGTTGTCGTCCAGCAGCACCATGTCCGACGCCTCTTTGGAGACGTCCGTGCCGGTGATGCCCATGGCGACGCCGATATTAGCCTTTTTCAAAGCCGGCGCATCGTTGACGCCGTCGCCAGTCATAGCGACGACGTTATTCTTTTCCTGCAGCGCCTGAACGATCTTCAGTTTATGCTCCGGCGAAACGCGGGCAAACACAGATACATGATCCACCCGGGCTTTGATGTCCTCGACCTCCATCCTGGCCAGGTCCTGACCAGTGAGGGCGATGCTCTCGGCGTCTGCGATGTCAAGTTCTCTGGCGATATGCATGGCTGTCAGAGGGTGGTCTCCGGTGATCATAATCGCGCGCACCCCGGCTCCCTTGGCCAGACGGACCGCATCGCGCACTTCCGGACGGGCCGGATCGATCATGCCCATCATGCCGATAAAGGTGAGTCCTTCTTCCACCGGTGTGACGCAGGAGGCGTCTTCGGGTTGATCACAGAAGCGGTAGCCAATGCCCAGAACGCGCATCCCATTTTTGGCCATTTCCGCGTTGGACTCTTCGATCCGATTGCGCCAGGTTTCATCCATGCCAACTGAGGTATCCCCAGTCCACACGTGCGTCGAGATATCCAACAATCCGTCCACTGAGCCTTTCGTAATGCTCAGGAATGGGGAAGGGTTTCCTCCCATGAAAATCTCGTTGGCACGTTGTAAGGCCGCGATTGGCTGTTTCATATCCACAGAATGAACCGTGGTCATGCGCTTGCGATCCGAGTCGAACGGTAATTCAGCGACTCGCGGCATAGTTTTGAGCAAATCTTCTTTCCATAATCCGGCTTTAGCCGCGGCAATAACTAGAGCACCTTCCGTCGGATCGCCGACGGAAGAGAAATTCCCCGGGTCATCCTCGCGTTCCTCGAGTGACGCATCATTGCACAAGGCCCCGCCAACCAACATCAGCGCCAAAGCCGGTGATAGTTCACCTACTTTTTCCGGATCATCTCGGTTCAAGCTGGGCGAATATTCCTTTACTACCTCCAGGAAATTGATCCGATTTTCAGCTACATCCACCATCGTGACAGTCATGCGGTTTTCGGTGAGCGTGCCAGTCTTATCAGAACAGATCACAGTGACTGAACCCAGCGTTTCCACGGCCGGCAGCTTGCGGATCAGCGCGTGGCGCTGCAGCATGCGTTGCGCTCCCAGTGCCAGTGCGATCGTCACCACTGCAGTCAACCCTTCAGGAATGGCTGCCACCGCCATGCTGATGCCGGTCAGCAGCATACTGCGGAATTCTTCGCCGCGAGCCAGTCCCAAAGCAAAAACGATTCCCACGATCACCAGGGCTGCCACCGCCAGGCCTTTGCCAAGCTGGGTCAACCTTTTCTGCAGCGGCGTGGGTTCATTGCCTACCGTTTGGATCAAATCGGCAATCTTGCCAAGCTCAGTGTTCATCCCTGTGGTGGTAACCATGGCCAGGCCGCGGCCATAGGTCGTCACCGTGCCCATAAATGCCATGTTGCGCCGGTCGCCGATGCCAAGGTTTTCTTTATCCAGCGGCTCGGTGATTTTTTCCACCGGCTCTGATTCACCGGTGAGGACAGCTTCCATGATGCGCAGGTTAACGGCTTCGACCAGGCGGCTGTCAGCCGGGATTGCATCGCCGGCGTCGAGCTGGATGACATCTCCCGGGACGAGCAAGCTGGCGTCCATGGTCGTCAATTTTCCGCCGCGGCGCACTTTTACTCTGGGCACTGCCATCTTCTTTAAGGCTGCCATGGCCTGCTCAGCCTTGTACTCCTGGGTGAAACCCAGGATGGCGTTCAGGACCACGATGATCAGAATGACAATGGCGTCGATATACTCGTTCAGGAAGGCAGAGATGCCGGCTGCAACGACTAGTATTAAAACCATTACCTCGGTGAGTTGTTCCCAAAGGATCTTCCACGGACTTTTAATCCCGCGGTCGATTAATTCATTGGGTCCGTACTTCTCCAGGCGCTGTTCGGCGACGGCTGGATCCAATCCGGATTGGATTTGGCTTTCCAGCTGGGTTACTGCTTCCTCTACTTTAATTCGGTGCCATTCCTGCATTGCGATCTCCTTTGGTGGAAGAATGCCAGGTGGTCAGATTAAAAAAAGACCACCAACGAGGTGATGGTCTTGCAAAACGCAGGAACACGTTTGGAATGCCGGAAGGATCACTTCGTAATGTCGGCATACCATCCCTTTTCAGGGCAGCTACTCCCCAACAGAAAAAAATTTTACTCAATAGAATATCACCTGTCAAGGTCAATGATACCGCGATCTTGTTCAAACAACTGTAAATAAGGTTTACGGAAAGCGAAAACAGGTGTTTCGATAGCTTAACCTGTTTTGAGTCGTAAGGAGGTGTCACTTTGAGGTGCGATATACGTCCGACAGGCGACTGCCTCGAAAATTTGACTTCGAGGCAGTTGCATTGAAGGAATTGATTTCCATTCATTGTTTTTTGGCAGAAGGTGTTTCATTTGGTCGTAAAAGATTGCTGCTGCGCGTTCCGGGGTTATGCGACGCAGGAAATCCATCAATTTGGCGTCTTTACCGACAAAGACATGATATTGATTTTTCTCCATACCAGTAATAATGATTGCAGCGGCAGCAACGGCGTAGGTGGTGGGGATCTTCCGCGTAATTTCGGTAGGCGGCTGTGCTGCCATGTTTACGCCAGAACTGATGGATATGTTGGTGGCAATGGCACCTGGAAAGACTGTGGCTACATGTACAGGTGTCCCTTTCAATTCTGAATGCAACCCTTCGGTAAATAGCTTTACCGCCGCTTTGGTTGCTCCGTAAACCGCTTGGCCCGGGACGGGCAGGTAGCCGCCCATGCTGGAGGTATTAACAATATAGGCCTCAGGCCTTTGAAGCAAATAAGGAAGGAAGGTCTTGGTGACGTAAATCACGCCCCAAAAATTTACTTTCATGACCCGCTCGATATCTTTATATTCCAGATCATTTACCAGGACGAAGCGTTGAATAATGCCGGCATTGTTGATGATGCCATCCACGGCACCGTATGTCTGAATGAACTCCTCCGGGAAAGCTGCAACCGCCTCACGATCAGCGATATTCAAAACATCCAGCGACAGCCTGCCCTGGACATCACCTGCCAGTGCTGCTGTTTCTTTCAACGTGATCTCATTGATATCCAAAGCAGCGACATTTGCACCTTTTTTGAGCAGCAACAATGTCAATTCCCGCCCCATAAC
>DATMXL010000082.1:0-10630 GCA_035561555.1 Bellilinea sp.
TATAACTACCGGCATCGAGACGATCAACATCAATAAACTGATCCATACCGCGCCGCCAATCCTTTCGGTCGCGGTATAAGTTCCGATCCATTGAGTGGCTGCCAGAAAGGACAGCGCCGTGAGAGCGGTAATTGGGAGGTAAATGAAAGCGCTTTTGCGCCCAATGGCCTGATCCATTTCATCGGTTTTCATGAGGAAATTTCCCTTTCGTTTTCTATGAGTGGCTGGTGGTGGAAGGCGCCAGGTGACCAACATTTTGCGTCCTGTTGCGGCTGCCCTTAATTTTCTTCGCGGTGGAGGGTTTGAAACCTTTCAACAGCAGCGTATTGAGCGTAACGGATACTGAACTGATGGCCATAAAGGCTGACGCTACTTCCGGGCTCATCACCAACCCCAGTGCAGGGTATAAAAGCCCGGCTGCCAGTGGAATTCCCAGCGTGTTGTAGACAAACGCCCAGAAGAGGTTTTGCTTCACCTTGTTCATGGTGGCGCGAGCAACCTCCAAAGCCACGATCACATCGTTCAGATCAGATTTGATCAGAATGACGTCACCGGTCTCCTTGGCTACGTCGGTACCCGAGCCAATGGCAATGCCAACCTCCGCCTGAGCCAGAGCGGGCGCGTCATTGACGCCGTCACCCACCATGGCAACTCGCTTGCCCATCGCCTGCAGCTTTTTGACCTCTTCGGCCTTATCCTGCGGCAATACTTCAGCCAACACCCGGTCAATACCCACCTGGCGGGCTATAGCCTCCGCGGTACGGCGGTTATCTCCGGTGATCATGACGGTTTCCAGCTTCATCTGGTGCAGACGGCGAATAGCCTCCACCGATGAAGCTTTAATCGTGTCTGCCACAGCGATTAAACCAGCCGGCTGCCCATCAAGAGCCACAAACATGACCGTTTTCCCCTCAGCCTCCAGCTGTTCAGCCTGGAGCATCGATGGGCGGAAATCAAGCTGTTTCTCCTGCATCAACTTGCGGTTGCCGACCAGCACCGCCACACCTTCAATGCTGGCTTCCACCCCATGACCGGGGATCGAATTGAACCATTCTGGAGTGCTGAGTTCCAAACCTTCTTTTTGCGCGCCGTGGACGATGGCCTCACCCAGCGGGTGCTCGCTGTTTTTTTCAGCAATGGCGGTATACCTCAGCACTGTCAACTGCTGTTTCTTGTCCGCAGGGTTAGAGCCGGACAAAGCGATGACGTCCGTCACGGATGGCTCACCATTGGTGAGGGTGCCGGTTTTATCGAAAATTATCGTCTGGAGCTTATTGGCGTTTTCCATGGCTTCGGCGCCTTTGAACAACACGCCAAATTCGGCGGCTTTGCCTGTGCCTGCCATCATGGCACTGGGTGTTGCCAACCCTACGGCACACGGGCAGGAGATCACCAGCACGGTTACCGAAAGCAGCAGTGAAAATCCGAAAACGCCGATATCACCTAGGGCGTAAGGCGAAAGGACGAAGCGGCTGTTGGCGTCGAAAAACAGGTTGTAACCGGCAAAAAACCAGAAGACAAACACCAATACTGCCAACAGGTGCACGCCCAATATAAAGTGCCCGGCAACCCAGTCAGCGAGCTTCTGAATGGGTGCTTTGCTGGCCTGGGCATCCTCCACCAGCTTAATAATTTGTGCCAGAGCCGAGTCTTTACCAACTTTTGTAGCCACAAACCGGAAAGCGCCGGTTTTGTTGATGGTTCCCCCAATTACCGTGTCGCCAGCCTTCTTTTCGACAGGCAGGCTCTCGCCGGTCAGCATTGATTCATCCACCGCGCTGTACCCGTCCTGCACCATCCCATCCACCGGGATGGATTCGCCCGGGCGGACCTGAATTAAGAAGCCTGTCTCAACTTCTTCAGCCTCCAGGGTGATTTCCTGCCCGTCACGAATGACATTGGCTGTCTTGGGCTGCAATTTCATCAGTTTGCGAATGGATTCCGACGTGCGCCCACGGGTGAGGGCTTCCAGCCAGCGGCCTAGGACGATAAAAGCCGTCAGCAGCGCCGCACTTTCAAAGAAGGTTGCTCCTTTACCGCCAAAACCTGCATTAGGAAATATGGTGTTGATAACCGCGATGCCGTACGAAGCGCCGATGCCGGTCGCATACAACAAATTCATATCCGTCACGCCGTGTTTCAGACCACGCCAGGAGTTAACGAAGAACTGCCTGCCCGGGCCAAAAACGATCGGCGTGGTCAACAGACCAAGCACCCATTTATAAGAGAGAAATTCCGGAACGAATTTCTGAGCCGCACCCAGCATGTCATAAAAAGTACCGATCATTACCAGGCCGCCAATTATCCCGGCGATTACCAGGTTTCTACCCTGGCGTTTAATCTCATCCTCACGCGCCTGCCGCTCGCGGTCCAGGTTGTCTTTTGCCGTAGATTGTTCTGCAGCCTGATATCCTACCTCTGCTACTGCCCGCTTCATTTGCGCGGTTGTTACCACCCCGGGAATATATTTCACGCGCGCTTTTTCCAGGCCAAGGTTGACGGTGGCTTCCACCACGCCGGGCAGACCGTTCAACGCGCCTTCGACATGTGCGACACAAGAGGAACAGGTCATTCCAGTCACTTGCAGGCTGATTTCATCTGTTGGGACCTGGTACCCGACGTCCGAGATGGCCTGCTGCATCTGTGCAATGGCGACTTTATCGGGTACATAATTCAACGAAGCTTTATTGGTCCCCAGGTTTACGGAAACGTTGGAGATTCCAGGCAATTCAGTGAGTGCTTTCTCAACATGCGCTACACAAGATGCGCAGGTCATTCCTTCGACCGGGAGACTCAGAGTTTGGAGATTAGTGGGTGTTGCCATGCGATTTGTTGCTCCTTCTACAAAATAATATCCTGTCGCAACGGCAGGTGAAAATCAATTGGAATGGGCCACAGCACTGCGATTGCTCGCTTCGCTTTTGGATCAATCCCAGTATAAAGACCTTGCTACCAGGCACTAAGCGCCGATAACCGCGATTTAGGGCAAGTATTTTTGCGTAATAGCCCGAATCTCCAGTCTTTTATCAGCTTAAATACCTGATACCAGACCGTATTAATGCGCTAGTCCATAACCTATACATTGAATATCATTCGTTTGAGCTCTTAATTAATGCCTGCGAAGGTAAAAAAGGAGTTGAATACTTGGCTAATAAAATCAAACCAAAAGCTGAGGCACTAACGCACGAAAAGAAAGAAACCCCCATTGTGGTGTACTTCTTTGCGTTTACCGGAGCCATCCTGGGTTACATGGTGTTGGGGAAAATCATTCTAGCGGTTCAACCGCATCCCATCCATTGGGCTTCGGCTCTGGTAGGCGGCGCGCTGGGATATTTGATTGGTTGGCTGTGGTATCGCTGGAAAGGCGATATTTTATAGCCTTGTCCTGGTAGAGCCTAGCGATTTTGACACCCCCCCCGTTACGAATCCATCATCCGGTCATGAGGGATTCGTTTTCAAGCTATGATAAGGGTTCCTATGCGCTTTCTGCAGAAATTAGCTCAGTTTGGCATCATCCTTTCGCTACCGTTCTTCTTCATCATCGCCGCGATTCGCGTCTTGACCAGCCCGTTGTATCTCAACTTCGAATACAAAATGCCATCATTTCCACCAGATAATTACGGATTTTCAATGGAAGACCGTCTGGCGATCGCCACCCCCAGCCCGAAATTTGTGCGCGACCCGTTGCCGATAGATTACCTGGCAAAGCAAAACTACGCCAGCCAACCGGTCTATAATGACCGCGAATTGGGGCATATGGTCGATGTGCAAGCCGTATTTCAAGGCGTCTGGAAGGGCTGGACCTTTGCGACGCTAATTTTATTGGCCTCAGTTACTGGTCTGTGGATTAACCCGAAAACCAGAAACCAACTGCTAAGGGCATTGGAAGTCAGTGGTGCCATTACTGTTCTGGCTATTTTTACCATTGGTTTTCTGGCGGTGATTGGCTGGGATACCTGGTTTACCGTGTTTCACAAAATCTTTTTCGTCGAAGGCAGCTGGCTGTTCAGCCCCGCAGACACATTGATCCGGCTGTTCCCCATTCACTTCTGGTTTGACAGCGTGATCCTAATTTCCGCGATCACTCTGGCTGGCGGATACCTGGTTATGTTTGTGGGATATAAGCTCAGATTAAAGGCGCTTGCCCGATCCGGGTGACTGCCAATAGACCAGGTCTATAAGTGGAATAAGATTGTCCACCGAGAAGATGTCTGAGGTTTTAGCAAGGATGGGGTAGTTAATTCGGTCATGGTACCTTTGAAAGAGTACCATCGGGCAGGCTGCGGAGGGATACATAGCACTTTCGTTAATGTCTTTAAGTTAGGCTGATTTGCGGAATGGCTTTACCGCAGGTTGAGCAAAATCGATCATCTGCCATAATGGTCTTACCGCAATGCGGGCAGAATGTGCGCTGTACTGGAGTGCCGCACTTCATACAAAAATTGGCATCTTGTGCCAGGGGTGCGTGACAGTTGGCACAGCTGGATCCTCCGGCTGCATTTGCATTTAATTGGGCTGGAGCGGTGCCTGCGATCAGCCGAGTACGGCGAGCTTGAATCAAGCTTTCCAGTCGGGCATCCGCCGATTCGTCCAGGGTTTGCATGGTTGCGGCAGCTTTCGCCAGCAGGCTAGTGCGTAAACTCCCGTAGTCTTCCTCACTTACTTTGCCTGCCTGAAAGTCAAAATCCAGATCGCGTAATGCCAGGATGGCGGACTGATGGCGATTTTGGTTAGATTCCAGAGTCACCCCTTTGAGTTTGTTAGCCTTCCCCCTTTTCTCATCCAGACGAAATGGCGCCGCAATATAGAAAAACGAACCGATAAGCATTGCGAAGCCAATAATAATGGCAAATGGATTCATGAATTTCTCCTAATCTACCTCGCGAATTTCAGCTTCGATTTTAGCCAGAATGGCTGTTGATATTCCAGAGTCGATCAGTGGAGGTGCAGCTGGAAGAGATTGGGAAAGCCGTTTGTTCCGCCACCCTCGCAGCACCAGCCAGACCACCACCAAGCCGAGCCCGAGGATCAAGATCGGTAAAGTCCACACCAGCGAGGTGAAGCCTCTACGTTCCGGTTCAGCCAGCACGCGCTCGCCGTACTGCGTGACGAAATAATCCATGACAGCCTGTTCGGTCCAGCCCTGTGAAAGCTGGTCTTTGATTTGCGCCCGCCAATCCTTGCAAGCCGTGGTTTCACAGACATCCAATGGTGTATTCGGGCAAACCGGGCAGTACAATTTTTTTGCAACCAGGTTGACATCATTGTCACTGACGGCTTTGAGCGGGGCAGAAGTTGGCGCCGGATCCTGGGCAAAAACTGTCACAGTCACAACCAGAGCGGTGAGAACACCTAATAACAATATGAACAGGAATCTTCTTTTTGACATGCGATTAATCTCCGGTGCTGGGTTGAGCCAACGGCGCAGCGCCGATAGCCTGGTCCGGCTGCTTTAGTGTATAAGTTGCCTCAACATTGCCGCGAGTCTTGGACCAGGCGCCAATCATGATCCCAAAGATGAGCATAAAACCGCCGATCCATACCCAATTGATCAATGGATTCACATAAATCTTGAAAGTCGAACTTTGGTTGCTGACGGTTTCCCAGCCTACCAACAGAACGTACACATCTTCCGCTGGGGTGGAATATACCCCGGCAATACTGACGGGCTGTTCTTGAACCACAAAATAATCGCGCCGCGGGCTGAGATCTTTGACTTGTTTACCATCCTTAAAGAGCACGGTATTGGCTTCAACAACTTCCCGACCGTCCGAGCCAAAGTAACTTTCCAATCCGTCAAAACGCAGCGTGTATGCGCCAATGGTGAGCGTTTCGCCCATCGACACGGTACCCTGGGTTTCCTGTTTATAGAAAGCATCGCCAATGAAACCCAATGCGATCATCACCACCCCCAGGTGAATGATGTAGCCGCCAAAGCGGCGTCGGTTGTTCATGACCAATTTGGCCAGAGCTATGACCGGATTTTCCCCGCGGGTGGACATGCGAATACGGGTTCCGCGCCAGAATTCTGCCAGAATCGAAACAGTAACGAAGAAAACCATCCCCATGGAGAATATGGCATAGAGTTGGGAACCGGGTTTAAAGATTGCCCAGGCTACCGCGCCAGCAATTGAACCGATCAATGGGATTGCCAGCCGCTTGAGCAGCTTCCTGGCGGGTTGTCGCCGCCAGGCTAACAGCGGTGTTACGCCCATCAGGCCTACCAGCGCCAGGAACATGGGACCTGTTACTTGTTTAAAGTACGGCGGGCCGACCGTAATTTTGGTTTCAGTGAAGAGTTCGGTGATCAATGGGAAGACTGTTCCCCACAAAACTGCGATCGTGATCGCCAGGAAGAGCATGTTTTGCAGAACAAAAGCCGCTTCACGGGAGAATATACTTTCCATCTCGTGTTCCGATTTAAGCGCATTCCAGCGAGACAGCAGAAGCACTGTAGCACCGATAAAGGTGAGGCTGATGAAAACCAGGAAGGCCGGTCCTAGCGCCGACTTTGAGAAAGCATGCACCGATCCAACTACCCCGGTACGGGTAATGAAGGTCCCGAACAGTGAGAGGGAATAGGTCAGAATAATCAACAGAATGTTCCAGCGCTTCAACATGCCGCGTTTTTCGGTCATCATGACGGAATGCAGGAAAGCCGTGCCGGTTAACCAGGGCATCAGCATTGCATTTTCGACCGGGTCCCACCCCCAGAAACCACCCCAGCCGAGCACATCATACGCCCAGCGTCCGCCCAGGATCAACCCGATAGACAGGAAAATCCACGCAATGAGAGTCCAGCGGCGTACCGAACGGATCCATTGGTCGCTGACCGTATCGTTTTTTAGCAACGCAGCGATAGCAAAAGCGAAGGGTATGACAAACCCGGTGAACCCAAGGTAAGTGGTGGGGGGGTGTCCGATCATGCCAAAATGGCGCAACAGTGGGTTTAGCCCAGACCCTTCAATCGGGATATATTGCTGTGCGTTGGCCGGTTGGAAAATCGCAATGATTAGGTCCTGGGCACCGGGTACCAGCCACATTTTTGTGAACGGATTGGTGATGAACAACACCACGCCCACGAAGAAGGTGGTGGTCAGCATGGCAACAAATATGACATAGGGCATGAGCGCGGCATTTTCTTTCCATTTACGCACGACCACTACTGTGACAAACCCAGCCATCATCCAGGCCCAGAACAAAACCGATCCTGCCTGTCCACCCCACAAGGCGGTAATTCGCAAAAAAGGTGACATTGCCGTGCTGGAAACATCAGCCACATATGCCTGAGAGAAATCCATGACATACAATGAATAAACCACTGACAAAACAGAAACTGTCAACAAAGCAAAAACTGCTACGGTGGCGTTACGCGCGCTGGCTACCCAGCGCAGTTGCTGCGACCATTCTCCATTTACTGCCATCAGCGTGGCGTACACCGATACGCCAAAAGCGATAACCAGAGCAATTAAACCAATATCCGGGACCATAAAAACTCCATCTTTCTTTATTCTGAGTAGGGCTCAGCCAATAATTCATCGATGCGGTTATCGAGTTTAGGTGGGAACAGCGGTCCGATTTGATTACCCTTTAAAGAACCGTCTTTAGCCACGTAGTATGTCTCCGGAACCCCTTTGATGTTGTATTTTTGAGAGATGCGGGTGCCAAGGTCAGGACCGTTGAAATAGGTAATGTCAAATTCATCAATGTACGCAAGCGCGGGTTTCTCGGCGTCAGCGTAGTCGACGCCGATGAAGATGACGCCCTTATCCTGATATTTGCGCCAGGTGCTTTCCAGGTAGGCAGCTTCCTCACGGCACGGGGGACACCAGGAAGCCCAGAAATTGATGATGACTACCTGACCACGCAGTTCGGATAAGGTGTAGGTGCGGCCATCAAAACTGGTGAGGGTAAAATCTGGCGCCATGCCGTCTTCCAATGGTTCTTTGGAAGCCTGAACCAGTCCCCAGCCAAGCAGTGCAATCAGCCCTACCACGAGGAGGACAGAGAAAAAACGAACACCGTTTGACCAATAATGGGCCCGTGGAGTTTCTACTGGCGGCAATTGGTCGATCATCTCTGGTGATTTGTCAGTCATGGTCCTCCAAAATCTTGGTTATTGGTAAAAATTGAGCGTTTCTTGCAACGCCTGGTCTGCGATAGCGGGGTCGGCTGCCAGCCAGATGAGGATATTAGCGGATTGAAAATAAAAATGGCGCTGCTCCATCCCGTTCAAAACGTAGATAGTTTTGCCGCCATGCTGGATTGTTTTTTCGGGAATAAATGGTGAATTTCCCCTGGCTATTTTTTCCGCCATGGCAACCAGAAGATCCTGAATTTCTTCAGCGGATTCTGCCCCAGCCACCCATAGGGTGATCGCTCCCCATTCGCCATACGTACCTTTCACGCCAGAGGTGACTGCCAGAGATTTCCCATGCAGTTGGTTAAATTCCGCTAAGGCTTCACTGCCGGTGAGTTGTTTCGATAGGGGGAGGTTAACCAGGCTTTGCGGAAGGTTCGGATTAGGCGATGGGTTCGGTTGTGGAAATCCAAATATCGAAAACGTCGCCAGGGTGAATATCAGGGAACTCCCCAGCAGGATTAAAGCCAAAGGCAGCCATTTATTGGATGACATCATCACAGGTAATTTATGCGGCAGGGGATTTTGACAAATGACGACAAAATGTCAATATTCAGTATATCGACCGTCTCCGGAATCCATTAGCGCATATTCCATTGGCAAGGGTAAGCATTTATGCTTAATCCGCCCATTAAGTGTTCTTAGATAAAAATGAAAAAGCAGCGAGAAGACCCGCTGCTTTTTCAGGGTGCCATGGTGCCTGTTACACGCCGCAACTCCCGCCCCCACTTGGAGCCTGCGGTAACCACCCATTTTGTTCAAGAACGGCATGAATTTGCTTGAAACCGGAAAGCGAAGAATATTGCTGACCAACGATCAACCTGGCATCCACATCCTGATAAGATTTTCCTTCTGTTTTCAAGAAGTAAACAGCCTGTTCCAGGGTTTGCTGCGGATACCAAAAAGCGTTGACGTATTTAGCAGCTTCCAGCATCTCATCCAGGGTGGCATTTTCCGAAGCCATCAATTCCAGCAGCCCCAACATAGCCATGCCGTGGTTACAGTCCGGGAAATGCGTCGGGTTGTCGCAGCACGGCCGGTAGACCGCGGCGGCGGCTCCTTCCAAGCGCTTTTGCTGATCTGCGGTCAAGATGAAATATTTGGAAGAGGAGAAAATCTCGCGGATAGGCCGCGTCGCCAGTGTCCAACCGCCAGTGGAGGCAAAACCTCCGACACCACTTTGGCCGTTTTTTTGGATGGCGCCGGCGTCCAACACTGGATTATTGTTGGAAAGACCGAGACCCCAGAAAAAGTTGAGCAGAAAATAAGCGTTTTCAGTATTCATGACCACGCCGCCATTATGCGTCCCATCCAACATGTCCATCTGCGTTTGGGTTAATGGCTGACCGGCTTTTTGGTAAACCCCAATGAAAGCGTCGCGGTCAAACACGCCGGCTGCGATCATCTGTGGACCCAGGTCCCCTAAATTAATCGGAATAACATAACCTTCCTTGGGGTTGATTTGCTCTACCAATGCGGAATATTCGGTCGAGGCTGCGGCGGTATTCGTAGGTGCAGATGCCTGGCGGCCCCATATTCCATAACCGCTGGCTAATCCGACCACATATGTCAGAATGGCGATTAGCAGCCACCATAGCTTTACGCTATTGCGCAGGTCCTGCCTCCGGCGTGAGGGCAACCCAACTTTTGACGTTGGCAGGTTGTTTTCTTCTGTCGGTGATGGGATTGTGTGGGAGGGTAAGGTCATAATTTATGCATCTTCAGTAAACGGGTAAAGAGCGCATATTCACTTGAAAATACGCGCTCTTTATGTCAATCAACCCAATTGGAGAGGACGGATATGGTTTTATCGGGTTCTGTCGGATCGTTGGTGACCAGATGGAGGCTGAAGTTATGCATGCCGCCCATTTGATCGTGCATAAAGAATTCCATCGAAATGGTGGTCGACTCGCCAGGTTTGAGAGCCATCGAACCGATGGCAGGATTAGGAGGTCAACAGCCCTCCAGTACTTCAACGTACGGCGCTTCTTTAAACCTTAAGGGTTGGTCGCCGACATTTGTAACCGTGACAACTGTCCGAATGGGCACGCCGCCTAATTTGACATCGCCGTAGTCGTAGACGTCCTGCTCAACCTTGAGCTTGGGCGAACCGGTGACCTCAATATCAGCTTTTTTAGGACCAATCGAGCTGAGAAACACTACCAGTGCCACTAAAATTAATCCGATCCCGCTCAGTATCAACCAAACGGGAACGTTCTTTCTTTTGGCCTGGCGCGAAGGTAGTTTCGTTTTATATCGACCCAAGGATAGTCTCCTTTATAAATAGGCTGTTTTTTGAGTTTACTTCGCAATTATGGTTGCAAAAAGGGCATTATCCGCAATCATGAATAAGCAATAATGCCTGATGGTCTCATCATCACTGTTTGTGATCCATTAATGATGAAAGGATTTGCAGCATCTGATCTTCGGTTAATGCCCCTAATTGGAATGACTGAATGTACCCAGCTTGATCGATCCAATAGGAGGTTG
>DATMXL010000083.1:0-8534 GCA_035561555.1 Bellilinea sp.
GTCCTATTCGGTTGGTATCATTTTCATTACAAGCAGCAAAAAACCGGCCAAAATTGACCTCATTCTAGCTTGCCGGCAAATGATCAGTTTCTTGGTTCTCCTCCGTGAGGTGCTATGGAAACACAGCTTTCCCCCGGTGCCAGATTCCGGGCTGCCCTGGTAGAAGAAAAGCCGCTCCAGGTAGTTGGGGTAATTAATGCCTATGCGGCACGCCTGGCCGAAAAAAGTGGTTTTCGGGCGCTCTATCTATCTGGCGGCGGGGTGGCAGCAGCTTCGCTGGGCGTCCCTGATCTGGGCATTACCACTCTGGAGGATGTGCTGATCGATGTGCGCCGCATTACTGCCGCGACCGACCTGCCGCTGCTGGTGGATGTGGATACCGGCTTTGGCAGTGCGTTCAACATTGCCCGGACGGTAAAATCGTTGATTCGTGAGGGAGTCGGAGCGCTGCATATCGAAGATCAGGTTCAGGCCAAACGCTGCGGTCACCGGCCTGGCAAGGAACTGGTTTCAGCAGACGAGATGGTCGACCGCCTTAAAGCGGCGGTTGATGCCCGCACTGACCCAAATTTTGTCATCATGGCGCGTACCGATGCGCTGGCTGTCGAAGGTTTGTCAGCCGCGCTGGCGCGAGTCCAGGCCTATGTCGCCGCCGGCGCAGATATGATTTTTCCTGAGGCTGTAACCGACCTGTCGCTTTACCTTCAATTTTCCCAATCGGCTGGCGTGCCGATACTGGCAAACATCACCGAGTTTGGCCAAACACCGCTTTTCACACGCGCTGAACTGGCTGCTGCAGACGTCAGTCTGATACTTTACCCCTTATCGGCTTTCCGCGCCATGAGCGCTGCAGCCGTGAATGTGTACCAAGCCATCCGGTCCGAAGGCAGCCAACGCGGGGTAATCGATAGCATGCAAACCCGGGCCGATCTGTATGATGTCCTCAACTACTATGCATTTGAACAAAAGCTGGATGAATTATTTGCGAGGGAGAAACCACAATGAGCGAACAAGTCATGGAAGAGAAGAAAAGCGTCAAGAAATCTGTTCAGCTATCGGGGGTGGTCGCCGGCAATACCGCTATTTGCTCCGTCGGGACGCTGGGACACGACTTACGCTACCGCGGCTACGATATCAATGACCTGGCGGAATTTTCTACTTTTGAGGAGGTGGCTTACCTCCTGGTTCACGGTGAATTACCGGTGCAAAATGAACTGGGTCGCTACCGCCGCAAGCTGAAAAACTTACGCGGGCTGCCAGCCCCGGTGAAAGCCGTTTTGGAATCCATCCCGGCGGCAGCGCACCCGATGGATGTGCTGCGCACTGGCTGCTCGATATTAGGGGCAGTACTGCCCGAGCGTGAAGACCACCACGATGAAGGCGCGCGCCACATTGCGGATCGACTGCTGGCTGTCTTCCCATCGATGTTGATGTACTGGTATCACTTTGCCCACCACGGTCGGCGAATCGAAGTCGAAACGGATGACGAGTCGATTGCCGGTCATTTCTTGCACCTGTTGCACGGGCGCAAACCAAGCGAACTGCACGAGCGTGCGCTGGATATCACCCTGATCCTGTACGCCGAACACGAATTCAACGCCTCCACGTTCACCAGCCGGGTAATCACCGGCACCGGCACCGACATTTACTCCGCCATCACCGGGGCTATTGGAGCTCTTAAGGGTTTCAAGCACGGCGGCGCCAATGAGGGCGCTATGGAAGTGATCGAGCGCTACGGCACAGCCCAGGAAGCTGCAGAGGGCGTCCATGATGTCCTGGAAAATAAAGGGATCATCCTGGGATTTGGTCACCCGGTCTATACCATCTCAGACCCGCGCGCCAAAATCCTTAAAGGCCTGTCCTGCTCTTTGTGCAAGGACTTTGGCGACGAAACCCTGTGCGATATTGCCGAGAAAATCGAAGATGTAATGTGGGATGAGAAGCGCATGTTCCCCAACTTGGATTGGTACAGTGCGGTGGCTTATCACATGCTGGGTATTCCAACCTTCATGTTCACGCCGCTGTTTGTCATGGCGCGCGTTTCCGGCTGGTCTGCGCACATTATCGAGCAGCGCCAAGATGGCAAGATCATACGCCCGGCGGCAAATTACATCGGCCCCGACCCGCTCGAATTTATCCCGCTCAACAAACGCGGATAAGCCGCGCTTATGACGGGGCACATCTCGAATGTTCGACCGCAGCCAGACCAGGTGCTGGTGGATATTGCTGATTACGCCTGCAGCCAGGTGATTGACAGCCGCGAAGCCTTCAACACAGCCCGCCTGTGCCTGATGGATACCTTAGGCTGCGGGCTGGAGGCTTTGTCCTATCCGGCTTGCACCAAATTACTCGGACCAATCGTGCCGGGGACGGTTGTGCCGAATGGCGCCCGCGTGCCGGGTACTTCCTACATCCTGGATCCTGTGACCGCGGCCTTCAACATCGGCGCCATGATTCGGTGGCTGGATTTCAACGATACCTGGCTGGCAGCCGAGTGGGGTCATCCCTCGGATAATCTGGGCGGAATTTTGGCCGCCGCAGACTGGCTGTCGCGCACCAACCTGGCTGAGGGCAAAGCCCCGCTTACTATGCGCGCCGTCCTAACCGATATGATCAAAGCTCACGAGATCCAGGGAATTCTGGCCTTGAAGAACAGCTTCAATCGGGTAGGGCTGGATCATGTTCTGCTCGTTAAGGTAGCCAGCACCGCAGTCGTGACAGGTTTACTGGGCGGTACGCGGGAGCAGATCATCAATGCTCTTTCCAACGCCTGGATCGACGGGCAGGCGCTGCGCACCTACCGCCATGCACCGAATACCGGTTCGCGCAAGTCCTGGGCGGCTGGCGACGCCACTTCGCGGGCGGTGCGTCTGGCGCTGCTGGCACTGCGCGGCGAAATGGGCTACCCCTCGGCACTGACTGCCCCGACCTGGGGCTTCTATGACGTGTTGTTTAAAGGGCAACCGTTTCGACTGGAACAATCCTATGGCTCCTATGTCATGGAGAACGTGCTCTTCAAAATATCCTTCCCGGCTGAATTCCATGCGCAGACTGCGGTAGAAGCTGCGTTCCAGCTGAATGCGGAAGTCCACTCCCGCCTGGACGAAATTGAAAAAATTGTCATTACCACCCATGAGTCGGCCATGCGCATCATCGACAAGGTTGGACCGCTCAACAACCCAGCCGACCGCGACCACTGCATTCAGTATATGACCGCAGTCGGCTTGATTTTTGGCAAACTTACCGCCGACGATTATGAGGACGCCAGAGCCAGCGACCCACGCATCGATGCTCTGCGCGACAAAATGGTATTGGTGGAGAGTACCCAATACAGCCGGGATTATCTGGATCCGGATAAGCGATCGATCAGCAATGCGATACAGGTGTTTTACCGCGACGGCACGAAATCGCAGAACGTCGCGGTGGAGTACCCGCTGGGGCATCGCCGGCGGCGGGCTGAAGGGATCCCATTGCTGATCGAGAAATTTAAAATCAACCTGGCACGGCGCTTCAGTCCAGACCAGTCTCAAAAAATTTTGGAGGTATGCGCTGACCAGGATCAATTGGAAGCCATGCCGGTCAACGAATTTGTTGATCTCTTTGTTGTGGAGGATGGAAGAGGTATGTGATGGTTGAATCGGATGGACGGGTCGATCTGGAACGCATGAGCAAGGCCTATGACGAGAGCAAAAAGCGTTATATGGCGAATCCGGGCAATTCCACGGTGACGCTGCGCGCGACCGCCAAACTGGTCAAAAACGCGCTGCTGGAAGGGCGCATTGGCAGGTATCACTTTTCTTGCGACGAACCTCAGGCACGCGGCGGCGAGGATGCGGCAGCCAGCCCGCTGGAGTATTTCCTGGCAGGGGCAGCCTTCTGATTGCTCTCGCAGATGGTGCAGTTTGCACACCTTTACAACGTGATATTGATGGATGTGGATGTGGATTTGCGCGCAACCTTTGATTCGGGAGACAAATTCGACATTGGCGGTCCGGGTGCCGCCTTCCAAAAGGTTGTCTACCGGGTGACGGTCGACAGCCCGTCGCCGGAGGGACAGGTTCAACAATTATTGGTGCATGCTGAACGCGGCTGCCACTCAGCACAATCGCTGCGGCTTCCAGTGGAAGTACAAGTTGAGGCTGTGATCAAGAACAAAACCATTGGGTAAGCAATTATTTCACCTATTCTTTTATAAAAGAGGGCTAAATGGAAAAACAACGAATCACGGTAGCAGGCGGCGACGGTATTGGACCAGAATTACTGAAAGCGGTACTGCATATTTTCGAGGGAGCCAATGTCCCGCTGGATTATGACGTTGTCGAGGTCGGCGAGCAGGTCTACCTAAAGGGCATTAACACCGGCATCTCGACGGATGCCTGGGATATCATCCGGCGCAATAAAGTGATGCTCAAGGCACCCATCACCACTCCGCTAGGCGGCGGCTATAAATCGATTAATGTGACCATGCGCAAAGCACTGGGGTTATTCGCCAATATTCGACCGGTGAAGGCTTACACCCCTTATGTGCCTTGCAATTTCCCCAAGATGGATATGGTCATCGTCCGCGAAAACGAAGAAGATCTGTACGGCGGGATCGAATATCAGCAAACGCCTGAGATGACCGTGGCGCTCAAGCTGATCAGCAGACCTGGTTCGGAGAGCGTGATCCGTTACGCCTTCGAGTACGCGCGCGCTTACGGCCGGAAAACGGTGACCTGCATGACCAAGAACAACATCATGAAGATCACCGATGGGCTGTTTGAGCGTACCTTCCAGATGGTAGCCAAAGAATACCCCGATATCGCCACCGATCACATGATTATCGACATCGGCGCAGCGCGCGTGGCAGCCAAACCCGAGACGCTGGACGTAATCGTGACCCCCAACCTTTATGGCGACATTATTTCTGATGTGGCAGCTCAGGTTTCCGGGTCGGTGGGACTGGGCGGCTCGGCCAATATAGGCCGTACCAGCGCCATGTTCGAAGCCATTCATGGCTCGGCACCCAAGTGGGCTGGCAAGGATGATTCCAACCCATCCGGCTTCTTGCAGGCAGCGATTATGATGCTGGTGCATCTTGGGTTGGCGGAATACGCGGCAACAATTCATAATGCCTGGCAGCGCACACTGGAAGATGGCTATCACACCCGCGATATCTACCGTGAGGGTATGAGCGTGAAAAAAGTGGGCACGCTGGGTTTTGCCGATGCGATCATTGCCAGGCTGGGTCAGCTGCCGCAGCAATTGGCGCCGGTAACCTTCAAGGGCGGGCGTATGTCGATCGATCTGGCATCCACCGCGCCGGTTAAGAAGACCTTCAGTGGGGTCGATGTGTATATTGACTGGGATAATAGCGACCGCAACGGACAGGTAATTGGCAAGGCATTGCAAAATGCAGAAGGCAGCGGATTGATGCTGCAGATGGTCACCAATCGCGGCGTACAGGTTTACCCGGGTGGATTCCCGGAAACTTTCTGCACGGATTTCTGGTGTGGGCGCTATCTGGCTGCCGGCGAAGGTATTGGCAATCCGCAGGTGATCGATTTGCTGGGCCGCATTCAGGCAGCCGGCTTTGAAGTGGTCAAGACCGAGAATTTGTACCTGTTCGATGGCGAGCGTGGCTATTCTGCCGACATGAGCGAATAGGAACTTCTACTTACACCTTGAACACCTCCAGCCTGTTTTTCACCAGGCTGGAGGTGTTCTTTTGGTTTAAAGATTGAAACGCGAAGGACGCAAAGACCACGAAGAAAACCCCAGGAAAATAATGGGGAATCTCCCTATTTGTACCCATCCAAGCCGATATCCAATATTGCAGCTCTTGAACCATTATAAGGATGAAATTTTTGGATTGTTAGATTGCGCCGTCTTTATTAGGCGAGTCAGCTGGAATTTCCATTCCAAGATCCCAAAACTCCACAATTTTCCCGTTATTAAAACGGAAAATATGGACGACTGCCATCTCGTTTGATTCGAAAACCAGACGTGAATGAACAGCGACTCGGTCATCTTCGCCAATGACATTTTTGATGATGAGCTGCTTTGTTGGGGTTTGGACATCACTTTCCTCCATGGCTTTTTTCAAAGCTGCCATTCCAGCAGGTGTATGGGCATTGTGATGTTTACCGCTAAAATCGACGAACGCAGCATAAGCCTCGTCGATCTTATGAGCAACGACTAACTCGAGAAAGCTCACCGCGGAATCCTTATTAACTTGAACATTTTGCATGAGGTTTATGGTTACTTGAGGCTGCCTTTCCCAGCCGAAACCATCGATAATGATAGAAAACGATTCTATCTTTTTCATCCCTCATTTTCAATGAGAGTAAGTTTTCCCAGGTCGGTTTGAATGCGATTGTTGGTGCCTGTTAGCAATGGAGTATGTAGTGTGTAGGTTGGGTTGAGGGCGATTAAGTACGTATTCCCACTCGGCACAACTGCAGCCCGAAACCCAACAAAATTCCACCATAATGTTGGGTTTCGGGACAATTACAGTTTTCTAAACAATAACATGTTTCACCGTCCCTCAACCCAACCTACGAATATTTAATTTCCTCAAATCCAGGATCCCCCAAGAAGTAGCGCAATTCAGGCTCGAAGGTCTCGGTCAACGCAATTTCTGTCTCAATAGGACGCAGGCAGGAGCCGGGTTCGTCCAACAATAACCCGGTTTCGTTCAGCGTTATTCGGCCTTGCTCGTCCAGATCGAGCGGGTGCAGCACACAGTAAAATGGCTTAAAGCTCCACGGGTGCAGCCCATTTGTATCCGCAGCTGTCTGCAGTGCACACTTATGGTCGGTGCGCAGGAAAACGCAGGCTGTGCCGCCGTAATGGTTCACATCCGGCAGCACCCGGGAATGGACAACCTGCCCGCTTTTTGAAAAGGCGTCCTCGTCCCTGCGCTCATCGATCCACAGGTCAGGGTCATCCCAGCCAGGCGGCATGTGCGGTATGATTAATTCTGCCTGATCGTGTATATTCTGCCATTCGACAGCATCGATCCACACCCCGTGTAGGCAACAGGCGGCGCGGCATTCATCCAGTTGGCAGCGGTGCATGGGTTCCTTGCGCAATAAGCGTGGGTTGATCTGGTCAGGCATCGTGCCGGATTGTACCATGACCAGATATTAGCTGACGGATGGCAGGAGGTCGGAGGTATGCGATGAAAATTTCCCTCGGCGCTGACGAGCGCACTCCGGTGGTCGACTTTGTGCTGGACGAGTTAATCCGCGCCGGGCACAGCGTTACCTATCACGGTCCGCGCAGCGGCGACTCGCAACCGGTTGCAGAAAACTCATGGCCGATGGTGGCGCGGCAGGTGGCCGAGGACGTGGCTGGCAGCCGCTCGCAGGAAGGCATTTTGTTTTGCTGGACCGGAACAGGTGTCAGCATGGCTGCCAATAAAGTACACGGTATTCGTGCCGCTCTGTGTGCGGATGCTGAAACCGCCCGCGGCGCCCGGCTGTGGAACAACGCCAATGTGCTGTGCCTATCCTTACGCACCACCGCCTTACCAGTTGCCCGTGAAATCCTTCAGGCCTGGTTTGGCACTTCCTACAAACCTAACCCATCGGATGATGCCAGCTTGAAGCTGCTGGATGACCTGGATAACAGTCGAAAGGGATGACCTACCCTTTTACATACGATAATTTTTCAGCGATGCGACCGTTGACGACTCGGTAAACGTCCATGCCGCGAATGTGCCCGGCAGTTTCATCCAGGCTGGCCCAGTGATACACCCAACGCATCACCACCCGCTCCCCGGCAGCGAAAATTTCCTCAATTTCAAAACGGGATGATACCGAGGCATTGAAAAACTCCTGCCAGAAGCCGCCAACTGCATCGATTCCTGCATAACGGGTTCCCTCTGGTGAGGGAGCCGTGTTCTCAAAGACGGTATCCTCTGTCAGCAGGCTAAGCATGACATCCAATTGACGGGCGTTTAAGGCTGCATTGAAACGCAGCACTGGATCGAGAAGCGGATTGTCCGGGACAACCACGGGGGGTATGGATATGACCGGTTCCGGCTCAGCCGCTGGCGTGATCTCGAAGTCGCTGCTTAATTGCACGGCATCGCGCAAAGTCGCATAGGTGGAGCAATATTTGTCCTGGCTCAAATGAATGGCGCGCTGCACCTGAACAGGATCGAGGTCTGTTCCGCCAATGCGGTACTGAATGTGGATCGAGCGAAAACGCCAGGGGGCTTCGAAGTCACGCGAGCTGGCGGCAGTCGCATTGACGGAGCTGATCTGCTGATGCTGCTTCTGCAAGATGGAAACGATGTCCCATAACGCGCAGCCAATGATACTCATCGGCAAGAGGTCAGCGCCAAGAACGCCGTCTGGCTGGGTCATGACGACCGGATAGCCGGCGTGATCATGGAGTAAAAACACCTGATCGTGAAGCCACTGGGCCTGAACGGTTTCGCTGGTCATGCTGCCTCCGAACATTCGCTGATGAGAATTAGTTCCATTATACGGAGGTGGAAAGACTAATTCTATGATCATTTTGGGCTACAATTCAAATTGATACTC
>DATMXL010000084.1:0-5576 GCA_035561555.1 Bellilinea sp.
CGTATAATTGATTTGGCTGCTCAGCAAATACTGGCAGTAATCCAGACGCGTAACAGTGCCTTCCTTTGTCTTCATAATCGTCAAACATACTGGATTTCTCCTGTTCTCGTCAAGATCACCGCTAGTTTTGCGTAAGTCCTATATCTTTACGTTGGCTATGGTGATAGCCAGCCAGGCACCGTAAATAATCGCTGCGACGCCTACCAGGAACAGGAGGATATTCGCCGCACGTAAAATCGCCGCCGAGGGATTGAGATCCAGCAAAATTGAGCGTAGTCCGAGAAAGGCATGGGTGATGACGACCACCAGAAAGCCAATTTCCATCGCGACGATAGCCGGATGCTGATAATAAGCTACGACATCCGCATAAGTGAGCAATCCGCCGGGTGCAACCAGGTGATTGACCACAAAATGGATGCCAAGGAATATCACGATGAACAGGCCGGAAATGATTTTGATCAGCCAGCGTCCGCTGCCTTCCAAACGTTTCGGGGAAAGGGTTTTATCCATCGATCAACCTTCCATGAACATTTTCCAGGCAAAGAAAGCGATAAAGACGACAGCTATAACCATCAAGCCGATGAACATCAGCTGCTGACGGCGAACACCGATGCCAAAGCTGTTGAGCGCGATGCGTATGCCGTTCAGACCATGAATGACCCCGGCTGCAATGACCAATAATTCGCCAATTTTTATCCAGGGGCTTTTCATCAAGGCCACAAACCCGTCGTATGCAGTTGCACCCTGCGCCAACTGACCGAGGGCAACCAGGTGTAGCATCAGGTACAGCGTTAAACCGAGAGCTGTGATCCGGTTGAGGATGAAGCCGAAGGTGCCGAGCGACCGGCTGCGCGGATCGAACCAGCGCGGCCAGTTTTGTGGTTCAGGTTGATTAGGCATTCTTTTTCACCTTTTCCTGCCGGCCAAACACCGATTTTAAACGGTTGCCGATGATCTTTTTTCGCATATCCATAATCCGCCAGGCGGGATCGACGCTGGATGGGCACACCTGGGTACATTCATAAGCACTGTGACAGCGCCACAACCCGGTGTGATGGTCAGCCAGATCGATCAATTTCTGGGAGGGGGATTGGGAGTACATCAAGTGGATCGCTGCCAGGACTGCCGGGCCGACATATTCGTGGTCGGTGTTGGCAGCCGGGCAGGCCGAAATGCATAGGCCGCATTCGATACAATCCACCAGCCTTTCGGCTTTCTCTGCATTGCCTGGGGACTTTTCATACGGCAAGTTCGCATGTTCTTCGGACGCGACCGAGTCGAATTCCGACTTTTCCATGCGCAGGAAGAAATTTCCCATATCCACAACCAGGTCGCTCAATACCGGGAAGTTGCGCAGCGGATCGATGGTCACTGTGCCGCCGTTCTTCGCCACTGAGCGAATGGTTGTTATGCAGGTCAGTTTTTCGCGGCCGTTTACACGCATACCGCAGGCACCGCAAGTGGAATGATGACAGGCGTGACGGTAGGTGAGCGTTCGGTCGTGTTGTGCCCAGATGCGTTCGACCGCATCCAGAATGTACTCGTCTGGGTCGACCTCCAAAACGTATGATTGATAGGTCCCTTTTTGCCCGGTGCGCTGCCGATAAACTTTGAATCTAACTTGCCAGGAGGTGGTCGTCATGAGTGCACCTCGCGGTTCTGATAATACAGGTGATAATCTTGCAGTGGCACTTCTGCGCTTTCACACGGATGGTTCCACCCTAATTTTCGGCAAACCAGATCGGCAGTATTTTCTGCCATGACCCGGCAGGTCGTGGCTTTGCCGCCGGTGACAGTCACAATACCGTCCATGCCGTCGTTTTCAAAGTGGTCGTAGCATTTGAATGTGCGCGAGAGCGAACGGCCGCTCATCATACCCCCAATCAGCGGGCGGGCGGACATGTACGCGCCGCGCATTTTGACATTTTTGAGTTCAGGTACCAGCAGTGCCGCTCGTTCGTGCATTTGCTGGACCTGATCCGGCGCAACAGGGATGTAGTCAGCGTCATTGACCTCAAACGAAGTGGTGCCGATTACTGCCATTCGGCGCTGGGGAAGCAAAATATCGCCGTCATCCGGTTCGCATAAGCGGTTAATGACTCGATTGGTGACTCTTCTTTCATAAGCCACCATCACGCCTGGAGTGGGCATTACCGGGACTGATAAGCCGGCAATTTCAGCCACAACCCCGGCCCAGGCGCCAGTGGCGTTGATCGTGATATCTGCATTGAACTCCCAGGGGTGATTTCCATGCCGGTCGGTAACACGG
This sequence comes from Bellilinea sp., assembly GCA_035561555.1. Classification (GTDB taxonomy): domain Bacteria; phylum Chloroflexota; class Anaerolineae; order Anaerolineales; family Anaerolineaceae; genus Bellilinea. Next base: position 2,270 of record DATMXL010000084.1, read on the forward strand.
ACCCCGTTTACCTTTCCCTTTCCATCCTGGAGAAAACCGATCACATCATGAAAAGTATAAAAACGGGCACCCCGTTGAACAGCACTGGCTGCGAAGGTCATCGCCAGGCGTAGCGGGTCGAATGCGCCATCCGGAACTTCGTAAGCCGCTAGAATATCCCTCGATAGCGCTGGTTCCGATTCTAAAGCGCGCTGGACACCGATTTCCTCCACCGGAATGCCGCATACCTGCGCCTGGGAGAAAAATGCTGGAGCATATGCCAAGTCTGCTTCGTTGAGGGCGACGAAATAGCCGCCATTGAACTCGATGCATTGTTTGGCAATCCGCCGCAGGATAATGTTTTCCTGGATGCATTCAATGGCGGCTTCGGAATCGGTCACGCAGTAACGTGCGCCAGAATGCAGCAGTCCATGCGTTCGGCCGGAAGTGCCGGAAGCGAGCTCCCCGCGTTCAACCACGGCGACGTCAAATCCGCGTTGAGCCAGGTCGTAGGCCAGTGCACAGCCGGTAAAACCGGCACCAATAATTATTGCGCTTGGTTTAGTATTGATCATGCATCGATCCAATCGAATGTGCGGGTTACGGCTTTTTTCCAGCCGGTAAATAAGCGGTTACGTTTGTCGGCATCCATTCCAGGCAGCCAGCGACGATCTGCAACCCATTGGTTCCGTAATGTATACAAATCCGGCCAATAGCCAACCGCCAGGCCGGCTGCATAAGCCGCGCCGAGGGCGGTTGTCTCGGTAATCAATGGTCGGGCAACGGGAACGTTCAATAAATCCGCCTGGAATTGCATCAACAGCTCGTTTTTGACCATACCGCCGTCAACCTTGAGTACAGTGAGTCGCACTCCTGAGTCAGCTTCCATGGCATCCAAGACCTCGCGGGTCTGATAGGCGGTAGCCTCGAGCACAGCGCGGGCAAGATGACCGCTGTTGACGAATTGAGTTAGTCCAACCATCACCCCGCGGGCATCGCTGCGCCAGTAGGGTGCAAACAAACCCGAAAATGCCGGAACGAGGTACATGCCGCCCGTATCCTGGACAGAGTTTGCCAGCGTTTCGATTTCGGCAGATGTCTGGATAAGATGCAGGTTGTCGCGCAACCATTGGACCAAAGCACCTGCGAAGGCAATGGAACCTTCCAGGCAGTACTTTGCCGGGGAGTCGCCAAGTTTGTAACCGAGCGTGGTTAATAACCCGCTTTTGCTTGGAATGATCTCGGTTCCAGTATTGAGCAGCATAAAGCAGCCGGTGCCGTAGGTGTTTTTAGCTTCTCCAGGTGAGAAACAGGTTTGTCCAAATAGTGCCGCTTGCTGGTCGCCAAGGTCGCTGGCGATTGGAACTCCGCCAAAAAATTTCGCATAGCCATATACTTGCGAGGAGGATTCGATTTTGGGGAGACAATTTCGTGAAATTCCGAGAATTTCCAACAGCTGGTCGTCCCAATCCAGTGACCGTAAGTTCATCAGCATGGTACGGGAGGCGTTGGTCACGTCGGTTACATGAATGCCGCCGTCTGGACCTCCAGTCAGGTTCCAGATCAGCCAGGAATCGATGGTGCCGAAAAGGGCATACCCGGTTTTTGCATCCGAGCGGGTAAGAGGGGAGTTATCCAATATCCAGCGGATTTTTGGACCGGAAAAATACGTAGCGATCGGCAACCCGGCGGACTGACGGAACAATTCCTCATGACTGGCATCTTTGAGTTGTGCACAGATGCCATCCGTGCGTGTATCCTGCCAGACAATGGCGTTCTGGTAGGGTTTTCCGTCGCGTCGGTCCCACATGACTGTGGTTTCACGCTGATTGGTGATTCCCAGGGCTGCCAGATCGCCAAATGAAAAATTGGACCTATCCAGTGCATTATTTACAACCTGCTGGACGTTCTCCAATATCTCAAGCGGGTCATGTTCCACCCAACCGGGACGGGGAAAAATCTGACGGTGCTCCTTTTGGTCCTGTCCAACGATTTTGCCGAGTTCATTAAACAGGATACACCGGGTGCTGGTGGTACCCTGGTCGATTGAGGCGATAATTTTTGTCACAATGACCTCTATGAAGGGATTTTGATCCAATTGTACAGGATGGTGAGATCAAGAAGCTCGAAAAACCTATGTGAGTTATGAGTGAGTTGTCTGTCTGTGATTTATTAACATTTACAAATTACTTTTAAGGTTCAATCAACTTTACACTCTGACAGAGAGGGTATATAGTTAGCACATCCACCTGTATCAACAGGATTCCCATTCAACTTCAAAGGAGAAGAATTAAGCATATGAAACGCCGTAGTATGTATTTCATTTTATCCATGCTTTTGTTGGTTTCGTTCGTGCTGGCTGCCTGCGCACCTGTTGCGACTCCGGCCGCTCAACCCACAGAAGTCCCTCCGGTGCTGATTCCCACCAAGGCACCCGAACCTACAGCTGTTCCTGAACCGACCGCTATCCCCTACGTGACTTGCGGTACTCCCGAGACTCCCTGCGTGATTACATTCGTTCCGTCGGGTGAGGTTGGCAAGATCACGGTTGCTGGTCAAGGAATTGCCGACTGGCTCAACAAAGAGACCGGGCTGAATTTCACGATTGAAGTTGGTACCAGTTTCGCCGCTTCGATCGAAGCCATGGGCGCCTTAAAAGCTCAAATCGGATTCCTAAACACCTTCTCGGTTCTGCTGGCGGATGCTAAATACGGCATTGATCCTGCTCTTGCCACCGTTCGTAAACTGGCTGTCAACGAACTCAGTCCCGATAAAGATCTCGAAGGTACGATGCAACCTTATTATCGCGGGCAGTTCATCACCCAGGCTGATTCAGGGATTAAAACCATTGCCGATCTGAAGGGCAAAACCTTCTGCTTTGTCGATCCGAACTCAACCTCGGGCTACATCGTCCCCAACATTATCATGAAAGCCAATGGGATTGATGCAGAGGCTGGCGACGTAACCGTTATGAATGCCGGGTCCCATCCCAATGTTGGTGTAGCCGTCTATAAAGGCGATTGTGATGCAGGCGTGACCTTCATCGACATCCGCATCGACGAAGCTGCCAAACTCTATGAGACCTACCCAGACATTATGGAGAAGGTTGTCGTCTTCTACACCACCGATCCCATCCCCAATGATGGCATTCAATTTGTGCCGAATTTTGATCCCGCGTTACGGGAACAAATCGTGGCTGCATTCTTGAAATTATCTGCAGACGAAGCCGGAAAACAACTCTTGAAAGACCTGTACAACATCAATGGCCTGATCGAGATCGAGCCGACGTTCTATGACGCCTTCGGTCAAACCATGATCGCTGCAGGTG
>DATMXL010000085.1:0-3493 GCA_035561555.1 Bellilinea sp.
ACAATCACCCGTTTCGCAATTTCCATAGCGTTGGCAATACTTTTGACTGGCTGCGTTAAAGCTGAAGTTTTAGTCGATCTACGGCCAAATGGCTCTGGCACCTTGAGTATGTCTATTGGGCTGACCAGCGAGGCTAAATCTATGCTGAGCAGTCAGGGTTCAGATATCGACACAATCTTCGATGGCCTTATCTCCGACGATTCATCCAAGGACCAAATTCAAGTTGAGAAGTGGGTCGATGGCGAGTATGAATGGGCAAAAGCTGGACGTGATTTTGAGAACGTCGAACAGATCACCCAGTTACTCGATGACAACACCATGTTCACTCAGTTTTCGCTGACGCAAAAGAAAGGGTTTTTTCAGAATCAATACACTTTGAACGCAGAGTTTGCACCGCTCTCAGCAGATACTTCTGGTAGCGATGCATCGGCTTTTGGCATGGATGCTGCCGCATTTATTGAGCTTCGTTTTATAACGCGCATGCCAGGGAAAATTATAGAATCGAACGGGTACCCGGATAAGGACAATCCCAATTTGATCAGTTGGACCGCAAAAGGTGGTCAACCCGTTTCAATCAAAGCCGAATCGGCAGCCACAAACTGGGTAAACCTTGGCCTTGTGTTGGGCGGAGCTGTCTTGCTAATAGCAGTAATATTTGGAATCACCTACTCGCGGAAACGTAAAAAACAACAAATTGCAACTGACATTACAGCCCAACCCCTGCCCGAAGAGATAATTGCACCATAACCCTGGATCAATAAACCAGCAGGTACCAACCCATGTCCATTGCCCGCCACCACAACGAATGGCTTTCCCTGATCGAAATCTCCGGCCCGTTCCTGAGCCTGCCGGTGCTGTTACGCACCTTCCCGCAGGGGCTGGAAGCGGTGGACCGCGATGGACTGACCGAGCTTAGGCTGGCATATGACGAATGGCTGGATGACCAGAGTAGTCTGAAACCGTCTCCAGCCATTCATTCGGTGTGGCTGCGTTATGTGCTGGAACACGTTTTAGGGTTTGAAAAAGCCGCTTTGCTGGAAGGCCAGGCTATCCCCACTACATTGAACACGTTTGTGGCTGAGCAGGGTGAGACTCTGCGGCCCGACCTGGCGGTCATTTCCAGCGGCAGCGCCAGCCAAAAACCGCGGTTGCTGGTCCAGTTAGTTCCGGTCACGCAGGGGCTGGAAAAATCCATGCAGAACCACCGCTGGAAAGCTTCGCCGGCCATGCGCATGCTCGAACTGCTGCGGGCCACCGGTGTACAGCTTGGTCTGGTGACCAACGGCGAGCAGTGGATGCTGGTCAATGCCCCCAAAGGCGAGACCAGCGCTTTTGTATCCTGGTATGCTGCCCTCTGGTTGGAGGAGCCGCTCACCCTTCGCGCCTTCACCTCGCTGCTGGGATCAGCACGATTCTTCTCGGTAGCTGAAGAAGACACACTGGAAGGCATGCTCAAGGAAAGCGTCAACGAGCAGCAGGAAGTTACCGACCAGTTGGGCTACCAGGTGCGACGTGCGGTGGAGGTGCTGATCCGCGCCATCGACAAAGCCGACCAGGACCGCGGACGGGCGCTGCTCAAGGATATCCGCGAGTCGGACCTGTATGAAGCGGCGCTGACCGTGATGATGCGCCTGGTGTTCCTGTTTTCGGCTGAGGAGCGCGGTCTGCTACTATTAGGCGACCCGCTCTACGACCAGAACTATGCGGTTTCCACACTGCGCACCCAGCTGCGTGAGACTGCCGACCAGCAGGGCGAGGAAGTGCTGGAGCGCCGCTTTGACGCCTGGTGCCGCCTGCTGGCCACCTTCCGCGCGGTGCATGACGGCATCCACCATGACCGTCTGAACCTGCCAGCCTACGGCGGCAGCCTGTTTGACCCAGACCGTTATCCATTCTTGGAGGGGAGAACCTCACCCCCAGCCCCTCTACCCTACGGGCACGGTGTCCCGGAAGGAGAGGGGAGTTCTACGGCTGATGTATTGCCTATCTCCAACCGCACGGTGCTGCATCTGCTGGAAGCGCTGCAAATCCTGCGGGTCAAGGTGCCGGGCGGCGGACCGGCTGAACCGCGCCGGCTGTCGTTCCGCTCGCTGGATGTCGAGCAGATCGGACATGTGTACGAGGGCCTGCTCGACCATATCGCCGTCCGGGCTAAAGATCCTGTTTTAGGGTTGATCGGCAGCCGCGAGAAAGAACCTGAAATCAGTTTAGCCAGCCTGCAGGCTGAAGCAGCCAAAGGGGAGAAGTCCTTCCTGGAATACTTGAAAGAACAAACCGGCCGGACTGAAAACGCGTTGCGCAAGGCGCTGTTGGAGAAACCGGATGTCTTTGCAGTGCAGCAGCTGCAGATTGCCTGCAATAATGACGCCGCGATGTACGAACGAGTGGCAGCCTACGCTGGCATGCTGCGCCAGGATGACTTTGGCTACCCGGCGGTCTTCCTGCCAGGCAGCGTGTATGTGACCGCCGGCGCAACGCGCCGCGCCACCGGTACGCACTACACGCCGCGCAGTTTGACTGAGCCCATCGTGCAGCACACGCTTGAGCCGTTGGTGTATTCCGGCCCGGCTGAAGGCTCGCCCAAAGAGGAATGGAAATTGAAATCCCCGGCCGAACTGCTGGAGCTAAAGGTGTGCGACATGGCCATGGGCTCGGCCGGCTTCCTGGTGCAGGTGGTGCGTTACCTGTCTGAGCGGCTGCTGGAAGCCTGGGACAACCTCACCCTTGACCTCACCCCCGACCTCACCCCCGACCCCTCTCCGAAGCAGAGAGGGGCGATTCGGATAACACCCGAAGGCCAGCCGGCAACGGGAAAACCTGGCGAGTTGATCATCCCGCAGGACGACGAGGAACGCCTGGTGCTGGCGCGCCGGCTGGTAGCTGACCGCTGCATCTACGGCGTGGACAAGAACCCGCTGGCGGTGGAGATCGCCAAGCTGTCGATCTGGCTGACCACCATGGATAAAGGCCGGCCCTTCACCTTTTTGGACCATGCTCTCAAATGCGGCGACTCGCTGGTGGGCGCCGATGAGGATATGTACCGCAAGTGGGCCTTCAGTATGAAAGGCGCTCAGTTCACGCTGTATGTCACCCAGCTGGAAGAGATGATCCAAACCGCGCGCCAGAAGCGCAAGGAACTGGAAAGCTTCACCGTGCTGGACGTGCGCGACGCCGAGCACAAAGCCCAATTATTAAAAGAAGCTGACGACGCCATGGCACGGGTGAAGCTAGGCTGCGACTTGCTGGTGGGCGTGCGCCTGCTGGGATTGAAGAAAGACGAGCAGGAAACCATGCTGGCTCACCTGCTGTGGGATTATGTGGCGGGCGAGCCCATGGAAAAACCGGACGCCCAACGCGCCCTGCACGCCGCCCACAAAGAACGCGCCTTCCACTGGCCGTTTGAATTTCCAGAAGTGTTTGCGACCGAAGGGAGTGGCGGTTTCAGTGCCATTGTGGGAAATCCACCATTTGTTGCAGGGTTAAGAATAAGTAC
>DATMXL010000086.1:0-2573 GCA_035561555.1 Bellilinea sp.
CGTATAATTGATTTGGCTGCTCAGCAAATACTGGCAGTAATCCAGACGCGTAACAGTGCCTTCCTTTGTCTTCATAATCGTCAAACATACTGGATTTCTCCTGTTCTCGTCAAGATCACCGCTAGTTTTGCGTAAGTCCTAACTATTATTCGCGGTACTATTGGTTAAGGCTGCTGATAAAATTCACCTGGTATTGAAGAACACCAACGCTGAGGAAATCAACACTGATGCTGTCTGTGCGTGACATTTACAAAATGTACGAGGGCAAACCGCTGCTGCGCGGGGTATCTTTTGACGTGGCGGTTGGGGAGACAGTCTGCCTCCTGGGAGCCTCCGGCAGCGGCAAAAGTACTTTGCTGCGCATCATCACCGGGCTGGAAGAGGCGGAAAGCGGTCAGGTGTTCTGGGACGGCGCAGATCTGACCGGCGTGCCCGTGCACGAACGCCATTTTGGCCTGATGTTCCAGGATTATGCACTCTTCCCGCACCGGCGCGTGGCGGAAAATGTGGCCTTTGGCCTGCGGATGCAGAACTTGCCGGCCGATGAGATCAAGCAGCGGGTTGGCGAGGCGTTGGAACGCGTCAACATGAGCGGGTTTGCCAACCGGCGGGTGACCGACTTGTCCGGTGGGGAGCAGCAGAGGGTGGCGCTGGCTCGCGCTCTGGCGCCGCGTCCGCGGTTGCTGATGCTGGATGAACCATTAGGCGCGCTCGACCGCGCGCTGCGCGAACAGCTGGGTCAATTTCTACGCGAGCTGCTGCACGAAACCCAAATCCCGGCCATTTACGTCACCCACGACCAGGAGGAAGCCTTCGCTATCGCGGACCGGCTGGTGCTGCTGCATGAGGGCCAGGTGGAGCAGGATGGCGCGCCGGATAAGGTGTACAACCAGCCGACGTCTGCCTGGGCGGCCCGTTTTCTGGGGCTCAACAATTTGCTGCCCGGTGAGGTGGTTGACCGCCAGCCGCTTTTGGTGCGCACGTCATTGGGGGATTTCACGCCGCGGGATTCGAACGGCGCGGCTGCGGGCAAACAGGTCTCGCTATTGTTCCGTCCGACTGGAGCAAAGCTGGCGGCGGCAGCCGGCGAGGTCAACAGCCTCAGTGGCAAGGTCGAGGATGTGGCCTTCCGCGGTGAGTCGTACCGCGTCACTTTTCGCGCTGCTGATGGAACGGTATTTCAATTTTACCTGGCCGACCCGCTGCCGCTGCATGAACCGGTGACTTTGATGTTGCAGCCGGATGAAATCATTGTCCTGAAGTAAGCTCTGTGACTGGCGTGCTGCCTGCATTTGATCTCCGTGCATTGCACGTGTCTTTGATCTTATAGCATTGGACTAAAACCGATTGGTAGGTCCATTGCTCCAAAATCAGTCTGGTACCTGGCACTTGACACTTGGCACCCTTGCCTGGTGTATCATTAACCTATGCCTTCAGACATTACGGTCATCAAACAAAACCTGCAGGAGCAGGAGGTCTGGCGCTACAGCGGGCGGGTCATTCGGCAGACATCTGCTGCGGTTTTACTCGAGGCTGATTTTAACCGCGAGGACACCCTCTTCGAAGGCATCCCACTCAAAAAAGGCGATCCATTTATTGAGGCTTTTTACACCCGGCGCTGGTTCAACATCTTCGAAATGCACGACCGCGACAGCGGCGCGATCAAAGGCTGGTATTGCAACGTTACCCGTCCGGCAGTGTTGACCGACACCACGCTCTCAGCTGTCGATCTGGCATTGGATTTGCTGGTGTACCCTGACGGTCATTGGCTGCTGCTGGACGAGGACGAATATACTGACCTGAAGCTAAACGCTGTCGACCAGGCACAGGCACAGCAGGCGCTAGTAGAACTGCAGCGCCTGTTCTCCCTGGGTGCCGATTTTGAGCTTGCCACCATATTCCCGGTGACCGATCCCTACGAAGCCCGGCTAAAAATGGTCATTGCCAGAAACGGCTGGCAGGTAGATCACCTGACCTTCGACCAGTCCACGCACTCCGTAGCGGAAGCAGCAGCTGTGTTAGGCGTCAGCGCACAGGACCTGGTCAAGAATATCTGCCTGATCACCCCGGACGACCGGTTGCTGGTGGCAATTGTGCGCGGCGAGGATCGTGTTTCACCGGCGCTGGTAGCTGAGGCATTGGGGTTGGATGGCAAGCCGCGTCTGGCGACTGCCGAGGAGATCCTGGCGCGCACCGGTTACCCGATGGGCGGCACGCCCTCGTTTGGGTTTGATGCTTTGTTCGTAATGGACGAGCACACCTTCGAAAAACCTGTGGTGTATACCGGCGGCGGCAGCCCGAGCGCGCTGGCAACAGCAAATCCCTATGAATTGCTGCGCGCCAACCGCGGCCTGACTGCCGCCATCCGCAAATAATGGATTCGGATTGCAAGGCCTGAATCACGTCCATGCGGGCAACCAGCCGCGCCGGGATAATGGAAAGGCGATTATTCAACGACGTCTCGCAATACGTCAACCAACCGCCTTGCTCCGAGAAACGCTTGTCCGATTGGTTCGATAATAATTCTGGTCCCAATTCTTCCATATTTTCCCTCAGATAAATACCTTTTATAG
>DATMXL010000087.1:0-14042 GCA_035561555.1 Bellilinea sp.
TGGGGATTCGGCCAAAATCGGCCATGGATCTGTGGTCATTGCCGCCATTACCTCATGCACAAATACCTCCAACCCATTCGTCATGCTGGCAGCCGGTTTATTGGCGCAAAAAGCAGTAGAGAAGGGCTTAAAAACACAGCCTTACGTCAAAACCAGCCTGGCGCCTGGCTCAAGAGTTGTGACCGATTACCTGGAAAAAGCCGGACTGATGGAACCGCTGGAAGCGCTCGGCTTCGACCTGGTGGGGTATGGCTGCACCACCTGTATTGGCAACTCAGGTCCGCTCCCTGAACCGGTGGTGGATGCCATTAAAGCCGGCAATCTGGTGGTAGGTGCGGTACTCTCCGGAAACCGCAACTTCGAAGGTCGCATCAGCCCGCACACCCGGGCTAATTATCTAGCCTCCCCTCCCCTGGTGGTGGCTTACGCTCTGGCAGGAACGTTGAACATCAACTTTTCCACCGACGCAATAGGTCAGGACAGAAATGGTCAGTTGGTTTACTTGAAGGACATCTGGCCAAGCTCTGCGGAAGTGCAGCAAGCGGTTCGTGACAATATCAATCCAGAGATGTTCACCGAAGGCTATTCCGGGTTGTTCTCGATGAGCAAGGAATGGAATTCCCTGGACAGCGGGGCTGGCAAACTGTACTCCTGGGATGAGACATCCACCTACATCCAGGCTTCGCCATTTTTTGAAGGGCTGGATCAGCCCATGGAGAAAATTCCGGATATCCGCAGCGCACGGGTTCTGGCTCTGCTCGGAGACTCCATCACCACCGACCACATCTCGCCTGCCGGTTCGATCGCAGTAAAAAGCCCGGCTGGCGAGCATTTGATGGCGTTAGGCGTCAAACCCAGTGAATTCAACTCATACGGCTCCCGCCGCGGCAATGACCGGGTGATGACCCGCGGCACCTTCGGCAATATTCGCCTGAAAAACATGCTGGTTCCGGGAGTGGAAGGCGGCTTCACCCGCTATTTACCAACAAACGAGTTGAGTACCATTTTTGAAGCGTCTCAACGCTATCGTGCCGCGGGTACCCCGTTGGTCGTCATCGCCGGTAAGGAATATGGCACTGGCTCCAGCCGGGATTGGGCTGCCAAGGGTGTGTTACTGCTGGGGGTCAAAGCTGTGATCGCCGAGTCGTTCGAGCGCATTCACCGATCCAACCTGGCGGGCATGGGAGTATTGCCGCTGCAATTCCAGGCTGGTCACAGCGCAGCTTCGCTAGGGATTACCGGCGAAGAAGTCTTTGATTTTTACAACGTGGATCAAAATCTGCAGCCAGGCGCTCAGATTCACGTCCATGCCACCCTGGCAGATGGAACCGTCATTCATTTCGACACGGATTTACGGCTGGACACCGCACTCGACGTCACTTATTATCGCAACGGCGGCATTATGCCAGCCTTGGTTAAAAAATTAAGGGCGGCTTAGTCTATTAAGCCGCCTGATTCCCCTGCGAAATTGTTACCGTGACCTCCACGGTAGTGAGTCCGGGGTAAATAATGCTTGCCCAAATTCAGCCACGCCAAATTGACTGATTTTTTCCTGCGTTTGCAGCGAGATTAACCAAATAATGAACAGGTCTGCCAGATCTGCCTGGATATTTGGATTCTTAGCCGGATTCACTGCGATGACCCCGTATGGATTAAACAGAAGTGGGTCGCCCTCCACCAGGATGTTCAGATTGATGCCTTCGCGAGAACGTGCCAGGTAAGTTGCCCGGTCGCTCAGCGTATAGGCTTGCAACTCATCAGCCATGGTCAACACAGCGCCCATACCCTGTCCAGCGGAGATGTACCAGTCGCTGCCACTTGGATCCAGTTCAGCCGCTTCCCAGATGGATTTTTCTTTGGCATGCGTGCCTGAATCGTCGCCGCGTGAAATGAACGTTTCTTCGGCTGCTGCGATCAAGAGGAGCGCTTCAGCTGCGCTCTCTGCGCCTGCGATTCCAGCCGGGTCCTCTGCCGGCCCCAGGATGACAAAATCGTTGTACATTACATCCTCACGGCGAGTGCCGTGACCATTGTCCATAAATTCCTGCTCTTTGGCTGGTGAATGCACCAGCAATACATCTGCATTACCGTCCATGCCCAGCTGCAAAGCCTGTCCGCTGCCAACCGCCACCACATTGATCTGGCAGCCGCACAGCGCTTCGAAATCCGGCAGGATGAAATCTAAAAGACCAGAATCGTCGGTGCTGGTGGTGGTCGCCAGGATCATAGACCGGGCTTCCAGAGTAGGCGGCTCTGTGGGCTCATCCACCGGGGCGGTAGTTGGGAGTGCGGTCGGGACTGCCGGAATCGCTGCCACAGGTGTTTCTACGGAAGTTGGTGTAACTGCTGCCGGTGCACAGGCTGTAAGGAAAAGGATCCCGATCATAATTAGCGTCGAAAATACCTTGGTTGTGTTTTTCTGCATACGATCTCCTTAGGTTTTTGTTTGGTTTGGTTACCAGACCATCTCGCCGCGGGTAAAGGCATGGGTACGCCCGTCCTGCGGCTTCTCGAAAAAGGTCTGGGTATCAGCTATTTCTATAATTTCGCCATTCAACATCAGCGCTACCCGGTCAGCCAGGCGGCGGGCTTGAAAAACATTATGGGTGACCAGCACCATGGTCACTTGATGTGAACTGTTAAGCTCACGGATAACCGATTCGATCAATTCCACATTGTAAGGATCCAGATTGGCGGTCGGTTCATCCAGCAGCAGAACCTCAGGGTTGAGCACCAATGCCCGCGCCAAAGCCACTCTTTGAGCCTCACCGCCAGAGAGTGTGTCTGCGGGAGCTTGCTTGAGGTGAGTTAACCCCAGCTGGTCAAGGATCTGTGAGACCTCTTTTCGTCCATCCTTTAACCCGCGCAGACGCAAACCAAATTGTAGATTGGCTACAACGCTGGCCGTAAGCAGTGCCGGGTTCTGAAATACGGTGGTAACCGAGCGTTGAATCTGAAGCGGGACGTGGAAGTAATCCATCGCTTGCTGGTGAAAGCGGACGATCCCTCCATCCGGTGCTTCGAGGAAATTCAACAATCGCAACAGGGTGGACTTCCCAGCTCCGCTTGGACCAACTACCGCCAATATTTCACCGGGGTGGATCTCCAGCGCCTCAATATTGACCACCCGGCGGCTGCCATAAAGCCGGGTCACGCGGGAAAGTTCATAGATCGGCGCCATTAATGACCTTTTCCTTGCAGCTGCGCCGCAGACAGGTTGATGATAAAAGCTATACCGAGCAGAATAATGCCCAAACCAATCGCCAGTTCGAAATTACCGCGCCGGGTCTCCAACATGATGGCAGTGGTCATGACCCGGGTGGATCCATCGATATTGCCACCCACCATCTGGACTGCGCCGACTTCCGAAATGATGCTCCCCAGTCCACCAATCAAAGCCACCAAAACACCTCGACGCGCCTCGCGTAGCGTCACACCCAGAACCTGCATCCGGGTTGCGCCAAGTGAACGTACCTGCAGCCGCAGATTTGGACTGACCTCGCCAACTGCAGACATGGTGTAGCCAATTACCAGCGGCGTGGCAATAACCACCTGAGCTGCGATCATCGCTTCAACTGTAAAAAGTTTGGGAATCCAGGTCTGCTGCAACGGTCCAAGCAAACCATTATTGGAGAGTGCCAGATACACTGCCAGACCGACCACTACCGGCGGTAGTCCCATGCCAGTGTAAATGAACGCTTGAATCATGCGCCGGCCTGGAAAACGGCTCAAGCCCAAAAGCGCACCCAGTGGAATGCCAAAAATAGCGCTGATGAGCAGAGCCGCTCCGCTCACCTGTGCTGAGACACCAATAATTTTCCAGAGTTCGGGGTCGCCGCTGAGGAACAACTGCAACCCCTGGGTTATGCCAGAGAAAATGGTTTCCAACCAGGTGCTCCACCGGGTAAAATTGATCTACATGCCATTCTGTCTACTGTATAGTTGTATGCATACAACTTTACAAACTGATGAGAATTATAATCGGAATTCGCTCCAACCCTGGATAGTGGCTAAAAACTTGAACTTCGCATCCCTGACCCGACCGCTTACCCGAACCATTGCACTGGCAACACTGGTTTTGGTCTTTAGTATGTCTGGCTGCGCCCCGGTGACTCCCGCCGCGGTGCGTACGCTGGAAAAAATCACGCTGACTGTGACTGCATCTCTTACTCCTGTGCTGGCTACACCGACGGTTACTCTAACACCCCTGCCAATACAACCCAGTGCTACGCCAACCATCACCCCCACCCTCGAACCTGCCGGATGCCGAAAACCACCCGAGGACTATGATTTGGTGGACATCGACGGGAATCTGTTCAATCAACGCACCATCGACATGCTTGAATATGCGCAATCGCTGTATGGCGGTGAAATCGAACTGACAGGTTCAGCTATCACCCAGGGATCGTTCCATGACAACGGTGCTGCCAGTTTCGGCACGCACCTGGGTGGCGGCGCCGTGGACCTTTCCGTCATGCGCACCGGTACCTGGACCGTGTTATATGAGGACATACCCGTGCTGCTGCAGGCGCTGCGGACGGCGGGTTTTGCCGCCTGGCTGCGCGAAGTGGATGAGGTCTTCCCCGGTTCTGGCATTCATATCCATGCCATTGCCATCGGCGACCGCGACCTCTCCGAGCCTGCTCAGGTGCAGCTTACCGGCGACGCCGGCTATTTCCGCGGATTCTCAGGCCTGCCCCCAGTAAACGGTGTCCCGACCATTGACCGCTTTGGTGGTCCTGTGCTGTGCCAATGGATGCTGGATGCCGGCTATCAGGATTTACGCGAATTTCCAATCCCGTAAGGCAAACCGGGAATTTGTCGATCAGTCCTCTGGCAGCGGTGCCAACTCACGCCGCGAGGCGCGCACAGCCAGTTCAATAAACAGAGCGGCTGACCAGCCGTAAATTGGTGCACTGCGGGTGCGCTCATGACTGCCAGTAGCTGCTGGTAGGGATCCCATAAGCTGGGTCAAGGTATGGCTGCACAGTTCGTCAGCCAAATGTCGGTAACCGGAGCGGTCGAGACCCTCCATCAGCAGGTAATTGATGCTCACCCAGCTGGGACCGCGCCATAGAGATCCATTTTCCAATTCCGGGTCATCCAGCGTAACCGATGGCAGCGGGTAGTTATTCCAGAACCCGTCCGGATCGGTAAAATGCGCCACCAATTGCTGCGTGACCTCCGGATCCAATTTTCCGGTGAGCAGCGGGAACAGACTGTAAGGCGTTGGTACGCAGATCGGACGTCCTTGCTGGTGCGCCCAGAATAAACCCGCCTGGTTGTCCCACAGCGTCTTCTGCATGGTTTCCAACAGACGGTCGGCACGGGATTGCCAGATTACGGCAGCCTCTTTCTCGCCAAGCACATCTGCGATTTTTCCAAGCGATTCAATTTGCAGGTACAGATAGGTATTCAGGTCGGGTGAGACCAGGCTTTGGGTATTGCCGGCAGCCATGTCTGAGTCCATTTCAGCCGAGGGGGAAGACAGTACCTCCACCAACCCGTCCCCGTCCAAATCGTTATAGGTCAACCACCACTCATTCCAACGTACTAGCGGCTCGTAAATTTCACTCAAAAACTCCAGATCCGAATCGACCTCATACAGTTTCCAGGCGATCCAGGCCAGGAGCGGCGGCCTGGCGACATCCATCTCCATAGCTGTATCCCGCGTGGTGATGATGCCGTCATCGTGGACGGCATCCGGCAGCATGCCATTGGCCTGCTGGTGATCCAGCAGGATGCGCAGTTGATCGTGCGCCAGTTTGCGGTCAATGTGGCGGAAAGCCAAAGCATGGAAATAGGCATCCCATTGCCAGATGCTGGTGGAATGCATTTTTGAGGAGGCTTCAGCCTCGCGTGAAAGGAAATAGCGTGTCCCCAGCAATCCGGAGCGCATCACCCACCAGGCGTAAAAATACGGCACCTTGAACTCTTCCTGCACCTTTGGTAGACGTTCGAACCAATCGATCCAGCATTGAGTAGCGCGATAAAAGGTATTCGTAATATTGGGGATGTAGCGGTTAAAGCCGAGGCGAGGCGTAAAGTTGAATATTAACGCGCCATTTTTCCCTTCCGTCATCATCAGATCAACCTGCCAGCTGCCATCAGCCAATTGTTCAGCCTGGTTATGAACCAGCTTCCGGTTGGTGGTGTAAGCGAAGCGCAATCGTTCTTCAGGTGTGTTCGAGAAGGTGCCGCCGCGGCGGTCAACCCCGCCCGTGTGCATATTGACGCGAAAACGCATCCCGCAGGCCTGATCAGGCAGTTTCAACAGGATGGTCTCAGGATCATCGAATGTCAGCAAGAACGTTCCCGCTGAAGTGACAAAGTCCAACCGGTGCGGATAGGTTGTGACCTGATTTTCTACCGGATTCCCTCGCGCGTCTGTGAAGGTTAAACCTTCCAATAACGGCATTTTGATCTGGACGCCGCCGCGCTCGGTCATGGCTTTGCCAGGCCGTTCGGACTGACGGATGAGGACGCCCTCATCGTTTTCCAGGAGTACTAAACGGGTGCCGCGGGTGCTGAACGCCATACGGCGAATATCGATAAAGTTTTTTAAGAATTCAAAGTAGGAAATCTCTGTTTCAGCCATACCATTCTCTCTAAGGAAATTGGTGCAGGCCGATTGTACCACTACTGAAAACTGAGTTGACTGACAACCTCGAGCGAAATGGCTTGCTGAGGACAACTGCGCGCACAAAAACCACACCCGAGGCACAGTTTTGCCCGTGCCAGGAAAGGAAAATCAGTCAAATCAGTCGTTTCCAGTCCATCCTGGCTGGCTAATTGGATACGCCTTACCGGACAAGTTTTAACGCAGTCGCCGCAGCGGTCGCAAACGGCATAGTTCCATAGCGGTATTCCCCATTCAGACCGGCGCAAACGGGTTGCCGTAGCTCCCGTTGAGGTGATAACCGCCCCGAAAGTGCAAATTCGACCGCACACACCACATTCAACACATCGACTGGCAGGAATCGAAAATGGACTTTTCGCCGCCCCACAATCGCCCCGGTTGGACACCACTGGGTGCAGTGCGCACAACCTTTACACTCCGTTGTAATTTGAAATGCCACAGTTTTACTCCCCAATCTTAATTTGCCGCCTCTCCACCATACGATACACCTGCATGCCGCGACCAGCACCAAAAGCACATTTTATCTTCCAGGTGTTTTATGGTAGGATTTTGACCAATGTCTCAATCCTTACCCGTGAAACCTGACTTCCATATTCGTGAAATTCCCATTTATGGCCGCTCCATTCTGGCTCCCATGGATGGCGTTTCTGACCTGCCTTTTCGCAGCCTGGCGCGGCAATTAGGTTCGGCTGCCAGCTATACTGAATTTATCAATGCCATCGATATCATCAATGGCAATCCCGACTTGAATCGCAGGTTGCAATATGCTGAATTCGAGCGCCCTGTGGTTTTCCAAATCTTCGATGACGACCCGCAGCGAATTGTAGAAGCTGCCCGACGTCTGTTACCGTATCGACCCGATATTATCGACGTTAACCTGGGATGCTCGGCCAAATGTGTCACCAACCGCGGCGCCGGGGCAGCCTTGCTGCGCGAGCCAGCCAAAATCGGCGCCATCTTTGCCGCCATGACCAAAGCCTTACCAGTGCCAGTCACCGGCAAAATCCGCCTTGGCTGGGATGATTCATCCTTGAATTATCTCGAGGTCGCCAAAACCATACAGGATAACGGCGGCAGCCTGGTGGCGGTGCACGGTCGAACCCGGGTACAGGGATATACAGGCACAGCCCGCTGGGAGCCGATCGCTGAGATTAAACGGGCGCTTAACATCCCCGTCATCGCCAATGGCGACATCACTACTGTCGCGGAAATGAACCATGTACTGGAAACCACTGGCGCAGATGCCGTGATGATTGGTCGGGCAGCCCTCGAAAATCCTTGGATATTCTCCGAACTGGAACGACATCAAATCCCGCCGGCGGCTGTCCGGCAGCTGTTAATGTCGCATTACAGCGCCATGCTGGAATATTATGGTGCCGAACGGGGGAATATCCTGTATCGCAAGTATGCCAAGCGGCTGCTTCTGCCCTATGATCCCGAACGCGATGACCTGACCGGCCTGGTCACTGCGGAGACCACTCAAATATTCCAGCAGCGCCTGGATTTCTTCTTCGAGCGGTACATGTTGCAGCCAAGCCATCCTTAAAAAGGTCTATAATCAACCTGGAACAAACCTCCAGACCAAGATGGGGATTCTATGTCTGCAATGACCCACGATTTGTTGGTGCGCGGTATCGCAGCAGCCAAAGCCGGAGAAAAACCGGAGGCAAAACGATATTTTACCTGGCTGCTCGGGCTGGAACCAACGTTCGAGGAACAGGCTGAGGCCTGGCACTGGTTGGCTGAGCTCAGTGAAGATCCAAACGAGCAGCGCGGTTACCTGGATGAGTTGCTTGCTCGTAATCCTGGAGATGCCCGGGCGCGCCTTAAAATGGCTGCGTTGACCGGAGATCTGAATCCAGCAGAAATTATTGACGCGAACAAAATCCAATCCCAGAAGGCCGCCGCGCCAATTCGATCCACTGCTCAGCGTTTCTCATGTGCTGCCTGTGGAGCACGGATGGTGTACGCCGCGGACGGTAAAGAATTAATTTGCGAAAACTGCGGATCGCGCCGACCGGTAGGCGGTATAAAAAATCGCATTGCCCGGCAGTCCGAATCGAGTTTTGCCACCGCCATGGCAACTTCCGTCGGGCATCTGATTCCAGCACACTCAAGGATCAGCATTTGCCAGGGTTGCGGCGCAGAATTTCAATTGGCGGCTCAAGTCCTCAGTAACGATTGTCCGTATTGCGGTTCCAGTTATGTTTCAGCTGCCGTTGGCGATAAGGAAATCATTCAACCCGCGCAAGTGATACCCTTCAAAGTTCCGCTGAAACAGGTACGCGAGGTCCTGACCAACTGGTTCACGGATGAAGGATTTGAAACACCGCCAGCGGTTGCCATACCCGTGGGAATTTATGTTCCCGTGTGGAAATTTATCGTCGGTGGACAGCTTTCCTGGGCATACAGTGTTCAGAAAAACAAGGTCTGGACGCCTGTTCATGACGCCAAGATCTTACACCGTCCCGATATTTTGGTTTTCGCCACCCGCCACATCCCTGAAATTGCGGTCATGCTGCTTTTAACCTATGATCTGCAAGAGCTGGTGCCATTCGATCCGCATTACTTGTCCGATTGGATGGCAGAAACCTACCAGATACCGGTCGGTGACGCCTCGCTGAATGCCAGGCAACTGGTGTTGCAGAACGAAAAAGAGCGTATCGAGCTTCAATATGACAGCCGCATCACCAACCTGCGAGTCAATTCGGCATCCCTGGCAGTGGATTCATACCAGCTCATCCTTTTACCGCTGTGGAACACTCATTACACGATTAAGAAAGATAAATTTGAAGTTGTAGTAAACGGGCAAACCAGTCAGGTAATTGGTCAACAACCTGCTGGCGGTATGTCCGATTGGATTGGGAATTTCTTTAATCCACAAACGTAAGTACCGGTTTCAGCCGGTAGCACTCATAATCGACTAATTATTATGACGGAGGATCCATGGCACCAAAACACAAACCGCACGTAACCGCTGAGGATTTATACAAATTCCAGGTCCTTTCCTCACCGCAGATCGACCCAACCGGGCAGTACATTATTTATTCCGTCCAACGGGTGGAACAAAAAACTGAAAAGAAATTCTCTAACCTCTGGCTGGTTGCGACGGCGCCAGGCAGCCAAAGCCGCCAATACACATTTGGAGATCAATCGGATGGCAGTCCCCTCTGGTCGCCGGATGGGAAGCAAATTGCTTTCATTTCCAATCGTGCCGACAAAGAAAAACCAGCTCAGATTTATCTGATCGAGACCAGCGGCGGCGAAGCTCATGCGTTGACCAAAATCGAAGGCGAAATCGCTGATTTTAAGTGGACGCCTGACGGCAAAAATTTCCTGTGTACCGTCCGAAAAACGGATGCAGATGTCCTGGCACGCGAGAAAGATTCGGACCTAAAAAAATTGAGTACCCCCGCCCGGCATTATGATCGGATGTTTTACAAATTGGACGGCTACGGCTATCTACCCCTGGAACGTTCCCACCTTTGGATCGTGGATGCAAAAACTGGAAAAGCCAAACAACTGACCGACCATCCAGTGCACGACCAGCATGATGCGAACATTTCTCCCGATGGGAAGTGGATCGTTTATGTTTCCAATGTCACCGACGAACCGGATGCGAACCCGGACTACGACGATATATTTATCCTCCCATTCAGCGGCGGCGAGGCGCGGAAAATCGAAACACCGCCCGGTTCAAAAGGGGCTCCGGTTTTCTCGCCGGATGGAATTTGGATCGCCTATTATGGACAGGAAGGTATTGGCGAAGGCTGGAAAAACGCCTGTGTTTGGGTTGTTCCCGCTGATAGCTCGAGTCCAGCCGTCAATCTGACCGCTGCCAGCGATACACACGCCAGCGCCGGGACGATCAACGATATTGGGCAGCCTGAAACCCGCCCGGTCTCCTGGTCAGCGGACGGCAAATTGATTTATTTCCCGGTCCAAATTCACGGTTCATCTTATTACTACCAGGTTGAGGTAAAAACGAAAAAGGTCATTCCCTGGTTGGCGCCGCAAGGGGTCGTTTCTGCTCCATCCTTCGATGCTTCCCAATCCAAGCTGGCATACAAATTTGGTACCATGGAAGACCCGGCACAGATCTGTGTGGTCGATATCAAAAACAATAAAGCCGGTACGCCGCGCCAGCTGACCCGGATAAACCGTGACTGGTTAGACAAGGTTGACCTTGGCACCATTGAAGAAGTCTGGTTCACCGGAGGGGACAAAAACCAGTTGCAGGGTTGGATTCTCAAACCGCCGCACTTCGATCCCGCTAAAAAATATCCTTCAATCATGGAAATCCACGGCGGACCGCTCACTCAATACGGCTTTCTGTTCATGCATGAGTTTTACTATCTGGCATCGCAGGGATTTGTGGTCTATTTCTGTAATCCTCGCGGCGGTCGCGGCTACGGTGAAAAACACGCCGGTGCCATCGCCCATAACTGGGGTACGGCGGATTACGCCGATTTGATGGCCTGGGCGGATTACGCAGCCAATCTACCCTATATCGACCCGAAGCGGATGGGTGTCACCGGCGGAAGTTATGGCGGTTACATGACGGTTTGGATAATTGGTCATACCCAGCGCTTCAAAGCTGCGGTCGCTCAGCGCTGTGTCTCTAATTTCGTTTCCATGTGGGGTTCGAGCGATTTTAACTGGGCTTTCCAACAGGAACTCAATGACAAAGCCCCCTTTGAGGACCTGCAGTACTATTGGGATCGTTCTCCCATTGCGTTTATCGGCAATGCCAAAACGCCTACCCTGGTTCTCCACAACGAGATGGACCTGCGCTGCCCGATTGAACAAGGCGAGCAGGTGTTTGTAGCATTAAAACGCCAGGGTGTTGACACGGAATTTGTGCGCTTCCCGGAAGAATTCCATGGGCTGTCACGCAATGGTCGCACCGACCGGCGGATCATCCGACTCAATCATATCGCGCGCTGGTTCAAGAAATATCTCCAGTAATCCTGAGTCGGAGCCCCACTGCATGAATCCAAACCTTCCGCTGATTGACTTGCACCGGCATCTGGATGGCGCCATCCGCCTGGAAACGGTCCTCGACCTTGGCCGCCAACACAATGTCCCCCTGCCAGCCTGGGATGTGGAGGCACTGCGCCCGTATGTGCAAGTCACTCAGCCGCAGCCCGGTGTGATGGCCTTTCTTGAAAAATTTAAATGGCTGACGGTGGTTCTGGTGGATTACGATGCCTGCCGCCGCATCGCCTACGAAAATGTGCAGGACCTGCTGCGGGAAGGCATCGATTACGCTGAGTTGCGCTTCAGCCCGTGGTTTATGGCTGAAAGCTGCGGGCTTGATCCAACCGGCGTTGTGGAAGCCGTCGTAGATGGGGTTGAATCCGGGGTGCGCGATTTCAGCGTCCCGGTACAGCTGCTTGGCATTTTATCCCGCACCTACGGCGTGAAAATCGCAGCCAGGGAGTTGGAATCCATTTTGGCTTTCAGCGACCATTTAGTTGGTCTGGACCTGGCTGGTGATGAAGCCAATTTTCCGGCGGATGACTTCACCCCGCATTTCAAACGTGCCCGGGACGCCGGCTTGCATATCACCGCCCATGCTGGCGAGTCGGCTGGACCTGGCAGCATCCGCAGCGCTGTCGAGCGGTTAGGCGCGGAACGCATTGGCCACGCGGTCCATCTGTTCGAAGATCCGGCTGTGGTTGACCTGCTCCTTGAACGACGAATTGGCATAGAAGCCAATCTCACCAGTAACGTGCAAACATCAACCGTGGCATCCTTTGCCGCTCACCCCTTACGCCGCATGCTGGAGGCTGGTTTACTGGCGACCATCAATACCGACGATCCGGGTATCAGCGGGATCACGCTGAAACACGAATATGATGTAGCGGCACCGGCCGCAGGTTTGACGGCGCGACAGATTTCTCAAGCACAGGCGAATGCGCTGGAAACCGCCTTTTTGCATCCACTGGATAAACAGACTTTACTGGCAGCCAAACAGGATTAATCGGATGCGGTTTGAAGCACACCGGTTAATGCCGCATCGCGTTCTTTCAGCGTGCGCATCACATGTCGGCTGCGGAGCCACAGCCAGGCCATTTGAGCGATATTAGCCACCATCAGGCCGCCGATGGCGAAATACAACCCAGGTTGGGTTTGCAGCCGGACGCCAATCGCATAAACGATTAACAAGGTGACCATCATAATGGTCACAGATTCAGATACTGCTCTGGTCTTCTGACTGACCAGAATCGCGCCCTGGAACCAGCTCTGCAGCACTGTCAGCGCGGAGAGCGGCAACGCCAGCGCGAAGGATTGCCATCCCATCCTTGCCAGTGCGGGGTCAAGTGCAGAAATATTGAAAAACCAGAGAGTCGCCAGTGGGGTGACCAGCAGCAGCGCATGCGCCAGCCCAATGGCAGCGGAAAGCAGCCAGGTAGCTTTTTTCATGGACTGCAAAGATCCGGGTGTGTCGAGAAGCGCTACCGTCACTTCGTTGTAGGCGTACCCTGAGGAGCGTAAAATTGCCACCAGACCAGCCAGTGCAGGCCAGGTCGCCAGTGATTCGATCGGCAGTGGCATGCGGCTCATGGCAGCTGACCCCAGCGGCTGCCACAGCAAGGTGATAAAGGAGGTCAAGGCCAACGGCGTGTAAAAACTAAAAAATCCCTTCCAACTCAAATTTTGAACCGGCGGTGCTGGTTTAAGCTGGTATTCGATTACCGGACGTACTTTTATGCCTGTATATATTGCCTCTGCGGTGACCGCCAGTGCCTGAGCTGTCGCGCCAACCACAACCCCGGCAAAGCCTTTATACCAGTAGCCGAGTAGCAAAACGACGCCTGCGACAGCCAATCGCAGCATCGTCCCGGTTCCGATCGCCCTGGAATGACCAAAACGGATCAGTACCCCCTGATTAAACCGGCGGTATGCGATCGTCCAGGTCCACGGCAGCATGATTGCCAGGCCGACCCGACCCGGTTCAATAATGGCTTCCGGCACACCCATGATGCGGGTGACAACAATGTAATACAACGGCGAAAAGGTGACCAGAGCGTGCAATACCGTTAAGGACGCGCCGGAAATCAACATAAACCGGTTGAGTTTCTGGTAAGAAGCCCAATCTTTGCTGAGCGCTGTGGATGCGGCTAACAGCATAATAATTGGCGCCTCGATAATCAGCGCCACTGGCCAGATGACTCCGCTGTACGCCGCCAGATTGATTTCGGGATTCGCCAACCTGGCCATCACCGCACTGAGTGCCGGCAGTTCGGCGCTCATCAACACCCAGCTAAAGGCCAAAGGCCACCAGGTTTTGAAAATCGTTCGATAACTCAGATTTTGAGAGGTTTTTAGTGGAGTAGTCTGCATCGTAAACCTGTAATAACGCACGGTAGTATAGCACGTTCAAGCCGTAATAAAA
>DATMXL010000088.1:0-5832 GCA_035561555.1 Bellilinea sp.
ATTCAAAGGATATTCAGTCAATTATTGATTTCCATTCTTTATTCTTTTCTTTGCGCCCCTTCGCGTTCTTCGCGTTATATTCTTTACTACCAGTTGACCAAGTTGCGTCACAATAAACCCTTGGAAATCCGGGCACGGGGCAAACACGCCGGAGGTTATCGCGACTGATTCCCGTGCCCCTACCGGAGAAAATATAACCTTGACACCTGGCACTTGGCACGTGACACGGATTTACCCCACATTACATCCCGGCAAATCCTCTGGTGTCTTCAGATAGCGAATGACCTTGCACGGATTGCCGGCGGCAAAAACATCTGCCGGAATGTCCTTGACCACCACGCTGCCGGCGCCGATCACACTGCGGTCGCCAATGGTGACGCCCGGGTTAATCACAGCCGAACCACCGACCCACACGTCGCAGCCGATTTTGATCGGTTTGGCGAATTCCAGCCCGCTACGGCGCTCCACAGCGTCCAGCGGGTGGGTGGCGGTATAAATCTGAACGTTAGGACCGAACATGCAGTAGCTGCCGATCTCAACACGCTTCACATCCAGAATGACGCAGTTGAAGTTGAAATACACAGCATCGCCCAGATGAATGTTGTAGCCGTAATCGCAGTAAAAAGGCGGCTCGATGCCGATCGCACCGCCGACCGAGCCAAGCAATTCAATCAGCAGATGCTTGCGTTTTGAGCCCTCATCCGGTCCGGTGGCATTGAAAGCCCGAATCAGTTCGCGCGCCTGCCGGCGTTCGTTTACCAGCTGCGGGTCCAGCGCGTTGTACAGCTCGCCAGCCAGCATCTTTTCTTTCTCGCTTGCCATGATCGCCTCCTGATTTCAGCAGCTGCACAGATACAGAATGATTAATGATACAGGCAGACTATTCCAGCGGTGAGAAGCCGTATTTTTCCAGCACCTGCTGACCGGCTGGCGAGAGCACAAAATCCACAAATGTCTGCCCCCGGGCGGAGTGTTGGCTGCCGGGCAGTGCCAGAATTGGATAGCGGGCGATGATGTTCAGTTCATGCGGGATTTCCAGGATGCCGACCTGGTCGTTTGCCGTGCCAACATCGGTGGCATACACGATGCCGGCGTCAGCTTCATCCAGGGCGACCTTGGTGAGGACCGCGCGCACATTCTGTTCGTACGAGACGATATTGTCAAGCACAGCCTGTTGGTATCCAGGTGGAAAATTGCCGCTCGCATCCGCTAAACCTAAAAAATCCAGACTGTATTGTCCCACCGGCACTTCCGCTCCCGCCAGCACCAGCTTCAACCCGGGTTTGGCTAAATCAGCCAGTGATGCCAACCCGGCAGTGTTTCTGACCGGGTAAACCACCACCAGCCGGTTGGCTGCGAAAATTTTGACAGCACCTGGTTGGAGCTTCAGCTCCGCCAGTACCACATCCATTTGCTTTTGATTGGCGCTGGCAAAGACGTCCACCGCCGCGCCCTGAATGATCTGCTGTGCCAGTTCCTGTGATCCGGCAAAGTTGAACGTGACCTTCAGCTTTGGATTAGCGCTTTCAAACAGCCCGCCAATTTCACTGAAGGCTTCCGTGAGCGATGACGCGGCCGAGACGGTAAGGGTTTCGGGTTCAGCGAGACCGGGTTGAGGCGCGCAGCCAGCGGCCGCTGCCAGGATAAGGAGAATGAGAATTATGAGTTTTCGCATGGATGAGCAGGCATTGGGAAGGAGGGATACTCAATCAATGAGTATAGTCTGGCGGCAATAGGATGTAAAGGGATGCGAATTGAAGGGACACGGTGAAAAGTCTCGAAATTTGTTGTTGTTACCATCCCCGTGGGCTTACAATCCCCGTGGGTTTACTTGACATGGTTGTGGTCAGGGGATAGAATCACCTCAACAATTGAATGAGTGCCCGTTGGGTGCCTCTTACCCCGGAAGGTAAGGCTTTAAGGCGAAACCGGTGCAAGTCCGGTGCTGTCGCGCAACTGTAAGGAGGAAACTCCGAGCCAGGTCGCCCGCCCAACAGGTGTTCACCACGCTCTCGCAGAAAGGAGGTGGGAACTTTGGTCTGGCAACAGATAACCAAAATTTCTCACCTCCCTGGCCGATCCGGCAGGGAGGTTTTGTTGTCAGCCGCCGGTTTTACCGACCGTCCAAACACAACGGTCTGCCTAACGCTTTTCCATTCTATTTTTCGCGAGGTTTATCTTGAAACGTTTTTCGCAACTGTTGCTTGTCCTTGCCCTGCTGGCGACCGTACTGGCTGCCTGTACTTCAGGAGCGCAGTCACCCACCGCTGGCCCAATCACGCTGACCGACGGCCTCGGCCGCGAGGTCACCCTGGCTGCCCCAGCGCAGCGGATCGTATCCATGGCACCCTCCAACACCGAGATTTTATTTGCCGTCAGCGCTGGCGACCAGCTGGTGGGCAGGGATGAATTCAGCAATTTTCCGGAAGCCGCTGCAGCCGTTCAAAGCATTGGCGGGTCGATGGGCGATTATAACTTCGAGCAGATTGTCAGTCTCAAGCCAGACCTGGTGCTGGCAGCCGAGATCAACACACCCGAGCAGGTCAAAGCGTTGGAGGATCTGGGTTTGACCGTGTACTACCTGGAGAATCCGGCCGACATCCAGGGAATGTTTGCCAACCTGGAGATCGTGGGTCAACTGACCGGGCACACCGCTGCGGTGACTGCTCTGGTGGATAGTCTGCGCCAGCGCGTCACCGGTGTTGAGGCAAAAGTGGCCAATGTGGACACCAGGCCGAAGGTGTTTTATGAGCTGGACGGCACCGATGCTGCCAAACCCTGGACAGCCGGCAGCGGCACCTTCATTGACCAGCTAATCACTATGGCAGGCGGCGAAAATGTGGCTGCCTCGCTGGACGGCGCCTGGGGGCAAATCAGTCAGGAAGCCCTGCTGGTTGCCAATCCGGAAATCATCCTGCTGGGGGATGCCGCTTACGGCACCACCGCGGAACAGGTCAGCGCCCGTGCCGGCTGGGAAGCCATTCAGGCTGTGCAAACTGGGCAAATCGTGCCGTTCAATGATGACACCGTCAGTCGACCGGGTCCGCGGCTGGTGGATGCCCTGGAAGAACTGGTGCGCATTCTGCACCCGGACCTGAAATAACCTCATGGAATTAAGGCACACTGCCCGCCCCTACGGATTTGCCCTGCTGGCGTTAGCCGCTGCCGGGCTGCTCAGTGTTTTGGTGGGTAGTGTGACGCTTTCCATTAGCGACCTGCTGGAAGGATTGCGTTCGCTTGGTTCGGGGGTGGAAAGTACTGCCGGGACCATATTGTTTTCTCTGCGGCTGCCGCGCACCATCCTGATCGCCATGGTCGGAGCAGCGCTGGCTGGCTCCGGCACCGCTTATCAGGGGCTGTTCCGCAACCCGTTGGCAGACCCGTATCTGATAGGTGTGGCTTCGGGAGCCGGGCTGGGGGCTGTGGCTGCCATGAGCATCAAATGGTCCTACACCACGCTGGGGCTGCTGGCTGTGCCCCTGGCAGCCTTTGCCAGCGGGCTGATAACCGTGGCGATCGTGTACGCCCTGGCCCGGGTCGGACACGCACTGCCAGCGTCCAACTTGATTCTTTCCGGCGTGGCGGTCAGTTCATTTGCCACTGCCCTCACCTCCTTTCTCATGCTGCGCGCCAGCGGCGAACTGCGCCGAGCGTTGGCCTGGCTGCTGGGCGGTGCCACCATGAGCGGCTGGCAGCCGGTGCTGGCGCTGCTGCCGTATTGGCTGGTTGGTCTGGGGATTCTGATGACCTTTGGCCATGCGCTTAACGTGTTGCAATTTGGCGATGATCAGGCGCAGCAGCTCGGGTTGCCGGTCAACCGGGTGCGGCGCTGGATCATTGTGGCAGCTTCGCTCACCACGGCTGCCGCCGTCTCCTTTGCCGGTATCATCGGTTTCGTCGGCCTGATCATCCCGCACATTTTACGGCTGCTGATCGGGCCAGACTACCGCCGCCTGCTGCCGCTTTCGTTGATCGGGGGAGCTGCGCTGCTGCTGGGCGCGGACGTGCTGGCGCGCGTATTGCTGGCGCCGCAGGAACTGCCGGTTGGCATTGTGACGGCTCTGGCCGGGGCGCCGTTTTTCCTGTGGGTGCTGCGCCGCAGCCGCCAGGCGAATTACTGGAGTTGACATGCTGGAAATTCATGGCCTGAGCGCGGCTTACAGCGGCAAACACGTCCTGAAACAGGTCAATGTAGATCTGCAGCCCGGCGAGATCCTGGCTGTCATTGGCCCGAATGGCGCCGGAAAATCCACCCTGGTACGGGTTTTGAGCGGCATACTGGCGCCGCTCAGCGGGCAGGTCTTCTTCCGCGGTCAGGATATTGGCAAATTGCAGCCGCATGAGCGCGCCAAATTGATCGCGGTGGTGCCGCAGGCGCGCAGCATTCCGCCTGCCTACACCGCCTGGCAGGTGGTGATGTTGGGACGCACGCCTTACCTCAACTGGTTTGGTCAGACCTCGTCGCAGGATGAGGAACTGGTGCACCTGGCTATGGAACGCACGCGCACCCTCGAGCTGGCGCAGCGTCTGGTCAGCGAGCTATCCGGCGGGGAGCTGCAACGAGTTTTGCTGGCGCGGGCGCTGGTGCAAACCACCCCGATATTGCTGCTGGACGAACCCACCACCCACCTGGATTTGCAGTACCAGATCAGTCTGCTCAAACAGGTGCAGGACCTGGTGCATCAGCCGGCCAATTGGTCGCTGGCAAACGGACATGGTGCGCCGGGTGCCATGGTGGTGCTGCATGACCTGAATCTGGTGGCGCGCTTTGCGGACAGGGTGCTGCTGCTGGTAGAGGGTGAGGTGCGCGCGCTGGGGACGGTAGCTGAAGTGCTACAGCCCGAGTTGCTCAGCGAGGCTTTTGGCATCGCGCTGGACGTGGTGCCGAATCCCATCGGTCCGCACCCGCTGGTGGTGGCACGCTGAGTTAGTGCTGCCCATTCGCGCCAGAATCGTCTATACTGGTCGGAGCATGCAGGTCAACCTATACGCCACCTTCCGCTTGATCGCAGGCCAACGCAGCCTGGAGATCAATTTGCCGACCGGTGCGACTGCCCGGCAGGCGGTAGAGGCGGTGCTTTAGGCGGTTCCGGAGCTAAGCCCGCACTGGGTCAATGAGTTGGGGGAGCTTCACGCGCATGTTCACGGCTTTGTTAACGGGCAGGAGATCCCAACGTTGGAATGTGGTTGGGATACGCCGCTCCAGCCGGAGGACGTGCTCGATTTTCTGCCGCCAGTCGCCGGCGGATAATAATAAACTAGACGACGGTCGTGTGAACGTCGAAGGCGGGCGGCTGCTCGATGGCTTTTTTGACCGCGCACTGCTCGGCTGAGCGAATCAGCGCCGGGTAATATTTGTCCGGGAAGGACGGTGGAACCTGAATTTCCAACTCAACCGTTTCCAACGCACCGTTCAGGCTGTTGTTATGCATGCGCTGGATGATGCGAATCCCGTCGGTCGGTAGCCCGCGGCTGCGGCAAAAACCCAGCACATAGATCCCGGCGCAAGTGCCCAGGGAAGCTAAAAAGGTCAAGAATGGCGACGGCGCAGTATTTTCACCCCCGCCGGTTACCGGTTGATCTGTTTTTACCGTAAAGCCGCCAAAATGCGCGTCAACTTTTGCCCCGCCCGGGAAATCCACAATCATTTCCATAATGTCATGCTCTCCGCTGATTAGAATAGATACTATCCCTTAGATGGTTGAACGCCTAAAAGGTTGCATCGGTTTTGGGCACGGGAACCGGGCGGCTGACCGGTCGTTTATACCAAAAATAGCGCCAGTAGAGGTAAATGGCGACCGCGTAGAGAACGATGGTGGCGGCAAACGCCGG
>DATMXL010000089.1:0-20579 GCA_035561555.1 Bellilinea sp.
GCCGGATGCTCTTATACAATTCTTATCGAAAACTTCATACTTTAGAGATTTACGGTTTGTCGAGCTTTTCGCGCTATACTCCTTCCTGTTGTAAAATTAACCTTATTAAATGATACGAGATCCCCGCCCAGGCAAGTGACAAATGAATACCACCTCGAAGGATCATAATATCCTCGTCATCCTCAACGAACCACAAGCCACACACTTGATGGAGCGGTTGTTAAAATCAGCCGGGTATCTGGTCGAGTTGTTTCCAGATCTCGCCTCTGCGCAAAAAGAACTGGACAAAGATCGGCCGCAACTCGTGATCATCGGAGAAACCCTCGGCAGTCCAAACAGCCTGGGGGAAGCCGAGAAAATCCTGCATCAATATCCTGCGGTACCAGTTTTATTGTATACAGAGGAAGACAGCCCGGCTTTATTAAAGGAAGCCCTGCGTCTGGGTTTGAGCGGCTATCTATGCCCCCCATTGCGAACCGACGACCTGTTGCAGGCAGTAGGCAGCAGCTTACAAAAGGCCACACGCACCAAAGAATGGGTATTGCATGAATCCCGACGTGCGACTGGCCATTTACGCCAGCGGGTTAACGAACTGGAAATCCTTTCGCGCCTTGGGCAATCCATCACAGCGCAGCTGGATACGGATAATTTACTGACCGCCATCGTGGAGGCGGCTGTTGAGGTAACCGGTGCCGAAGAAGGCAGCCTGCTGTTGATCGAAAAAGATACCAACCAGTTGTACATCCGCGCGTCCAAAAACTTCCAGGAAGATTTCGTGCGCACATTCCGGCTTCCCATTCAGGATACGCTGGCAGGCAATGTTCTGCGGACTGCCCAACCGGTGGTGGTTGACGAAACTACTCCGCAAAAGATTAAAACATCCTACCTGGTGCACAGTTTGATCTATGTGCCGCTGCTCCTGAAGACTAAAGTGATTGGGGTCCTGGGAGTCGATAACCGCAACAACCGCCTGCCATTCCAGAAACATGATATTGACCTGCTTTCCACCCTGGCGGAGTATGCCGTCATTGCGCTGCTCAACGCGAACCTGTTCAACGACACCCGCGCGGAACGCAACAAGCTGGATACGATCCTGCGCCGGGTGCAGGACGGCGTAGTGGTGGTGGATCGCTCCCGGAATATATTGATCATCAACCAGGCGGCTGAGACCTCACTCGGGGTTGTTGCCAGCGAAGCGGTGGGAAAACATGCCGGTGAAGTAATCCCGCAACCGGAGGTTGTAGCCCTGCTCGAGGCTCACACCGGCAGCCTGTCCAACCGCACCGAGTTCACAACCAACGACAACCGGGTGTATTCAGCTCAATTAAGCCCCATTCCGGAAGTAGGAGCTGCCATCACGCTGCACGACATCACCTATCTCCGTAAGCTCGACCGCATGAAAAACGATTTTGTCGGAACGGTTTCACACGACTTGCGTTCCCCGCTGACAGCCATCCTGGGGTATGCCGAGCTGGTGGAACGTGCCGGTCCGGTCAACGAGCTGCAATCCGAATTTATCCGCCGGGTGGAGAGCAGCGTAGTCAATATCTCGCACCTGGTGGACGACCTGGTCAACCTTGGCCGCATTCAGACCGGGTTTGATGCGCGCAACGAAATCATCCATTTATCCGAAGTTCTCAGGAATTCGGTGGATACCTACATGAAAGTTCTCGTGAACCGGGACAATCAACTGGAGATCGAGCTGCCGTCAGATTTGCCTCCGTACTATGGCAACCCGGTGCAGCTGCGCCGCTTGTTTGAAAATGTTTTGGATAATTGCATAAAGTACTCGTCTAGCGGCGGAAAAATTCAAATCAAAGGTCAGGTTGAGCAAAACCAGGTGATTTTGCAATTCATCGATGAAGGATCCGGCATTCCGGTTAAGGATTTGCCGTATGTCTTTGACAAGTTTTTCCGCGGCAGCAACAACACGCCTGAGCAGGCTGGAACCGGACTCGGTCTGGCAATTGTCAAATCGGTGGCTGAAGCCCATGGTGGACGAGTCTGGATCGAATCAGTGGTCGACGAGGGAACAACACTGACAGTGGTTCTACCCATCCAGGGTACGCCAGAAAAATAAGCAAGCGAGGGAATAAATCAAAAAAACTGGAATTCTCGTTGCGATTTCCAGTTTGTTTTTTGCTTTAAATCAAGCCTCCGCCGGGGGCGGTGAGGAGGACCCAGCGGAGGCTTTCGCCAAAGGAGGAGACAGCGATGAGCAGTATTGGAGGTGTCCAGTTGATTGCGTCTCCGGCATAATAGTAGCCCATTACGACGATAAAGAATACCGTCTTTCATCCTTGCTTGGACTGATAATGCTCAGTTACAAATTGTGTAAAAAGTCACAAATCAAAGTGACAACCCCACGTTCATTTTCATATGCAGCCTGAGACAGACCAGGGTGATCATTGCCGGTGATCATTTTCGACACCCGTTTGCCGCTGCGATACAGGCATAATACCGGCTTCCCTTGCGTAAGCGCCAACGCAATCTCGTACCCGACTCCATGTGACGGTGTACTGACCTCAGCTATTAACGCGTCACAATTCGTCACCCAGGCGACGTCGCGCTGATAGATTTCATGTGGTTCAACCACTGCCTCCAGTGCCAGTATATCCGGGCTGGAAAGGTGTGCAGTCGGCACCTGGTGACCCTCCGCCAGCAGTGCATTTACAATGGCTGCATAAATAGCCTGGTCATCGCGCCCGCCAGTAATGGAACAGGAAAAATAAATATTCATAAGCAAGGATTTTAGCATAAGATTGAATTGGCACAATAATTGCAACGAATTGTTAGAATCTACAAATACCTTGCTTGACGCTGATAAGTGTGTATGCTACTATGTAGAATGGATGTTAAAATTTTGCGGCTGATTCAGCGAAAATAACGTCCCACGTTCCCAAGGAGAGCTCCGATGAATAAGAAGATGTCCGTCCTGGTACTCATAATTATGCTGCTCAGCCTGGTGCTTTCCGCCTGCACCCGCTCAGCCACCGGCAAATCCCCCACCGATACTACCCCGACCTCCGAGATTCCCTTCCCGGTAGGCACGCTGGATACTTCTGCCCGGGTGACTGAAATTGTGCGGCAAACTCAAAACGCAGCCATATCCACGCCCATCGTTCCGGTTGTGCCAACCGCGCAGGTTCCTGTGGTGTCCACGCCAGTTGTCATTCCTACCACCGCCGGTTTACCGACCGTCGTGCTGCAGCCAACCGCCACCAGACCGGCAGTCGTTTTACCGACGCTTTCCCGCCCGGCAACCTATACCATCCAGAGCGGCGAATGGCCGATCTGCATTGCCCGCCGCTACAATTTGGATCTTAACAGCCTGCTGGAAGCCAATAATTTGAACATGAACTCCAGCCCGGAGCCTGGCACGGTATTGATCATCCCATCCAGCGGCACCTGGACTTCGGGTAATCGCTACCTCCTCCCCCACCCGACAACCTACACCGTAGGCACAGGTGATACGATCAATTCGATCGCCTGCGAGTATGGAGATGTAGATCCGTTGGCGATCGCGGCTGCCAATGGCATCGCCTCACCTTACACTTTGAACGTCGGATCCGTCATTAGCATTCCGTGATCCAGAGCATAACTGGATAGATGGAAGCCAGTAATTAGACAATGATTTTATCGGGGCGCGCATTGCACGCCCCGATTACTATTCCGGGATAAAGCGGCACTCTCCTGCAGAGAAAAAACCAAAGGACTAACTAAATGAATTTTTTACCACTGAAACGAGAGAAAGTCTTTACCGGCCGGACCTTCGATGTTGAAATTGTCACCATGCAGCTGCCGGATGGCAAAGTTCGCACCTACGACCTGGTGCAGCATCGCGGCGCGGTCACCATTGTACCCATTGACCCGGCGGGTAATATCCTTTTTGTGCGTCAGTACCGCATCGGCGCCGAACAGGAATTACTCGAATTGCCGGCCGGGTTGCTCAATTCTGCCGAGCCGCCCGCAGAAGCCGCAACTCGCGAGGTGCGCGAGGAGACCGGTATGGCTGCTGCGAAAATGGCGTTCCTGGGTGATTTTTACATGGTGCCCGGGTATTCGACCGAGCACATGTTCGTCTATCTCGCCACCGATCTACACTCCGATCCATTGGACCAGGATGATGACGAGTTTTTGGAGTTGGTCGCCATACCGGCCGCTGAAGCTTTCCGCATGGCAAATAGTGGCGAATTTCACGATGGCAAGTCGCTGGCGGCACTAATGATGGTACAATCGTATTTGCATTCGCAGTAACCATCCTTGCCCAACCGGGTTATCTTATTATCATCCTCCCTCCCGGGTTTCCGTGAGGGTTTAATTTTGCCCGACACTCAAAACCTTACTCCCCAGTCGTAACGCGTGAACTATCGCATGCAAATACATGATGTATATAACTTACCCGTTTGTGAATTAACGGATAAACTTTTGAGAATGGATGTCTGGACAGATTGTTTATTTACCTATCCAAGCTGGTCTGTTGATTGTGATCAATCGGCCGCTTATTGGGTCATATCCCTGATGGAGAGATCATCATGACAAGAAAATTTATCACCACTGACGCCAACGAGGCAGTAGCCCACGTAGCGTACCGCTTAAATGAAGTCATTGCCATTTACCCCATTACACCTTCCTCGGGTATGGGTGAATTATCCGACGCCTGGTCGGCTGCCGGTATTCCCAATATCTGGGGGACCGTGCCGTTGGTCTGCGAAATGCAATCCGAGGGCGGCGCAGCTGGCGCGGTTCACGGCGCACTGCAGACCGGCTCTTTGACCACGACCTTCACTGCCTCACAGGGGCTCTTGCTGATGATCCCCAACATGTACAAGATTGCCGGCGAATTAACCCCCGCAGTCTTCCATGTTTCAGCGCGAACGGTGGCGGCTTCCTCGCTCTCGATATACGGCGACCATTCGGATGTGATGGCTACCCGCCAGACCGGGTGGGCGCTGTTGGCTTCACGCTCGCCGCAGGAAGCCCACGACATGGCCTTGATCGCCCAGGCAGCATCCCTGGAAAGCCGCGTGCCATTCCTGCACTTCTTCGACGGTTTCCGCACCTCGCATGAGGTCACGAAGATCGAATACATGTCGGATGAAGACTTGTACGCCATGATCGACCCCCAACTGGTTAGCGCACACCGCGCCCGTGCTCTTACACCAGAGAGCCCGGTGTTGCGCGGCACTGCCATGAATCCTGATGTATATTTCCAGGCGCGCGAAGCCATTAACCCGTTCTATGACCGCTGCCCAGAAACTGTGCAAAGGACCATGGACAAATTTGCCGGATTGGTCGGTCGCAGCTATCACTTGTTCGATTACGCAGGCGCTCCTGATGCTGAAAGTGTCATCATTGTGATGGGTTCCGGCGCTGAGACGGTCGAAGAGACTGCCCTCTACCTGCAAGCGCAGGGTGAGAAGGTCGGCATGGTGACGGTTCACTTATACCGTCCATTCTCCGCCAGCCATCTGCTGCAGGCGCTGCCCGCCACGGTCAAGAAAATTACCGTGCTCGACCGCACCAAAGAACCTGGGTCCGGCGGCGAGCCCCTGTACAAGGACGTTGTCACCGCTATTCAAGAAGTATTCGCCAGCGGTAAAGCACCCTTCACAAGCATGCCGGTCATTACCGGTGGGCGCTACGGCCTGTCGTCTAAAGAATTTACCCCTGGAATGGTCAAGGGTATTTATGACGAATTAAAGAAAAACACGCCGCTTAATCAATACACAATTGGAATTTTGGACGACGTCAATCACACCAGCCTGGCCTATGACCCGGAATTCTCGATTGAGGCACCGGAGACCATCCGCTGTATCTTCTTCGGTCTGGGAGCTGATGGTACGGTTGGCGCGAATAAAAACTCAATCAAGATTATTGGCGAAGAAACCGACTATTACGCACAAGGTTACTTTGTTTACGACTCAAAGAAATCCGGCTCGGTCACCACTTCGCATTTACGCTTCGGACCCAAACCTATCCGCGCTGCCTACCTCATCGGCACCGATGACGCTAACTTTCTTGCCTGCCACCAGTTCTCATTCCTGGAGCGGCTGGATATGCTCAAATATGCCAAACCCGGCGGCGTCTTTCTACTCGACAGCACTTATTCCCAGACGGAAGTTTGGGATCACCTGCCGCTTGAGGTTCAGCAAGCCATTATCGCCAAAAAGCTGCGCTTTTATGTGATTGATGCGCATGAAGTTGCTTTCAAAGCTGGCATGGGCGGCCGAATCAACACCGTTATGCAAACCTGCTTCTTCGCCATCAGCGGCGTTCTACCGCGGGACGAGGCCATCGCAGAAATTAAGAAAAGCATCAAGAAAACGTACGGGAAACGCGGCGAAGCCGTGGTTCAACAGAACTTTGAAGCGGTTGACACCACGCTGACACACCTGTATGAAGTGAAATATCCTGCCACAGCCACCGCGGTGGTGAGCCGCCGCCCGGCTGTCGTCGCTGAAGCGCCCGAATTTGTACGTGAAACTCTTGGGCCGATCATGATCTTTAATGGCGATGAGCTTCCCGTCAGCAAGATGCCGGTGGACGGCACTTACCCCACCGCCACTGCCCGCTGGGAAAAACGCAATCTGGCGCTGGAAATTCCCGTTTGGGATCCAGACATATGTATCCAGTGCGGCAAGTGCGCTTTTGTCTGCCCCCACGGCGTGATTCGACAAAAAGTATACGAGCCCGCTGCTTTGGCTGGCGCTCCGGAAACCTTTAAATCGATGGAAGCCAAATTCCGCGAGCTGCCCAATACGCTGTACACTATTCAGGTGGCCCCGGAAGACTGCACTGGCTGCGCTCTGTGTGTGGAAGCCTGCCCCGCCAAGAATAAGTCCCAGGTGGGTCTGAAGGCCATCAATATGATGCCGCAACCTCCCCTGCGCGAGACCGAAAACGTCAACTGGGAATTCTTCCTTAATTTACCGGAAGTAGATCGCAGCGCCATCAGCTTCACCTCGGTAAAGAATTCTCAGCTGCTGGAGCCGCTGTTCGAGTTCTCCGGCGCTTGCGCAGGCTGCGGTGAAACCCCTTACATCAAACTGCTTTCGCAGTTGTTCGGCGATCGGACCGTAGTTGCCAATGCCACCGGCTGCACCTCGATCTATGGCGGCAACCTGCCCACCACCCCGTGGGCCAAGAACAAAGAAGGGCGCGGTCCGGCCTGGGCCAACAGCCTGTTTGAAGACAACGCCGAGTTCGGTTTGGGCATGCGTCTGACCGTTGATAAACAATCTGAGTTCGCTCGCGAACTATTGACTGGGCTTTCCGGAATGCTGAGCGAAACCCTGGTCACCGAACTGCTCGATGCGGATCAATCCTCTGAGGCTGGCATCCGCGTTCAACGCCAGCGTGTGGTAGCCCTCAAGCAGGCGTTGACCGCCATCAAGGATCCGCGCGCCGGTCTGCTCACCGACCTGGCAGATTATCTGGTGAAGCGCAGCGTCTGGATCCTCGGCGGCGATGGTTGGGCTTACGACATCGGTTACGGCGGCCTGGATCACGTGCTGGCTTCCGGCCGCAACGTGAATGTGCTGGTCTTGGACACCGAAGTGTATTCCAACACCGGCGGCCAATCGTCCAAAGCTACACCGCGCGCGGCTGTCGCCAAGTTCGCTGCCAATGGCAAAGGCCTGCCCAAGAAAGATCTTGGGCTGATCGCCATGGCCTACGGCTACATTTACGTGGCACGCATTGCCATGGGCGGCAACGACGCTCAAACCTTGAAAGCCTTCCTGGAAGCTGACGCCTACGACGGCCCGTCACTGATTATTGCCTACAGCCACTGTATTGCGCACGGTATTGACATGCGTAAAGGCCTGGAGCAGCAAAAGCTGGCCGTTCAGGCAGGTCATTGGCCGTTATACCGCTACAACCCGGCGCTCGCGGACGAGGGGAAGAATCCGCTGCAGCTCGAAAGCAAAGCGCCCTCCATCCCCATGGATGAATACGCCTATAACGAAACCCGCTACCGTATGCTACTGCAAAGTGACGAAGCGCGGGCTGAAGCCTTAATGCGCAGCGCCCGCAGTGATTCGGCCAAGCGCTGGCAGCTTTACCAGCAGATGGCAGCCATCCAATACGGCGCCAGTCAAACTGATGCGCCGGCCGACAAGGGCGAGACAAAATAATTTTCAACACAGGTGAAGACGTTTGTCTCCACCTGTGTTATTCTTATCGAGTAGACGAGAGGAATAACATATGGCCGATTTAACCACCCAATATTTAGGCTTTAAACTCAAGAATCCATTAGTCGCATCCGCCTCGCCGATCTCCAAGAAATTAGGCGGCATGCGCAAGCTCGAAGACGCCGGCGTAAGCGCTATTGTCATGTACTCCCTATTCGAGGAACAGATCGAATATGAAAGTAAATCACTGAATCATTTCCTCAACGTTGGCACTGAGTCGTTTGCCGAAGCGGTGACCTATTTCCCGGAAATGCCGCGCTACAACATCGGTCCGGAAGGCTATCTGGAACTGATCAGCCAGGCAAAACAACAAGTCCAGATCCCGGTGATTGGCAGTTTGAACGGCATTTCGACCGGCGGTTGGGTGGAATACGCCAAACGGATTCAGGAAGCCGGCGCTGATGGGTTGGAACTCAACATCTACAATATCCCCACTGACCCGGCTGTCACGGCTGCTGAGGTCGAGGACGGCTATATTGAACTGGTTCGTGCTGTAAAGAGCCAGGTCAAAATTCCGCTGGCGGTCAAACTCAGCCCATTTTTCACTTCGCTGCCCAACCTGGCAGCCCGCCTGAGTGAAGCCGGCGCCAATGGTCTGGTGTTGTTCAACCGCTTCTACCAACCCGATCTGGACATCGAGACATTAGAAGTCGTGCCCAACCTGGTGTTGAGTGAATCGAATGAAATGCGCCTGCCCTTACGCTGGGTAGCGATTTTGCGTGGACGGGTTAAGGTTGATTTGGCGCTCTCGACAGGTGTGCATACCGCCACAGACATCATCAAAGCGCTCATGGCTGGCGCAAATGTCGCCATGACTACCTCAGAGCTGTTGGCACACGGCGTAGGCCGTGCCAGCGAGATGCTGGGTGACCTGGAAAAATGGATGGAAGAATTCGAATATGATTCAATCAAGAAAATGACTGGCAGCATGGCCCAACAATCCGTGGCTGACCCTTCAGCGTTTGAACGCGCCAACTACATGAAAGCGTTAAACACCTTCGACAACCGCATTCTGTATTAAAATTTTATTTCGCCACGAAAATGCAGATTCGATCGAATTCGCGGTCGAATCTGCATTTTATAAACTAACCTTATCGATTCCCATAAACTGACCCGCATGATCACGCAAATTTACTCCATCCAGACTGTCCAGGAAGCCCTGGACTGTGTTCACGCTGGAGCGGACTATATCGGCGTGGCTGCCGCAACGGATAGGCACTTACCGGCCGAGGTCAGCCTGGAGCAGGGATTGGAGATCTTTGTTGCCATTGGCGACCGAGCCAAAAAGGTGGCCTTGACGGTCGCCGATAGCCCGGAGCCGATTTACCAAGTCATCCAACAACTCAAGCCAGACGTGATTCACGTTTGCGGCAACCAGTATTACGCCACGGCTGATTTTGCCGAGACTGCGCGGCGCCTGCTGCCCGGTCTCGAAGTGCTGCAGGCTATCCCGGTGACGGGTCCAGATGCCATACCAGCTGCCGAGCATTATGCCGCCTTCTGTGACAGCATCATCCTGGATTCGGTGGATCCGAAGATCGCTGGTATCGGCGCTGCCGGCATAGTGCACGACTGGGACATCAGCGCTGAAATCTGCCGCCGCCTGGAAACAATGGGTTGTAAGGTGATCCTGGCAGGCGGCCTTGGCCCGGATAACGTTGCCGCTGCCATTCGTCAGGTGCGTCCCTGGGGTGTCGATTCATTCAGCAAAACCAGCGTCAGGTTCACGGACGGATCCAGCCGCAAGGACCCCGAAATGGTCAGATTGTTCATTGAACGCGCTCTAGCCGCGGCTAAGGAACTTGGCATTTGATCGAGCTGCGCACGGAAAAACCCATCCTCTGCATCGGCGATGTCTGTCCCGACATTATTCTGCCTTACGGCGCCACACAGCGTATTTTGGCGGCGGTAGCCCGCGGCGAGGTCATCACAGGTGAGCAAAAAAGCGCTGAGATTGCAGCCGGTGGCAGCATCGGCAATACAGCCCATGGCATCGCCGTGTTGGGTGGCAAATCCTGGTTTGCCGGCAAGGTTGGTAATGATTATTTTGGCCGTTTTTTGAAGCAGACCTTTGAGACAGCCGGGGTGGACACGCGTTGTCTGGTCATGGACGAATCCATACCGACCTCGATGGTGATTGCGGTGTTGGATGAAAATCAAGGCCGCATCACCTATGTGATTCCGCGTAATGGAGCATCTCAGCACCTGCTGGAAAAATCCGACCTGCCGGTAGATCTGCTCGACCAGATCGGCTGGCTGCATACCTCCGGAATTTTATTGCGGGAAAATCCGGCTGCTGAAACCATACTGGAATTAATAGAAGGCTGCCGTAAGCGGAGCATTCCGGTGTCTCTGGATATGAATCTACGCATCGAAGCTGTTGGCGATCCTGTTACCATGCAGCGAATTCAGCGCGGGATATCATCGAGCAACATTTTGTTTGGCTCTGGGACAGACGAGCTGATGCCGGTCACCGGTGCAGACAGTCCGCAAGCCGCTGCCCACGCGCTGGTCAGTCCGGATAGAGCCGTTGTATGCCGTGCCGGCAGCGCTGGCGCCGATGTTTACCTGCCTGACGGTAGCAGATCTCATTGTGATGCTTTCCAGGTGCCTGTGGTGGACACCCTGGGTGCCGGCGATGCCTACAACGCCGGCTTCATCACCGCTGCTGTGGCGGGATTATCCCTGGCAGAAGCCAACCGGCGCGGTAATGCCGTTGCCGCCTGGAAGATTATGCATAGTGGCGCGCGGAACTTTCCAAATCGCGATCAATTGGAAGCATTTATTCAAACCGATCCCGTCCAGGATAGTGATTAAAAAATCCCGGCTCTTTTGAGTCGGGATCTGTCTTCATTAAGAATAAGTCCAGCTGGAAGGGATTTATTCTTCCAACGCAGCCGGTTCACCCATTTTCCGTTGGCGGTATACAATCCGCCCGCGGGTCAGGTCGTAAGGGGACATTTCCACACGTACATGGTCACCTAACAGGATGCGAATATAGTATTTGCGCATCCGGCCGGAAAGATAGGCCAACACCTCGTGACCATTGTCCAACCGCACCTTAAACTGGGTGGCGGGCAACGCCTCGATAATGGTACCTTCTACACGAATTTTATCTTCTTCTTTGGCCATAATCTTCTCCTTCGCCGGAAAGGTCAAACACCAACCCGGAACTCAGCCATACATTTTCTTACTCGCCGCGTGTATATTGGCGGCGTTTTAGTCGGCGAATTGCCTTCTTTTGTTCCACACGGCGCAGCTCGCTTTTGGAAATGAACCAGCGCTTGCGGCGCACTGTCGAAAGCACACCACTCTTGACTACCTTTTTACGGAATCGCTTCAGAAGCGAATCACCCGATTCATTGGGTCGCAGTACTACTACTGTCAAAGCACTCACCTCCATTCCGTGTCAAGGGTGGTACCGCTTGCAGGCAAGAAAAACGGCTGCAGATCGCGATTGCAGCCGACATGAGAGCGAAAAAACAATTCCTCGTTAGCCCGGGGCTTTCAGCGATTCTACCTCCACATGGTGCAAGCATGTACAGACGATCTATGTAAAGGCGGGATAACCCGCATACTACCCGTTATTATACCGCAGGTTCGTTAATATTGTCAATTAGTTGGGGGTAAAGTAAGCGAGTTTCAACGAGTCATAAATCATTGACTTAATTTATAATATTTGAAAATGAGGGAGAACGATACCTCAATACCACCCAATCTGATACAGAATCCTTGATTCAACAGGGACTTAGGGCGGAGGTAAAATATGGCTTTCCTGGAACAGCCCGGTTTTCTCGGAACTACAGCATCCTGGGCGACAGATCTGACCCTTTGCCTGATTTTGATCTCGGTAATCCTGTTTGCCATCGGCGCCTGGCTGGCCGTGAAGCAGCACTACAAAGCTCACCAGCGTGTACAAACCGTTGGCGTGATTCTGAACGCTGTGGTCGTTATGATAACAATGGTCGGGGCACTGATCCAATATGTTCTGCCAGAGATCCCCGCCCGGTTAGGCGAGAGCTACTACAGCCTCTCGCTCATTCACGCCGTGGTTGGAACGATTGGCTTACTTCTTGGTGTGTTCATCGTCCTGCGAACCAACAACCTGGTCCCCAAACGGTGGCGCTTTGAGAACTACCTGCCGGTGATGCGTTGGACCTATGCCGCCTATGTGCTGGCAGCCGCATTGGGCGTGGCGGTGTATCTCACCGCCTATCCTGGCAGATAGCTCAGCTGCGCAATCACCAGTTTAATCAGCTGCCTATGTTGGACAATGGGTGGGTATTCCAGTTAAATCACAAATACGTGATAGTGTCCTATCACGTATTTGAATTAATTCCGTTGGTATAGTATGGCGTATCTGTATTAATTCTAGTATGTGGGTATTAAACTAAAAAAGTCTCTTGGCAATGACCTACTCTCCCAGGAAGTTACCCTCCAAGTACCATCAGCGCTGACAGCCTTAACGACCGGGTTCGAGATGTTACCGGGTGTACCACTGTCGCTCAGATCACCAAGAGACTTTCTTATTCAAAAAGTTAAGGTTGAACGAATAGTATGTGTAGATCCCGCAATCAATTTCATTCAGAAAAGTGCTGAGTTCTCCGCATCACAGCGGAAGCCCTCGATCATTAGTACAGCTTAGCTCAACGTATTGCTACGCTTACACACGCTGCCTATCAAGCAGGTGGTCTACCTGCGATCTTACTCCCTTACGGGAAGAGGGATCTCATCTCGAGGCGAGCTTCCCGCTTAGATGCTTTCAGCGGTTATCCCTGCCAGACATGGCTACCCAGCGATGCCGTTGGCACGACAACTGGCACACCAGAGGTCTGTCCACCCCGGTCCTCTCGTACTAGGGGCAGCTCCTCTCAAATCCCTTACGCCCACAGCGGATAGAGACCGACCTGTCTCACGACGGTCTGAACCCAGCTCGCGTACCGCTTTAACGGGCGAACAGCCCGACCCTTGGGACCTTGTACAGCCCCAGGATGCGATGAGCCGACATCGAGGTGCCGAGCGAAGTCGTCGATATGAACTCTTGGACTTCACCAGCCTGTTATCCCCGGGGTAGCTTTTATCCGGTAAGCCACGGCCCTTCCACTCAGTACCGTGGGATCACTAAGCCCGTCTTTCGACTCTGCTCGACGCGTTGGTCTTGCAGTCAAGCTCCCTTATGCCTTTACACTCTTCGGTTGGTTTCCATTCAACCTGAGGGAACCTTTGGGCGCCTCCGTTACATTTTGGGAGGCGACCGCCCCAGTCAAACTGCCCACCTGGCACGGTCCCCCACCCGGATTACGGTGTGGGGTTAGGATCTAAACATCATCAGGGTGGTATTTCACTGGCGTCTCCACCGAGGCTAGCGCCCCAGCTTCATAGACTCCCACCTATCCTACACAGACAATGCCCAAATTCAATGCCAGGATGCAGTAAAGCTCCACGGGGTCTTTTTGTCCTGCTGCGGGTAGGCCGCATCTTCACAGCCATTTCAATTTCGCCGGGTCCTTCGTTGAGACAGTGTTCTAGTTGTTACGCCGTTCGTGCGGGTCGGAACTTACCCGACAAGGAATTTCGCTACCTTAGGACCGTTATAGTTACGGCCGCCGTTCACCGGGGCTTCAGTTCAAAGCTTCGCTTGCGCTAACCTCTCCCTTTAACCTTCCGGCACTGGGCAGGCGTCAGCCCCTATACATCGCCTTTCGGCTTAGCAGAGACCTGTGGTTTTGGTAACCAGTCACTAGAACCATTTCACTGCGGCCTCCA
This sequence comes from Bellilinea sp., assembly GCA_035561555.1. GTDB lineage: Bacteria > Chloroflexota > Anaerolineae > Anaerolineales > Anaerolineaceae > Bellilinea. Next base: position 13,962 of record DATMXL010000089.1, read on the forward strand.
GACGCTCATTATACATTCACGTCCAGAGGCACCCCTTATCCCGAAGTTACGGGGCTAATTTGCCTAATTCCTTAACGAAGGTTCTCCCGTTCGCCTTGGTATATTCTACCCGTCTACCAGTGTCGGTTTGCGGTACGGGCACTCGAGTTTCAACGTTTAGAAGCTTTTCTCGGCAGCAAGGCTCAACTCACTTATGCCTTAGAGGCTCGTCACGATGTCTCAACTCAGTCTGCGGATTTGCCTACAGACCTCAACGTCTGACACACCATGCACCTGCACAACCAATCGCAGGCTGGCCTACCTCGCTGCGTCCCTCCATCACTCAACTCAAGTGGTTCCGGAATGTTGACCGGATGTCCATCACCTACGCCTTTCGGCCTCGGCTAAGGACCCGACTAACCCGACGCGGAATGACCTGGCGTCGGAAACCTTAGACATACGGCGAATACGGTTCTCACGTATTTTACGCTACTCATGCCTGCATTCTCACTTCTGTCCGCTCCAGCCGTCCTTACGGTCGACCTTCACTGCAAACAGAACGCTCCCCTACCGCTCCAGCTTACGCTGAAGCCCATGGCTTCGGTATCAAGCTTAGCCCCGTTAAGTTTTCCGCGCAGGATCACTAGACCAGTGAGCTATTACGCACTCTTTAAAGGGTGGCTGCTTCTAAGCCAACCTCCTGGTTGTTCAAGTAACCCCACATCGTTTCCCACTCAGCTTGAATTTTGGGACCTTAGCCGATGATCTGGGCTGTTTCCCTTTTGACCACGAATCTCATCACCCGTAGTCCGACTACCATGCTCTGGAGTACCGGCATTCGGAGTTTGATTGGAGTTGGTAAGCTCTAAGCCCCCTAGTCCATTCAGTGCTCTACCTCCGGTACTGAACGCATGGCGCTAGCCCTAAAGCTATTTCGGGGAGAACCAGCTATCTCTGGATTCGTTTGGCATATCACCTCTACCCACAACTCATCCCCTAATTTTGCAACATTAGTAGGTTCGGGCCTCCACGAGCGGTTAAACTCGCTTCACCCTGGTCATGGGTAGCTCATCCAGTTTCGGGTCTAATCCTTGCGACTAAGCGCCCTATTCAGACTCGCTTTCGCTACGGCTCCGGGTGTCACTCCCTTAACCTCGCCACAAAGATTAACTCGCAGGCTCATTCTCCAAGAGGCACGCTGTCAGGCATAGTGGCGCGCACCCGAATTTCTCCGGGGCACCGACCCACCATTAGCCCTCCAACTGCTTGTAAGCTTACGGTTTCAGGTTCTATTTCACTCCCCTCAACGGGGTACTTTTCACCTTTCCCTCACGGTACTTGTTCACTATCGGTCGCCAAATGTATTTAGCCTTGGAGAGTGGACTCCCCAGATTCCTACCGAATTAGCGTGCTCGGCAGTACTCAGGTACCTAGCAGGAGACAAATCGTTTTCGCGTACGGGGCTGTTACCCTCTATGGCTGGCTGTCCCACACCATTCCACTAACGATCTGCTTTGTAACTCCTATATGCCAGGCCCTACAACCCCACCCCGAAAGGTGGTTTGGGCTGTTCCCCGTTCGCTCGCCACTACTTGGGGAATACTTTCTTTTCCTCTGGGTACTTAGATGTTTCAGTTCCCCAGGTTCCCTTCCACATACCTATGTGTTCAGTATGGGATGCTGTTGGTTCGCAACAGCGGATTTCTCCATTCGGAAATCCCCGGATCAACGCCTGTTCACGGCTTCCCGAGGCTTATCGCAGTGACCCACGTCCTTCATCGGCATTTGGCGCCAAGGCATTCACCGTAAGCCCTTAGTAGCTTCCGCACGTGATGCGGAGAATTCAGAACTCTTCAGTTCGAAATTGATTAACTTTCTTTTGGGCCTACACATACTATTCAATTCTTAAGGTGCGGTTTACGCTGTTGACCAGCGCGGGGCGATCCTCACATCCGTTAGGTGTCAGGAGCGCTCAGCGCCCTTCAACTTCCTCATTTGTTAAGACACACGGCGACCCGGCTTACCGCCGGGCCGTCTTAGGCTTTGCGGTTTTGCCTGATACTTTTTTCAGTCTTGCTGCCGTTTATTACTTACCACACACACTCCATTTGACTTGCTTAGAAGTGGAGATGAGGGGATTCGAACCCCTGACCTCCGCCGTGCAAAGGCGGCGCTCTCCCAGCTAAGCTACATCCCCGGATTCTGGACGCAGGTGGGCCTTTCAGGGCTCGAACCTGAGACCTCGCCCTTATCAGAGGCGCGCTCTAACCAACTGAGCTAAAGGCCCTCATTGATGTTAAAGGAAACCTTGACAACTGAGAAGTGATAGGAAACTTGCTAATTCGTTTTTGAATTTCGACCTTTTGCTGTACCGTTCGCAAAAGGATTTGCTAAAGCACTGGAGCTTACCTCCTGAGAGGTTTGCTCAGAAATCTTTAGAAAGGAGGTGATCCAGGCGCACCTTCCGGTACACCTACCTTGTTACGACTTCGTCCCAGTCACCAGCCCCACCCTCGACGGCGCCCTCCCTTGCGGGTTAAGCTACCGGCTTCAGGTGTTACCAGCTCCCATGACGTGACGGGCGGTGTGTACAAGCCCCGGGAACGTATTCACCGCAGTATAGCTGACCTGCGGTTACTAGCAACTCCATCTTCATGCAGGCGGGTTGCAGCCTGCAATCTGAACTGAGGCCGGCTTTGAGGATTGGCTCCGCCTCGCGGCTTCGCAACCTATTGTACCGGCCATTGTAGCGTGTGTGTAGCCCAGGACATAAAGGCCATGCTGACTTGACGTCATCCCCACCTTCCTCCGGTTTAAGACCGGCAGTCTCGTGTGACACATGTAACACACAACAAGGGTTGCGCTCGTTAGCGGACTTAACCGAACATCTCACGACACGAGCTGACGACAGCCATGCAGCACCTGTGCTAGCTCCCCGAGGGGTCGGTCACCTTTCGGATCCCTACCACTAGCATGTCAAACCCTGGTAAGGTTCTTCGTGTATCATCGAATTAAACCACACGCTCCGCTGCTTGTGCGGGGCCCCGTCAATTCCTTTGAGTTTTAACCTTGCGGCCGTAGTCCCCAGGCGGTAGACTTATCGCGTTTGCTTCGGCACTGAAGGATTTAACCCCTCCAACGCCAAGTCTACATCGTTTACAGCTAGGACTACCGGGGTCTCTAATCCCGTTCGCTCCCCTAGCTTTCGCGTCTGAGCGTCAGAAATGGTCCAGGAGTCCGCTTTCGCCACTGGTGTTCTTCCGGATATCTACGCATTTTACCACTACACCCGGAATTCCAACTCCCTCTACCACTCTCAAGTCCGGCAGTATTGAACGACCTCTCCCAGTTAAGCCAGGAGCTTTCACATCCAACTAACCGAACCGCCTGCACGCGCTTTACGCCCAGTAAATCCGAATAACGCTAGTCTCCTACGTGTTACCGCGGCTGCTGGCACGTAGTTAGCCGAGACTTATTCTGAGGGTACTGTCCTTCCTCATCCCCTCAAAAAGTGCTTTACAACCCGAAGGCCGTCATCGCACACGCGGCGTTGCTGGTTCAGGCTTTCGCCCATTAACCAATATTCCCTACTGCTGCCACCCGTAGGTGTATGGACCGTGTTTCAGTTCCATTGTGGGGGGCCACCCTCTCAGGTCCCCTACCCGTCATCGCCTTGGTAGGCTTTTACCCTACCAACTAGCTGATGGGACGCAGGCCCCTCCCGAAGCGAATTTCTCCTTTAGAAATTCGGCATCTAATCCGAAAAACCACATGCGGTATTAGCAACCCTTTCGGGCTGTTATCCCACACTTCGGGGCAGGTCACCAACGCGTTACTCACCCGTTCGCCACTAAGACTGTATTACTACAATCTCCGTTCGACTTGCATGTATTAGGCACGCCGCCAGCGTTCATCCTGAGCCAGGATCAAACTCTCCGCTAAATTTTGCACCTTATTCAGGTGTTAAAGTTTTTACGGAAGATTGACGAAACTCATTACTGTTTTGGCTTGTTTCCTATCACTCTTCAGTTGTTAAGGTTCCGCGTACTTCCAAGGGCCAGATTTCACTCAGGCTTTTGACCTCTGTCAAGGCAGGCGATAAAATCGCCGATGTTTTCACGTCCTTGCAGTTGTGTTCACACCGGCGCATCATCTCGACGTCCATGTCAGGTCTGGTCCCCTAGCTGCCAACCTGTTTTCAATTGTCACCGATCTGCACGAGGCAAGATCACTTCACAGTTTGGAAATTCAATTCTACTGAATTTCTGTGAGGTTGTCAAGGGTTTTGGACTTTTCGTTCTGTCTTGGTCCCAGGCAGTTCCTTGAGGAAGTAGCTCTTCTTTTGTTATCGGTCCGCCGTTTCCGACCAACCGGGCTGCCTTGTAACTGGCAACGAGCGGTATTATACACCCCCACTTGACCCTGTCAAGGGATTCGTAAACCAATTTCCAAAATTGGTGCCTTTTGTCTGACAAATTTCTACATCCCGGCGGGAACTTCTCTCACTCCCCTGTCGTCTTTCCTTCTATAACGCCACGTTTCCAATCGGCGGGAGAACGTTGTAATTTGGTATTTATTTTGCAACAGTTATAATAGAGAGATCATGAGAACTGCTGTTTATCCTCCACTCACTCAAAAACGCCCCCTGCTCGAGCATATCCTTTTAGCGCTGGTACTGGGATTTGCCGCTTTCTTTCTTATCGTAGGGGTATTTATTGTCGGCTTTCAATTCTGGTTCGGCGGTAGAATTTATCCGGGCGTGACCGTGGCGGGTGTGCCGGTGGGCGGTTTAACTCCTGCTGATGCTGCCGGCGAAATCCAGGCTCGCATTTCGTTTCCCACCAGCGGCAAAATTTTGCTGCAGGATGGAGAAGCTGCCTGGGTAGTAACTCCCCAGGAGGTTGGACTCTTTCTCGATCCGGGCGCTTCGGCTGCCTCGGCCTTTGATTACGGCCGCTCCGGGAGCCTGATGAGCCGTTTGGAATCTCAATTCATCGGCTGGTTCGAAAGCGCTGAAGCAGCTCCTGCTCTGGTCTTCGATCAACGTCTGGCGCGTCAGTACCTGGCTGGATTGGCCGCCCAAATTGACCGTCCAGTGATTGAAGCCAATCTGGGCTTGCAGGGCACCGAAGTGATCGTCCGCTCCGGTGAAATCGGCCGCACGCTTGATATCGATGCTTCGCTGGACGCCCTCGCTATTCAGGTCCAATCCCTGCAAGACGGGGTGGTTCCGCTAGTCGTTAAAGAAACCCCGCCCATCATTCTCGACCCGACCGTCCAGGCCGAGGTGGCCCGTGCCATCCTGAGCCAGCCGCTCACGCTGACCATGCCAGAGGGTCAAACCGCTGAGGGTGCCCCCTGGGTCATTGAACCTGCCGCGTTGGCGGGTATGCTGGCTATCGAACGGGTCAAAGAGACAACGGGAGAGACCTTCAGTGTCGGGCTCAGTTCCGAGATGCTCATTCAATATTTGAGCAACCTGTCCCCCAATTTGCAAACTTTTGCTCAAAACGCACGCTTTATCTTCAACGATGAAACCCGCCAATTGGACATATTGCAGAATGCGGTCATCGGTCGGCAGCTGAATGTTCAGTCTTCTATGAAAGCGATTCAGGAAGGTCTGACCAAAGGTCAACATACCATCGGGTTAGTTTTTGACCTGACCAACCCGCAGGCCATGGACACGACCACCGCCGCTGACCTCGGCATCCGTGAAGCGGTCAGCGTGCAAAGTTCCTACTTCTACGGTTCCAATGCGGAGCGGGTGCAGAATATTACCGCGGCAGCCAAAAGCTTCCACGGATTGTTGATTGCCCCAGGCGAGACCTTCTCGATGGCTTCACAATTGACGGATATCAGCCTGGACAACGGCTACGCCGAAGCGCTGATCATCGTCGGCAACCAGAGTGTGGTAGGCGTAGGCGGCGGGGTGTGCCAGGTGAGCACCACCCTTTTTCGCACCGCTTTCTTTGGCGGCTTCCCGGTGGCTGAACGCCACGCGCATGCCTACCGCGTGTATTACTACGAAAAGGTTGCCGGGAACAAGATAAACCAGGAATATGCCGGTTTGGATGCCACAGTGTATGTGCCGCTGGTGGATTTCAAATTTACCAATGACACTCCCTACTGGCTGTTGATGGAAACTTACGTCGAGCCTGCCGCGAGCCGCATCACCTGGAAGTTTTATTCCACTTCCGATGGACGGTCAGTAGAATGGGACACCACCGGTCCGACCAACATTGTCGAAGCACCTGAACCACTGTATCGTGAAAACCCTGATCTGCCGGAAGGCAAAATCAAGCAGGTGGATTATGCAGCCCAGGGCGCTGACGTACATGTGACTCGCACGGTTTTCCGCGATGGTCAGGTTTACTTTAGCGATGAGTTCAACACCCACTATCAACCCTGGCAGGCAATTTTCGAATACGGTCCGGGGACGGTAATACCCACACCCGATAGCGGCGGGGAATAACACTTACAAAAACAGGGTTCCAATTGGAACTCTGTTTTTCGACCTTTAAAAGAAATAACTCCGGCGTCATCCCCGAATGCCAGAGTTATTTCCACTGCGCGATCCCCTCGGGTCTGCAGCAGTGGGAATATCAAGGAAAAATGCTTTATTTGGAAAAGTATGTATAA
>DATMXL010000090.1:0-13399 GCA_035561555.1 Bellilinea sp.
ATTTTTAACTGTGGCTTGAGAAATCGAATCAGCGGCACATCCTACCCAATAAGACAGAAATATTAGGACCATAAGTTATGCCAAAGCGAGCGTTGGAATTACCCGGACGAGAAAAGCCGTATTTGATGGCCCATCGGGGGAACCGGGTTCATTGCCCGGAAAATACTCTGGCAGCCTTCCTTTATGCGATCCAGGAGGGTGCCGATATTCTGGAAACCGATTTACACCTGTCCTCTGACGACGTATTGATGTGCATCCATGACGCCGCGGTTGACCGTACCACCGATGGCCGCGGACTGGTAAGCAGCCAGACACTTGCAGATTTGAAAGCCTTATCCGCTTCCTACGGTCGACCAGAGTACGCCGCTGAACGGATCCCCACCCTGGACGAGGTCTGCGCCATCCTGCCGGAGGGTATGGCGCTGGCGTTGGAACTCAAGACCAGCCGCTTTCTCGAGCCGGATATCGCCCGGCAGCTCGTGACTCAACTCCAGGCAGCCGGAGTTTTTGATCGTTCCGTATTGCTTTCCTTCCACCTGGATTACCTGCAAGCTGTGCAGCACGAAGCACCTGACCTGCCAATCGGAAAAATTTCCATGACTAACCCTTTTCCCCGCCGAGGCGTGCAGTTGAACGGCTCATTCTGGCCGGCGTTGCTGTTGAATCCGTTCTACGCACACATTGCGCACGGATACGGCCAGGCGACTTGTCCGCTCGATCCCACCCCGGATTCGCGCCTCAAGTGGTACCGTTGGATGGGGTTTGACGCCATCCTGAGCGATGATCCCGGGACTACCCTGGCAAAAATGCGTGCGCTTGGCATGCGCTCTTAGAGCCAGCCGCGCAGCCGGTACACCCACATGCCAAAATATTCCTTGAGGCTGCTGGTGGTCTGCGACAGAGACCCGACGTTTGGCACCAGGTTAATCACCTGCGGCAAAAAATCGCCGCGCCATAGGTCATCCCAGACATAATCCGGTACGCTGTAATCGGCTGGCGCTGGAATCACCTCGATCCCCTGTTTCTCGAATAGTGCCTTGGAGCGCGGCATATGCGCCGCCGATGTTACCAGCACAATCCGGTCAATGCCTTCATCTTTGAGCATCCTGGCTGAAAACAGTGCATCTTCGTAGGTGTTTTGCGAATCAGGCTGCAGCCACAGCGCCTCTTCCGGCACGCCAATAAAGATCAGCAGTTCCTTCATCTCATCAGCAGGCGTACTGGGACGGCTGCCCAGCCAGGTGATGTTGCCGCCGCTCAACAAAAGACGCGGTGCAATGCCATCACGGTACAACCTGGCGGCATACACCACCCGGTCGCCGGCTCCGTTCAATTCCACCGAGGCCCGCGGCGCGCCAAAAGATTCGGTTCCCCCGCCCAGTACCACGATCACCTCTGCGTTTGGAATCGTCTGCGGCGCCGGAACTTGCGCCTCGAGCGAACGCGCCAGACTGGTGGAAACCCAGCGGTTGCCGCCAACCACCAGCAGCACTAAGGCTCCTCCCAGTAACCAGTTCCGCAATACTCGTCTTTTGGGAAAAACCAACACCAGAACGATCAGAAGGCAGGCTAAGCCCAGTGGGTAAACCAGCTGCGGCAAGAATTTTGACAGAAAAACAAACATAGGTTCCCTCGCAGTATTCGGTCGATGATGCCTGCCGAAATTATACCTGTCAACCGTGAGACCGTTTTCCTGACCTTTTCACCTCCGGAGTACCCGATTCTGGTTTTTCCACTAAAATTATGGCATCTTAATTTCAAGGGGTGATCCATGAGCAAATGGCGTTTGATTAATGCTTTGACCTTGGCTGGCATGCTGGTGGTGAATGCACTGGCAAATGCGCTGCCATTGAATGGAAAAAATACGGGTGAAATTTCTGATTCCTACCCGGTCCTGTTTACTCCAGCCGGCTATGTCTTTTCCATTTGGGGTTTGATCTATCTGGCGTTGATCGGTTTTGCCGTTTTTCAAGCTTTGCCTGGTCAAAGGTCCAACGCACACATCAACAGGATTGGCGGCTGGTTCGCGCTGTCCAATATATTGAATTTGGCCTGGTTGTTCGCCTGGCACTGGGAGGTGTTGTGGCTCTCGGTTATCTTCATGCTGGGACTTTTGTCCTGCTTGCTGATCATTTATACCCGGCTTGAAATCGGTCTTCACGCCCAGACCAGCCCTCTGGAGCAGGCACTGGTCGATTTTCCATTTTCGCTCTACCTGGGATGGATCTCGGTCGCTACCATTGCCAATGTGAGCGCAGCCCTTTATGCCAGCGGTTGGAATGGTTATGGGTTGGCTCCTCAGGTTTGGACGGTGATTATGATCATTGTGACCGCCATTCTGGGATTGCTCATGATTCAGCGCCGCAACGCGCTCACTTACCCAGCTGTGCTGATTTGGTCGTTGATCGGAATTCGGGTGCGTCCGGGTCAAAATGAAATGGTTGGCACCGCCGCATCCGCAGCAGCCTTTTTATTGCTTCTATACCTGACCTTTCGCTTGCTCCGCGAGCGCCAGTTGGAGTTCATCCGCGCCCGCGGCACCCGCCCAACGGATCAGCCAAAATGATTTGTGCAACCTGTCACAAGCTGTGATGTCAGGTATAATCAGCAAAATCGCTTGATTAAAATCTGCCTTGTTGGGAGGAATTTCCGATGAATGAAAATTTGGTCCTCGTCCGCCATGGACAATCCACCTGGAATATGGAAAACCGATTCACAGGCTGGACGGATGTCGACTTGACTGACACCGGCCGCGAGGAAGCCCGCCAGGCCGGATTGCTCATGCTGCAGGAAAAATATGCCTTCGATTATGTGTTCACTTCGGTCCTCAAGCGCGCGATCCACACCCTGTGGATTGCCATGGACGCCATGGACGCCGCCTGGCTGCCGGTTGAACGCGCCTGGCAGCTCAATGAACGGCATTACGGTGCTTTGCAGGGACTGAACAAAGCCGAAACCGCGCAAAAATATGGCAATGAACAGGTGCATATCTGGCGGCGCAGTTTCGACACCCCGCCTCCAGTCCTTTCGCTGGATGATGAGCGCCATCCGCGCTTTGACCCGCGTTACGCCAAGGTTGACCCGGCGCTGTTACCGGCCACCGAGTCCTTAAAAATTACTCTGGCGCGTGTGATGCCTTTCTGGGAAGAATCGATCGCTCCCCGGCTGCTGGCAGGGGAAAAAATCCTGGTGGTTGCCCACGGCAACAGCCTGCGTGCCATGGTCAAGTATCTTGACAAGATTTCCGATGACGACATCGTCGAACTCAATATTCCCACCGGCGTTCCGCTGGCTTATGCCCTCGACGATAAATTTAATGTGCTCTCCCGTCGTTACCTCGGTGACCCGGAAGCCATCAAGGCGGCTGCCGAAGCTGTGGCACGCCAGGGGATGGCCAAACCTTAGTTCTTTGCCTGATCGTAATCAAAAACGGGACCGCCTGGTCCCGTTTTTTTCGTCTAAAGGGAGATCTACCGGATTATTCTTGAGCTGCCGTCTGAACGCCGGCTGCGGATTCATTGACCATATTCTCTAACGGCATTTCAGGCTCGGCAGGGACATAAGGCTCAACTGGAGCCATCGGCGAAGCCGATGCAGCTGGTGTAAAAGGCACCGTGGAGACAGCCGGTTGCGGAGGCTGATTGATGGAACCCGGATTGCCCAGCATCACTTTGGCAAACTGACCGGACACCCAGGCCAGTCCGTTGAAAATGTGGAGCGAGACAAACAACAACGCCAGGCCAATTACGAAACCCACGGACGCCTCAGCCATGGTGTCAACCACAATCGAGGTATTCCATAATTCCACGACCGGGTTAAAGAAGGGGAACACGATGGGTGCCGAGAGCAATACGACCGTTGTGACCGTGAAGGTGGTCAGCACCACAAAAGACAGGGTGCCCAGCGGAAACTTGATTAGCAGGTAGGCCAAACCCTTCCACGTGACCGGGTTGGACAGATATGCACCCAACTTATCCAGGGTCGTAGTCGCTTTTTCAAGCTTGGCAGTCGTCATAGGCGGAATGTCCACCTTGAGCATGTTAATCGCCATTACCCGCTCGAAACTCGCCATCAACCACCAACCGGCAATCACCAGCGCCAGGATAGCCAGGCCAATCCAGATAATAATGGTCCCAATCCCTAAGGAAAGTCCAACTGTCAGAAAAATAAAATAGATCAGCCCAAGCGGAAAAGCCAGAAATAAATAGAGAAAATTCAAATAAGTCTGCCCGCGAGCCACAACGCCGAATACCTGGTCAAACAAACTCTTGTTTTGATTCATTCTTACATCCCTCAGCTTTCAAGTGATCAATTCGAAAATCTGTACGGCTAAGGATATATACGCGAGAATGGATGAGACGTTTCACCAGGTTAATCTCCGCAACAAAAATCCGCCAGCTCCGGCTGGCGGATTCATTCTTGCTATTTACTTAATCACCCAGAGTCTTGAATACATAATCCCATAATGGCGATGACACACCAAAACGCATATTGGGTGATTTGTAATGATGGCGCATATGATGACGTTTGAGCCATTTCCACACCCCGGAACGCATGGGGAAGTGATGGGTTGCGTAGTGGGTCAAATCATATGCCAGATAACCCAGGATGAAACCTGAGAAAAGCGGACCGACCCAGTAACTGCCGCCCAGGATCGCGCCAAAAACCAGGTGAAAAAATCCGTAAAACAGGAGTGCTAACGGAATGCTGACCACTGGCGGCATTACCAGCCGGGTTTTGCACTGCGGCTGCGCATGGTGTACGCCGTGGAACAGAAAGAATATTTTCTTCTGTGTCTCGGTTTTGGCGTGGTAGTGAAAAACGAAGCGGTGCAGCAGGTACTCGGCCAATGTCCACAAAAATAAACCTAATAAAAACGCCACCAGAATAAAACCCATGCCATCGTTGCTCGGCCAATCCAGAAAGCCGCGTACCAGCGCATAGATGCTGATCGGCAGCCAGATGATGATGACAACTGCCGGGTGAATGTGAGAGAAAAACTCAAGGAAATCGGATTGAAAGAGCCGGATCGGCTCTTCTGAGTGATCGATCTCGATATTTTCCATTTGTTCCTCGGATCTAGTTGGGAAATACGTATAAAGTATTTTACCTACCAATCGTTGCGGTTACAATCATTTTAAGGATTTTGATAAGCGATGACCTCTTTGTATTGCGTCCACTCGTACTATTCGCTGCTCGAAGGTGTAAATTCGCCGGCTGTTTTGGCTGCCCGTGCCGCTGAGATGGGTTTGACCGAACTGGCCCTGACCGATCACAACCTGCTGACGGGTGCTGTAGAATTTGCCCTGGCTTGCCGCAAGGTTAACATCCGACCGATTTTCGGGTTGGAGGTGGATGTCCTGACACCAGAATCCGCGCAAAGTGCAATACTGCTCAGCCGATTAACCTTGCTGGCAGAAAGTGAAACCGGCTGGTCCAACCTGTGCCGCCTGAGCAGCCTGGCAAATCTGGAAGATGGCAGAGCTTTATCCCGCAGCGAACTCGCCGCTCATACAGATGGGTTGATCTGGTTAACGGGAGGCAGCCGTGGAATCGCGAACCTGCAGCTGCGGAACGGTCAACCGGGACTGGCACGCAAGTCCCTGCAGGAATTGAATGAATTAGCTCCAAAACGCCTGTTCGCGCGCATCACTGGCAGCCTTCTCCTGCGGCTGGAAGAAGAATATATCGCGGACCTGGCAGCGCAGCTGGACTTGCCATTGATCCTTTCTCCCGAGGTCTTTTACCTGGACTCGACCGATGTCAGCTTGCATCGCACCGTCTGCGCCATTCGCTCTACCCTGCCGGTCACAACAATTAACGAAAATCATGGCTACACGAAATCTGGTGATTTTACGGACACTAAATCACTGGACACGGTTGCTGCGCGCTACCCGCAAACCGCTATTACCACCGCCGAAATCAACCAGCGCTGCCAATTCCAGATGCCGTTTGGGGTGGTACGGTTCCCAGGAATCCCATTGCCACCCGGCCAGACCCCGTCGCAGGCGCTGCGTGAAAAAGCTTTCCAGGGTGCCAAACGCATCTACAAGAAAATCACCGCTCCCATCGAACTACGTCTGGAGTACGAATTAACCATCATCGAGGGATTGGGCTACGATCCGATTTTCCTGATCATGGAGGAGCTGCTGACCTTCGCCCGCAAGCAGGGTATCTTGTTTTCCTCACGCGGTTCAGCCGCTTCATCGCTGGTGGCGCATTGTCTGGGAATTACCAGTCCGGATCCGCTGCGCCTGTCCTTGTATTTTGAACGCTTTCTCAATCCAGCCCGGACTTCTCCACCGGACATCGACACCGATATCGACTCACGGCGGCGTGACGAGATCATTCAGCATTGCTTCGATACGTACGGGGAGGAACGCGTCGCCATGGTGGCAACCATCAACCGCTTCCGCCCGCGCTCCGCTGCCGGGGATGTCGCCAAAGCGCTTGGTTTTTCTCCGACAGAAGCCCGTAAATTGTCTCAGGATTTGCCCAACGCTTTTTTTGCCGGCCGTGGTGGTCCTGGAGGTAACAGCCGCGAATCGGACGTGTTTAGCGCAATATCCGCCCAAAACCCGGATCAGCGTCACCAGGAAGTATTTGCCCAGGCCAGCCGACTTCTAGGAGTACCGCGGCATCTCTCCGTACATCCAGGCGGCTTGGTCATTTCACCAGACCAGATGACCGATCTGGTGCCGGTCATGCGCTCCGGCGGCAAGGGAGTGATCATCTCTCAATTTGACCTGGAATCGCTGGCGTATCTTGGCCTGGTCAAAATCGACTTGCTAGGCATCCGAGGTCTGACTGTTCTGGCAGACGTCTCGGCAGCCATTCACTCCTGGAGCAAGGCGGATTTCAAGCGTCCCAGTGAAGTGCTGGATAAAGTACCGCGGACGGATCAAGCCACGGGTGAAATTGTATCCACCGGAAAGACGATCGGCTGCTTTCAGATCGAAAGCCCAGGCATGCGCTCAACGCTAAAGCTGATCCACGCTGTCACTCCGGACGATATTATGGCAGCCCTGGCTCTCTACCGTCCTGGACCGCTGCGCGGTGGTTTACGAGATGCATTTATCCGGCGCTACAACCATGAGGAAGCGGTAAACCACCTCCATCCATCGCTCACGACCGTGCTGGATGAGACATATGGGGTCATTCTCTATCAGGAACAGGTGCTGCGAATCGCACACGATATTGCCGGCCTGACACTGGCTGAATCGGACTTGCTGCGGCGTGCCATGAGCCACTTTGACCCCGGCAAGCAAATGCAAAACTTGAAACAAAAATTCATCCACGGCACCGGCGAGCTGCACCAGATCGACCCCAATCTGGCTGAGCAAATTTGGGACATGATGGCGGCTTTTGCTGGCTACGGTTTCCCCAAAGCCCACGCCGCTTCCTACGCGCAAATCGCCTGGAACTCTGCCTGGTGTAAAACGCATTACCCGGCAGAATTCCTTTCGGCCGTACTGGCTAATTGGGGTGGCTATTATTCCCAGCGCGTATATCTGATGGAAGCCCGCCGCCTGGGATTCCAACCGCACCCGCCGCACATTAACTTTTCCAACCAGGAAAGCACGGTGGTCTATGCGAACCGCGGACCGGTGCTTTATCTTGGCCTGAATCAAGTCCGCGATCTGACCGGCCGAACTATTCAACGGATTCTCCAACAGCGGCCGTTTCAATCGCTGGAAGATTTTTTGACGCGTGTCGATCCTCGACCCGGAGAAGCTCGTAACTTGATTCGCTGCGGCAGCCTCGACGGTCTGGGTTCCATTCCTGGTCTCATCCTCAAGTTGGAAAGCGGAACCCGCCGTCCCGGACAACCTTCTCTGTTCGAGGTTGAATCCTCTTTGTCCGAATCAGACTGGCCGCTGGCAGAACGAGCAGCAGCACAGCAGGAAATATTGGGTGTCAGCGTCGATGTCCACCCGCTGGATTTATATGCCGACCAATTACGAAAAACCAAAGCCGTCAGCACCGTCGAGGCGTTGGAAACCAGCGGAACGAAGGTTGTGGTGGCAGGTGTGCGCCAGAGTTCCCGACGCAGCAAAACTTCATCCGGTGAATGGATGGCTTTTCTGACGCTGGAAGACTTTGACGGGATGCTGGATGTGGTCATATTCCCGGCTGTATTCCGCTATACCCGGAAGGAAGTATTCGCTGAGAATCGGCCATTGATCGTCGAAGGCGTAATGGAAACCGATTCAGAACGCGAGGATCCCTTTCTGAGAGCTGAACGGGTGCATTTATTAGGATAATCCTGGTCCAAATGCAACACCCGCCTGGATTTTCCGTATAATAGGCATGGAGAAACGAAAATGATCGAAAAAACAAGAGTACCGTTGCTGCTTTGGCCTTTTTGGGCAATCTGGCGCCTGGTATTGAAAGTATTTGAACTCACTGGCCGCCTGGTTGGGGCTGTGTTTGGGCTGGTTTTGATGATCGCCGGCGTTGTACTGACCCTGACGGTCTTTGGCGCCATCATCGGCATTCCCTTAATTATTTTCGGGTTTATGCTGGGGCTGCGCAGCTTGTTCTAAAAAATGACAGAAATTTCCCGCGGTCCAGTTCGCACCGCTGTCCGCCGTGAAAAGGCAGAAACCTTGATGTTGATCACGCTGCTGTCCTTTTGCGGATCAGTCATGCTTACCCGCGGTTTCCTGGAACTGGCAGGGTATCCCCAGCTGGGCGGCGGTGGCTTGCATATTGCTCATGTGGTGTGGGGCGGCCTGTTTTTATTTGTCGCCACCTTGCTGCCGCTGATTCTGGCCAACAGTTGGGCTTTGACCTGGTCAGCTGTAGCCGGCGGCATTGGATTTGGCCTATTCATCGACGAGGTTGGCAAGTTTATCACCCAGTCCAATAATTATTTCTATCCTCCGGCTGCACCCATCGTGTATACCTTGTTCATCATTACCGTCCTGGTATATATCCATATTCGCCGGCCTAGAGATGTCTCGCCGCGCGAAGAACTGTATCGGGTATTGCATGGCTTGACTGAACTCCTCGACCATGATCTGGATGCCACCGAGAAAGCAGCCATTGTTAAGCGCCTGGAGAGTATCCGTAAACACTCTGACGATCCATCCATGATCAATTTATCAGAATCGCTGGATGCTTTCATCCGCTCTGAACATGTGTATACCGCCTCTGACAACCGTCCCAAGTGGTTACAGAATTTCCAAAAAAGTTGGAAAAAAGTCGAGGACTTTTTCACCCGGGAGCGGATGCGCATCACTCTCATCCTTGGATTGGGCATCGTCGGCGGGTACTCAGTGTACAAATTGATCCGATTGGGCGTTCTGGTCGTCTCGGTTTTTAAAGGCGTCGACATTACATCCTATATCAACCCGGCCGATGTTGACATTGCCAATCAACCCCTGTGGTTCATCATCCGCCTGGCAGTTCAGGGGCTGGTTGGGCTGCTGTCTTTCCTGGCTGCCGTCTATTTACTGCTGCGGCGTGACAATACGGCCGTCACATTGGCAATTTTGGGATTGACGGTGTCTTTGGCAGTGGTAAACATCCTCATCTACTACCTCGACCAATTTTCCGCCTCCTTCGGCGCCATTTTTGAATTTATCCTGCTGATCAGCGTGGTGGCTTACCGCGAGCGGTTCCTGGTCACGCCGCGCACACCCACCCCGCCGCCAGCACAGATTTAATCGACTTTGGTCAAGGGAAAAATAGCTGCCGGGTCGGTCTCAACGATTTCAGCTTGCAGCGTCCCGCTGCTCAACTCGCGCAACGCTTCCTGAAAAGCCGGGAATCGCCCGGTGGCGAACTGAAGTGTGAGCGTAATATCGCCGGCGAAGTCTTCATCCAGAATGCGTCCGCCGTGGGCAGACACCAGCTGGCGCACTTGTTCAAAATACGGGTAAGGCAGCACCAACATCGCTATGTGGACGGCGACTTTCTCCGCCAGTGGCAATCCGTCCAATACGGCTTTGACTGCATCGGTGTAGGCGCGCACCAACCCGCCTGTACCCAGTTTGGTACCGCCAAAATAGCGGGTGACCACCACCACCACATCCCCCAGGCCGCTGCCTTTGAGCACCGCCAGTGCTGGCCGCCCGGCAGTCCCCTGGGGTTCGCCGTCGTCCGAGCAATGTTGGGTTGTGCTGGCGCCATGACCGACAATGAACGCCGGCACGTGATGATCGGCCTCCGGATGGGCAGCGCGAATTTTGGCGATGTATTCACGCGCAGCCTCGACTGAAAATATCGGGGCAATGGACGCAATAAAACGCGAATTCACCGCTACAATTTCGGTGTGGCGTTCAGCAGATGGCAGTAGAGAACGAGCATTCTTCATGATAAGATCACTTGGTTAAGTATATCTGGGATTATCTTTGAACGGAGGCGGGTGAGGGATGATCAGAGGTGTTGACTATATTGGCGTGGGGGTCGGTGCCATCCTGGTCGATTCGCAGGGACGGCTTTTCCTGGCGAAACGCGGTGAAAAAGCCAAGAATGAACGCGGTAGATGGGAATTTCCCGGTGGCAGCGTTGAATACGGCGAAACCCTGGTTGAAGCCTTAAAACGAGAGATGTTTGAGGAATATGGCGTAGAGATTGCAGTCGGCGAATTGTTGGATGTGGTCGACCATATCCTGCTAGGCGAAGGGCAGCATTGGGTTTCACCGACCTTTATTTGCCACATTCTTCAGGGTGAACCGCACATTGTTGAGCCGGAAAAATGCGCTGCCATTGGCTGGTTCCCGCCTGATTCCGTTCCGGCTCCGCTCTCTGTAATCAGCCAGATCAATTTGGACCATTATCGCGCAACTCTGCGAATTCAACCCCAACCGAGGTCGGAATGAAGCATTTTTTGGTATTCATTAACTATAAAGTGCCGGTTGACCAGCTCGGTGAAACCGTCCAACAGCACCGTGACTTCCTGCAGACCGGTTATGAACTCGGCTGTCTTTTGATGTCCGGACCGCGCAATCCAAAAACCGGCGGTATCGTGATCGCACGCGCACCTTCTCAGGCTGACCTGGTTGATTTCTTCAAAGACGACCCGTACAAAATCCTTGGACTGGCCGACCACGAGTTCCTGGAATTCGACCCGGTTAAGCATCAACCCTGGCTGGCCGATTGGATCACTTCTTAGGCATATTTTTCCAGCAGGATCGCTGCGATCTGATCCGCACCGTTAATCCCCGGTGTTTCCCTCCTCGGGATGGCTAAAAGGCGCTCGGGTAAATCTCCCAAACGACCTGCCAGGAAATCCGGGTAAGTGAGTTCCAGCGCTGACATCTCGCGGTGGGCGAATTTAGCCATCGACGGAGTTTCAGGAAATGTCGGACGCGGAAGGTAGGCAAAAGGCAGACCAGCCTGATAGACCTCGGCGACGGTGCTGTACCCCAGTTTGCCGATCACCGCATCGCTGGCCTGGACCAGATCCGGATGGTAAAAATCACTGTGGTGCGGCAGCAAGATCAAGTTTTCATCGCGCCTGAGCTGGTCCGTACTCCCCGGCAGCACAAAAATGCAGTCTGAATGCTGTTTCAAAGCCTTGCGGGCATCGTACTTCTCCTCGATCCCGCCTAAGGTCACCAGGATGAAGCGATCATCCTCAGACAATCCCAAACGGCTGCGCGTCGAGGAGCTAGATTTCATTGGTGGTCGCGAGACTGGCTCGACTCGATAAGCTGATGGGTCAAATTGGCACACCGGCGCGGTTTGAATATGCGTATCCGCCAAGGCGAAAACCTGTTTCAAGCGCGGGATGTGGGGATTGAAACCCGGTTGTTCATCGGTATAGCCGGCGTAGATAAAGTCCCAGGTAAAATTTTCCACCAGCGCTGCGGGCAATCCCGCTGCCTGCGCGGACTCAATGCCGAGCGGCGCGATATCACACACGACCAGTTGTGCATCTTCCCCGCGAAGAATCGCTGCCGCCTGTTCAACTTGCCTATGCGCATCTTTCTGGGCTTGATCCAATTCTGAAACCGTTGCCGTCAGATCCTCGCTGAATGGGGTGACCTGTACCAGACCGATGTCGCTATTAAATTTATGGTAGCTGAACTGCTCTCCGATTGAATCGCTAAAAAACCACTGCGGAACTGTGGTGAAAATATCGAATTCGACTTGCCGCAGACGGCGGCGGATTGCCAGCATTACCGCTGCGGCGCGAGCAGCATGACCAAATCCGTGCGGTGTCACAAAATAGGCGATTTTCAGGCTGGAATGGATATCAATACACTCAATGTTCCGATGATCAGCGGCAATTGTACCCGAGCATTCTCCCCGGCTGGAAAAAATTCCGGAACCAACAGGCGGGTTAACCCGATGGATATATAATTCAATCCATGATTACAGCGGGGTCAAGCCGATTGAATGCAGCGCGGGTCCTCATTGGGTTGGTGTTATTCTTCAATCTGCAGGCAGCCATCCTGTTCATCCTCAACCCGGCGGCGTACGCGGCTGGCTTCGAGGTTAGTGGCGTTGCTGGCGAGAAGATCGTGCAGGGAATGGGTATTCTGTTCCTGATGTGGAACGTGCCTTATGTCTTTGCACTGGTCCACCCGGTGCGCTACCGGACTTCGCTCATCCAGGCAGTGATCATGCAGGCCATTGGCGTGATCGGTGAAACTGTCCTGAGGCTGACGCTCACTCCCGGTCATCAGGCGTTGGAGACGACTGCGAATCGATTTATTCTCTTCGATGCTGCGGGTTTATTGGTGCTGCTAGCGGCAGCCTGGATCACGCGCTCACGACGTTAGTCTGCATTGGGTTCCGGCTGTTCTTGCTGGGGATCCGATTCTCTTAAATCGGACATTACCACCGGCAGACGCACGATCATACGCCGGATGAAGTCATTGGGGCGTTTGACCACTCGCAACACGGTTACGCTCATGTCGTCCCGCGGCTGGTCCTGGTCAAGGTGAATAGCCTGTGTCAGCAGCGAGTCGGCGATGGTTTGAGCAGAGGGATCTTGCTCCTCGAGCACCCCCTCCAGGAACGTGCAAATATCAATTCCCACTCCGCCATTGCTGGTGCCGGCATTCATCACGCTGTTGGTATACATGACCACTGTGGTGCTTTTTTTGATGTTTATTTCTGAAATTGACGGACGGATATTTCGTGCCGAACCAATCGGCTGCGGCAAACCGCTCAGGCATTCCACCTGATCACCTTGCGCCATAAATACGGGTGCCGGGTTGTTACGGGTGACCACCAGCGTACCGGTTTCCAAATCAGCGCTGAGAATGTTCAAAAATGCTGGATCTTTGCCGCCGCGTTCGGTGAACAGATAATCGGATACAGCGCGGGCAGCCGCTCCATCTCGGATTCCGTCCGAAAGTAAGCCCAAAACCTTCCGTACGACCAGCCCGGAAATTAATTTTGCGTTGTGCCCGCTGCCGATTGCATCGCACATCACCAC
>DATMXL010000091.1:0-10555 GCA_035561555.1 Bellilinea sp.
ATTTTTAACCGTGGAGAGATATACTAAGTCAGACAAAAATTCCCAGCCAAATAAAAATTTTTTCTTTCAACCACGGGGGCTGATATGCCGGATGGGATAAACCTGGCAGATGGCAATAACCGGCTTAATAAACGTAAACGCGTATTACGATTTCTAATTCTATTGCTTGGATTATTGGGGGCATGCGTACTTACCCTTAACATTCTTCCTTTTTACCTTTTTCCTTTCCAAATTCCTTTCATTCCCAAAGATTCCTCTCTCATTTCCCGGACCCTAAGTCGAGAGTTGCCAGGGTATTCAGACATAGATGTGTTAGCTGCAAAAGGATCCAATCAATTTGGGGACCCGAGATTAATTACGGTAAAGGTTTTAATTGAGACAGGCGAAGTCCCTGTCGAATGCGTAGGACAAATCTTTTCCTGGTTCGGGGATCCAGGAAACTCCGGCATCAGATGGCAAACACTTGATTGTCAAGGGTTGGCAACGTTAGTTGGCTATACTCGGATGTCGCTCACAACTGCCGATAATCCGTACGATACCTGGTACCCACCGTTTTTCAAGTGTTTTAACGATCAGATAGCATCTGTTTTATATTATTGGGCGAAGCAAGATAAATCGATTTTCTCTCGCATCGGGTGGCCAGACATTGTAACAACGGTCGATGATATGTTAGCAGGGAAACGAGAAGTAGAGGCTCAAATAAGATTGTTTGATCCGGAAAAGGTTGAGTTCGTTGATTATGATCCCCAATTACAGACCGAGCAAAAGGTGAAGCAATATTATCTGGAATGCGACGGTACAGTCAAAGTATATCTCGCCGAATCGAATATGGATATTTACAATTCCCGAAATTCAGCTATCACGGATTTTCCCCTAATGAATCCGTTTGAAGATGATCAATTGCCATAATGGTCTTGAAAGATAAGCGTCGGATATCACGGCTGCGCACAATAGTGTAAATCGGAATACGCGGGTCGCCGCTCAATCCGACCTACCATTAACACGCTTACAGCTTCTTCTCCATCCACACCACCTGCGTGGTGCCGAAATAATGCGTCGGCAGCCCGGCGATCTTGTATCCTGACTGCTCAAAATACAGCGTGGTGTTGAGACGCGAGTAACAACCAAGTGAATGGTAGCCAAGCTCGCGCGACTTTTTCTCCACCGCCTCCATCAACAGCTTGCCAATGCCCTGACGCTGGCGCGCGCCGCTCACCGCCATATGGCTAAAGCAGCCCACGCCGGGTTCCTTCTCGTAGACTTTAATAACCCCCACGATCTCATTGTTTTGCGTGTCCACCGCCATGAAGTGATGGCTGATGGGTTCATAATCATCTTTCTCAGTCCCGCGAACCTGAGCCCAGGGTTGGCGCAATAAACGATAGCGCAGATCATAGTAACCTTTGAAGTCCTCGCGGGTAGCCGGGATTTTAATTTCGATCATGGCAGTATTCTCCTATCAGGTGCGCTGCGATGGACTCAGATGGGATTGGTTTTTTTAATTATACGTCGGCGGGTGGATGCCGCGCAACCAGTTTCCCAGGTCAACCGCTCTATAATACTGATAACTGCACTCCAAAATGACAGGAGCAGGCCAACGGCCTGCCCCCGACTCTACAATTTTCCGATTATACCGCTACAGCGAACGCTTCTCGCGGTCGTAGTTGTTCCCCAGGAAACTGGGAACGCGGGTCTTGCGGAAGGTAAACATCATCACCAGAATGGTCGCCAGGTACGGCACCATCAGCAGGTATTGGTAGGGAATGGCAATGCCGCCCGCCTGGAAGCGGTAGGATGCCACCTCGATACCGGCAAAGAATAACGAGCCGTACAGCACCGGCAGCGGACTCCAACCGGCAAAGAAGGTCAGCGCAATGGTCAACCATCCGCGTCCCTTGACCATACCTTCGGTAAAGGTGCCGGTGTAAACCATGGGTAGATAAACGCCTGCCAGCCCGATCAGCATACCGCCGATGATGGCGGTCAAATAGCGATGCTTGATGGTATTGATCCCCAGACTGTCCGCCGCATGGGGGTTTTCACCGACCGAGCGCAGTTCCAGCCCGAGTTGGGTGCGGAAAAGGAAGTACCACAGCCCAATTGATAACAGGATGCTGAAGTACACCAGAATGTTATGGCTGAACAGGATTGGCCCAAGGACCGGGATCTGGCTCAGCAGTGGAATTGGCAGGTCTTTTAGCGTCGGGATGAGCGGCTGTGACAGCGTGACACCGATGATTAGCTTGGGAATCAAAGTGGACAAGCCAGTGCCGATGAACAACAGCGACAGCCCAATGACAAACTGATTCATTTTCAGCGTGGTGGTGAAGTACGCCAGTGCCAGACCAAAGAGGCCGCCAACCAGCATAGCAGCGATGATGCCAGCCACGGTGTTACCGCCCAGCATGTAGCTGGCCATGAAACCCAGGGACGCACCCACGAGCATGATGCCTTCCTGTGCAACATTGAACACGCCGGTGCGTCCCCCCAGCATGGTACCCTGAGCTGCCAGAACAAATGGCACCATCGATAGAAGCGTCAAACGCAAGAAGGTTACAAAAGAGTCCATAGTGGTTTACCTCCTGCGGACCACGTCAGAGAGCAGCACAAACAGCAGCACCAACGCTTCCACGATGAAAACCATTTCAACCGGGACGTTCATGGTACGCTGCATGGCACTCGCGCCGACTTCAAGAATGGCGATAAAAAAGGCTACAAACGGTACAGCCAGGTTGTTGCCCTTGGAAATCAAGGCAATGATCACGCCCAGAACCAAAAAGTTATGCTGCAGCCCAACGATCAAGCGGTGTTGGACGCCGGCTACTTCGATCACACCCGAGAGCCCGGCGATGCCGCCCGCCAGCACAATGGAGAACACAAACATGCGCTTGACATTGATGCCGAATACCGAAGCGGCTCGTGGATTGGCGCCAGTGGCGACCAGTTCGTAGCCGCCCGCGGTGCGCGAGGTGTAGATGTACACACCTGCCGCCACCAGCAAGGCCAGCAGCAAACCGGCGTTCAGCGGCGGGTTCTTGATCAGCATCGGTAAAAAGCCGCCCGCGCCAATCTGAATCGTGGTCGGGTGACCGGCAACCGGGTCACGCCAGGCGCCGGTTGCTACCAGATCGATCAGCTGGAACGAGACAAAGTTCAACAGCATCGAAGTCAAGATCTCGTTGATATTGAACTTATACAGCAGCCAGGCCGGGATAAATCCCCACAATGCCCCAGCCACCACGCCCGCTAAAATCACCAGCGGCAGCAGCAGGAAGGCGGGTAGATCAGCGCCGAGGATGCCCGCCGCGGATGCAGCGATCGCGCCCACGATCATCTGACCCTCGCCGCCCATGTTGAACTTGCCGGCGGTCAGCGGGATGGTAAACGCCAGCGCCTGCAGCGTCAGCGGGATAAACTTCAGCAGCGTTTGCACAAAGCCGTTCGGTGTGCGGAACGAAGTGATTAAGATCGTCTGATAAGCCTGAAACACATTGGCGCCGGTAAGCCCAATAAAAATACCGGCAGCCGCAAATGAGGCAATGATGGCGATCAGATACGGGACTATCTTGCGGACAATGGTCATGGCGCTGCCCTCATATCAGCAGTTTCTTCCGCCCGGATACCGCTCATCAAGCGGCCAATGGCGTACTTGTCGAAATCTTTGCGGTCCAAAAAGCCCAATATTTGACCGCGATAAAGCACCGCGATACGGTCGCAGATCAGCAGCAATTCATCCAGGTCTTCCGAGATGAGCAGGGTGGAGGACCCGGTTTTTTTGTGATCGAGCATTTTGTTGTACACGAAATCCATCGATGGAATATCCAGGCCGCGGGTCGGATTGTGAGCCACCATCAGGCGCGCATCCATCGAAAAGGCCCGAGCAATCATCACACGCTGAATGTTGCCGCCGGATAAATTGCCGCCCGGGTCTTCCGGACCATTGGTTTTGATGTTGTATTCGCTAATGTAACCGCGCACCTTATCGTGGACGACATTCCATTTAATCAGATTGCCTTCACAGTAGGGTTTTTGCCGGTGATAGCCCAGGATCAAGTTTTGCGCTACATTTGCCTTGGGGAGAAAGCCGTCGTGCAGCCGGTCCTCGGGAATGTAGGCAATGCCATCTTTCAACAACTCATTTACCGGCAAAGACGTTACATCCTTGCCGTGCATCAAAATGGTGCCTTCGCTCGGGATCACCACACCGGTGGCGCACTCTGCCAGTTCGCGCTGACCGTTGCCTGCCACTCCAGCCACCCCAAAGATCTCGCCCTGTTTGATCTGGAAATTAATGTTGGAGAGTTTTGAGATGCCCTCTTTTGTCTTGAGACCAACGTTTTTCATCTCCAGCGCGGGTGTGGCTTTTTCATCCACGGCGGTGTTGGCCAAAGCAGCGTGCGAGAAATACACACTGCCTTCGATTTTCATTTGGTCGCCGACCATCGCACGCACAAAAATCTCTTCGGAAGCTTCCGCACGGGTTAACGAAGTGATATTGCGCCCTTCGCGCAACACAGTGATGCGATCACAGACGCGCAGCACCTCGCGCAGCTTATGCGTGATGAAAACAATGCTGCGGCCTTCATTGACGATCACCCGCAGCGATTCAAACAGATCGTCCACTTCCTGTGGGGTCAGGTTGGTGGTCGGCTCGTCTAGAATGAGCACTTCCACGCCGCGATATAAGGCTTTAAGGATTTCCAACTTCTGGCGGGTGCCAACCGGCAGTGTATCAACCACCGCGTCTGGATCCACCGGCAGACTAAAACGTTTGCCAAGTTCGACGAGCTTATTTGCTTCGGCACTCAGGTTCATGGAACCGGGATGTGCCACATCTGTTCCCAGCACAATGTTTTCGAGAACCGTGTAATTGCCAATTTGCAGGAAATGCTGATGGACCATGCCAATCTTATGATTGATGGCATCCTTAGGTCCCTGGATATTCAATTTCTTCCCGTGCAAGGTGATCTCGCCCTCATCCTTGCGGTAGAGGCCGTAGAGAATATTCATGAGTGTGGTCTTGCCGGCACCGTTGCCGCCTAACAGTCCATGGATCTCACCCGGATAGAGCGAGAAAGACACGCTGTCCAGAGCAACGGTCTTGTCGAACACTTTACGGATATTGCGAAGTTCTAGAATCGCTTCTTTTTCCATAAGGTTGTACCTTCTATCCAATAGGAGAGTCTGAAATCTTCCAGACGCCTGATTGCATCGTACCGGAACCCTTCCACTCGGAGATTCTACCGACAAGGGTATGGATAAAAAAGGATTTCCGGTGCTCCAACGATATGGCGTGCCCCCGGAAACCCTTTTATTTCAGAAAAGCTTTATTACCAGCAGGGGGACTTACTTGACTTCGCTGATGTCTTTCACTACTTCAATTTTGCCGGCGACCAGGTCAGCCAGGATGGCCTCGACCTCGGTAACTACAGCAGGATCGACGTTGGTGATGGGGGACTGCAGGGAAACGCCAGTGTCAAAACCGAGGGGATAATAACCACCGGTTTCGCCTGCCAGGATTTTGTCATAGATCGCCTGCAATGGACCAGAGAAGTCGTACAGCAGAGCAGTGGCGTAGTTTTCCGGAGCGTATTCAGCCTTATCGGTGTATTTGACGGTGACGAGTACTTTTTCAGGAGCAGCCTTGACAGCTTCGAAGACACCAAACATGCCCAGGTTGAGCGCACCCATCAGGACATCAGCGCCCTCGGCGATGAGCGCATCTGCGACCTGGCGTCCCTTGGTCGGGTCATTCAAATCACCAGCCCAAACAGCTTTAAGCTCTACATCCAGACCGGAGTCCGTGATAGCCTGCTGAATGGCGTGTACTTCGGCGTAGGAGAACGGCAGGGTCACGCCGCCAATGTAGCCAACCACACCGGTTTTGCTGGCACGAGCAGCCAGAGCGCCGATGCCGTAGAAACCGACATGGAAGTTGCGGTCGATGAACCACAGGTTGGCGGGGGGATTCTCGAGCTGCGAGTCGCCTTCAGCGATGAAAATCACTTCGGGGAACTGGGGAGCCAGCTCAACGGTCTGGTTGACGAACTGACCGCCGTGCGTCCAGATGATATTGAAGCCGCCGTCGATGTATTCACGCATGACGCGGTCAACATCCGGTACCGCTACGCTCTCGGAGTAAGCAGTTTCGATGCCGGTTTTTTCCTGCAGGTCGGTAACGCCGACATAAGCCAGAGTGTTGTAATCAGCGTCGGTGATGACGCCGGGGAAAATTGCAGCCAATTTGTAGGTCATGGCAGCCGGGGCTTCTGTCCCGGTGGTCGCCGCGGGGGCGCACTGGGCTGCTAATACCGATACTAATAGCAGCACGAACAATACCAGGTAACGTGACTTACGCATTCTTACCTCCAGGGGAGTTAAAAAAAGGGGATGGGGGACTTTGCCTGAATATTCAAGGCTGTTATATATTAATCACATCTCAGGCGATGTCAATTGTAATATATCACTCTTATAGACCCATTGTGTCATGTCTGACAATTCACAACTTTTCGGCAACTATTTGTGCCGATAAATCGACTGGGATCCGCTCTATTTATACCGTTAATGGCAAAATTGGCCGGTTCAACCGGGCAAATTCTCTCTATAATGAATAATAGAGGCGCTTGTATGCCGATTGTGGTACTCCTTGCAGCCTATTTGTTGGGCTCGATTCCCACCGCCGTGATCGTCGTGCGCAGATTGGGGGGCGTGGATATTCGCATCCTCGGCGATGGCAATATGGGGGCGCACAATACCAAAGCGCAGTTCGGCTGGAGCACCGGCATTTTGGTCGCGCTGATCGATTTTGCCAAAGGGGCGCTGGCTGTTTGGATCGCCCGGGTATCAGGGCTTGACCTGGGCTGGCAGCTGCTGGCATTGGCTTTTGCCGTAGTGGGCCATGACTTTCCGGTGTTTGCCCATTTCCGTGGCGGACAGGGGCTGGCAACTACTTTGGGCGGTCTGTTGGTTTTGGCCAATTTTGAAATGGCACTGGGTTTGATCATTTACGGACTGATCTACCTGATCACCCACAATTCCGACCTGGGTGCCGGGATCGGTACCGGGACCGGGGTGCTGCTGATGACGCTGCGTGGTCAACCGCTGCTGCTGGTTGTAGGATCTATGATGGTCATTTTAATCATCCCGGCCAAATTCCTGCTGGACCGGCCAAGGCGGGAGCACAACATCACAACATCATATAGTGCCCACAAAGATCGCTGAACAAGCTGACCGTTACCCCTGCGTTTTATCGGTTAAAATGGCTGCATGACTGATGCGCTGGACCTGTACCGCAGCCTCGTGCTTATCCGCCGCTTCGAAGAAACCATCCTGGCTGAGTACCGCCGCGGAGCTTTCAGCGGTACCACTCACACCTACCTGGGGCAGGAAGCCAACGCCGTGGGGGTCATCTCCAACCTGGAACCGGATGATATCGTGGTCAGCAACCACCGCTGCCATGGTCACTTTCTGGCCTACGGCGGCGATCCGCGCGCGCTGTTTGGCGAATTGATGGGGCGGGTCAGCGGCGTGTGCGGCGGCCGAGGTGGCTCGCAGCACCTGCATTGGCGCAACTTTTACTCCAATGGCATTTTGGGCAGCACCCTGCCTCTGGCTACTGGCATAGCTCTGGCTGAAAAAATGCAGGGACGGCAAACCATCACCGTCGTTTTTGCCGGCGACGGCGCTCTGGGCGAGGGCAGCGTTTACGAGGCGCTTAATTTCGCCAGTCTGTGGCAAGCGCCGCTATTGATCGTGATCGAAAACAACCATATCGCCCAGACCACCCCGACGGATCAGGCGATGGCTGACAGTGTAGCAGGACGGCTTGCCGCCTTCGGCATCCCGGTCCGGGAAATGGATACTTCGGACGTAAGCGAAATTTCTTCGGCCGTTCAACCCTTGATCGCCTCCGTTCGTCAGGAGCAGCGCCCTCAGGCGCTCATTTTGAATACCGCCCGCTTTGGCCCGCATTCCAAATCGGATGATACCCGCCCGGTCGAACTGGTGGATGAGCTGCGCCAGACCCGCGATCCGTTGACGCTGCACGGCAGACACCTCAAACCAGACCTCAAGAATGAGGTGGAAGCTGAGATTGGTGCCCTGGTCCAGGCTGCCTTTGACCAAGCCCTGGCCGATCCGCCTGCCGGTGGTGTCCTGTGACCGCAGTGCTCGAGGCGTTGACCAGTGGCCTACTGCGCGCATTAAGCGACGACCCGCGTGTGGTTCTGCTGGGCGAGGACATCCTTGATCCATACGGCGGAGCGTTCAAGGTCACGCGCGGCTTATCGAGCGCTTTTCCGCAGCGGGTGTTGACCACCCCAGTATCCGAGGCTGGCATGACTGGTCTGGCAACCGGCATGGCGCTGCGCGGGCTGCGACCGGTGGTCGAGATCATGTTTGGCGATTTCAGCACCCTGGCTGTTGATTCCCTGGTTAACACGGCGGCGAAACTGCGCTGGATGTACAACGAGCAAGTGTCGGTGCCGCTGGTGCTGCGCACGCCCATGGGCGGTAGGCGCGGCTACGGTCCGACCCATTCGCAATCACTTGAAAAGCTCTTTTTGGGAATCCCCGGTTTGAAGGTGGTGGCTGCCAGTCATTTTGGCGACCCCGGCGAGCTGCTTTACCGCGCCATACTGCAGCAGGATGATCCGCTGTTGTTTGTCGAACATAAACTGCTCTACGGTTTACCGCTGGTTGACGCTGCCGCAGCCAGTGATTTCACGGTTGAAAGGGCTGGCAGCGCCGAGATCTTCCCGGCTTATCGCCTCTCCATGCGCAACGCACCTGCCCCCACATTGACCTTGGCTGCCTACGGCTACATGGCCGAACTGGCACGCCAGGCGCTGGTCAAGCTGGCCTATGAGCGCGAGATCTTCGCCGAATTGATCGTCCTCACCCAATTATCACCGCTGGATGCCACCCCACTGCTGGAGTCAGTAAGCCGCACGGGCCATTTATTGACAATTGAGGAAGGTACCCTTTCGGCCGGTTGGGGCGCTGAGGTCCTGGCGCGCTGCGCGGAGGTCCTGGGTGGACAATTGAAAGCTGCCAGACGCGTGGCAGCTGCGGAAACGCCTGTGCCGGCAGCCGCTGGTCTGGAACGCAGCACCCTGCCCGATGTGGATGACATTTTACACGCCGCCGAAACGATTGGAGCCCAGCTGCATGTCTGAACTGACCCCGGTTCTCATTCCACAACTCAATCCCAATGAGCGCGAGTCGCTGCTGGTGGACCTGCGCGTGCAAAATGGCCAAAACATCAACACCGGTGAAGTGTTAGCGGTGCTGGAAACCACCAAATCGACCATGGAATTAACCGCGGATAGCAGCGGGTACGTGCTTGGATTGGTTTTTAAGCAGGGGGACACGGTCAGCGCTGGACAGATGCTGTGCTACCTTGGCAGCTCGCTGGATATCCCGCTGCCGGCTGCCCCCCAAGCTATCGGAACAGCCGCAGACGATCTGCCAGCCGGGCTGCGCATCACCCAGCCGGCGCTGGCCCTGGCGCGTGCCTTGAGCGTGGATTTGAACAGTCTGCCGCTCAACACCTTTGTGACTGAGGCCGTGGTGCACAGGTTCGCACCGGCGCCTGTGACGCTTCCGGTGCTCGACATCGACGAGAAATCGCTGATCATCTACGGCGGCGGCGGGCACGGCAAATCGTTGGTGGATTTAGTGCGCCTGCAAAACACCTTCCGGGTGATCGGCATCGTGGACGATGGACTGCCGGTTGGCAGCAGTGTGTTGGACGTGCCGGTGCTTGGCGGCGTTGCAGTGCTTCCAGCCCTGCGTGACCGCGGCGTTTCCCTGGCGGTCAATGCAGTCGGCGGCATTGGCAACCTGGCACCGCGATTGAAAGTGTTCGAGAATTTAAAGCAAGCCGGTTTTGACTTCCCGACTGTGATTCACCCCCGCGCCGTGGTGGAAGCCAGCGCCGAGATTGCCGCCGGCGTGCAGGTTTTCGCGCAGGCATATGTCGGCAGCGCAGTGCGGGTTGGCTTTGGCTGCATCGTCAATACTGGCGCCATCCTCTCGCATGACTGCGTCCTGGGGGAAATGGTTAATATCTCGCCGGGCGCCATTTTGGCCGGCAGTGTGCAGGTTGGCGCTCGCACGTTGATCGGTATGGGCGGGACGGTCAACCTGGAAGTAAACATTGGTGCTGGAACGCGCATTGGCAACGGCGCCACAGTCAAAGCCGATGTGCCGGCTGGCGGGGTGGTACGCGCCGGCAGCATTTGGCCTGAATAACAGGGTGGGTCGCCTAAGCGTGCTTTGAGCTTTGGATCAAAATCTCTGCAGGAATGCCCAAGCCTGCGTTTAGCTTCCGGATCATCGCAAGAGTTAATGGGCGCTTGCGGCTCAAAACCTCTGAAACGCGTCCACTCGGGCCGAGGTATTGCTCCAGATCGCGCCGGTCCAGGCCGCGGCTATCCATAAAGTACTTGATGGCTTCGACCGGGTCTGGCGGCAAAATGGGATGTTGTTTTTCTTCGTACGCCTCGACCAATGTGAAAAGCACCTCAAAACGGTCACCGTCCGGTGTGCCAGG
>DATMXL010000092.1:0-9887 GCA_035561555.1 Bellilinea sp.
ACGGACTATGACGTCCACACAACTGTTCGGGCTAATTTGTTCGTGGACACGGCGACCCATGCTCTGTGACGGTCTCTTCGGACCAAGACACGATCGGTCTGCCGTGTCCTTGTTATTATCATACTAGCCACAGAGGTCACGGAGACCAAATCTTCAATTAATCTCATAAGTGAATACATGCAATAATTCTGTGCAAATGAGCATAGAACCAATATTTCGACACCTGGATGGGGTTGTGACCGTCTTTGTGATCTCCGTGCCGCCGGGGTGAGTCATTCCCCTACCCCAGGAATTCCTCCATGGAAGACTGTCCTGGCGGGGTGATGTTGTGCCGGCGTAAAACTGCCCAAATTGTCATAAATATTATTTTGAGGTCCAGCCAGAAAGACCAATGGTCTACATACCAGACGTCCAATGCGAATTTCTGCTCCCAACTGAGCGCATTACGGCCATTGACCTGCGCCCAGCCGGAAATGCCGGGCAACACATCGTGGCGGCGGTTTTGTTCCGCGGAGTAGCGGGGTAAATATTCAACCAATAACGGGCGCGGACCGATCAGGCTCATCTCGCCGCGCAGCACATTGTACAACTCAGGCAGTTCGTCCAGGCTGGTGGCACGCAGAAAACGACCGAAAGGTGTAATGCGCTGAGTATCGGATAGTGGCTTTCCGGAATGATCGTATTCATTCGACATGGAACGGAATTTATATAGGGTAAATACCTTGCCTTTTAAACCGGGACGGGGTTGACTAAAAATGACCGGCCGGCCGTGCTTAATTAGCAGAATGAGCGCGATCGCAGCCATCACAGGCGAAAAAATCACCAGAACCAGGCTGGAAATAATTACATCGAAAATCCGTTTCGATACGTGCCGTCGCGCTGGTTTGATTCGGGGATCAACCATAAGCGGATTGTACCAAATCCTATGCCTAGATTATAATTTTGACAAAATTGATCCGTCACCAGGAGAAGCAAATGCGGCTGAACATCAGCATTCAATATTGCACCGTTTGACATTACACCGACCGGGCTGCCAGTCTGGCAACCGACCTGCTTATGTACTTTGAACGCGAAATTGAATCTTTGACTCTACTCCCCTCTTCTGGCGGACGATTTGAAATCACGGTCAACGACAAGTTGATTTTTTCCAAGGTTGAACTTCACCGACACGCTATTCCCGGCGAAATAACCACACTGATCACCAAAATAATCGAGGAAGGCACTTCATCATGACCAAAAAGGGACGCGTTTTTTCTGGCGCCCGCCCCACCGGACGGCAGCATCTTGGTAATTACCTGGGTGCCATTAAAAATTATGTATCGATGCAAGAGGATTACGATTGCGTGTATTGCATAGTAGATGTTCACGCATTGACCACTCTGGATTCCACTCAGGAACTGCGCCAAAACACCTATGATATGGCACTGGATTGGCTGGCTGCAGGTATCCGTCCGGAAGAATCGATCATTTTCATCCAGTCGCACGTTCCGCAGGTAATGGAACTGCATACCTATCTGTCTATGGTCACTCCCCTGGGAAAATTGACCGATCTGCCCACTTTCAAAGACAAAGTCCGCGAGAACCCGAATAACGTCAACTATGGATTGGTGGGGTACCCGGTGTTGATGGCAGCTGACATCCTTTTGTATGGCACAGATTTCGTCCCGGTAGGCATTGACCAGGCGCCGCACATCGAATTTACCCGCGAGGTGGTCCGATCTTTCAACTACCGCTACGGAAAGGCGGTGCTTAAAGAGCCGCAAATGAAAGCGACCGCTATCCCAAAGGTGCTAGGTATCGATGGGGTACAGAAGATGAGCAAAAGCCTCAACAACCACATCGAACTGGCTGCCACTCCTGAAGAAACCACAAAACGTGTAATGCAAATGGTTACCGACCCGGCACGTATACGTCGCAGCGACCCGGGCAACCCGGATATCTGTAATGTGTTCTCCATGCACAAGATTTTCTCCTCAGCCGAAGAGATTGACATGGTCAATGTGGAGTGCCGCCGGGCTGGCATCGGCTGCGTGGACTGCAAGATGCTGCTAGCCAAAAACCTGAACGCTCATATGGAACCTTTCCGGGCACGCCGCGCCGAGCTGGATAAAAACCCCGACTACATCTGGGATGTGCTGGCGGATGGCGCTAAACGTGCGCGGGGGCTGGCGGAAGAAACCATGACCATCGTGCGCAGCGCCATCGGTTTCGCCTGATGCGCGCGGTCGTTCAACGCGTCCGCCGCGGCAGCGTGCAGGTGGAAGGCCGAACTATCGCCTCCATTCAGCACGGCTATGTGATTTTGTTAGGGGTTGGTCCATCCGATACAGAGGCAGTCGCTGCCGCGCTTGCGAAAAAAATTGCCCTCCTGCGCGTTTTCGAAGACGACCAGGGCAAAATGAACCTTTCCATTCAAGAGGTTGGCGGGCAGGCACTGGTGGTCTCCCAATTCACCTTGTATGCCGATACCAGCCGCGGCAACCGGCCTTCGTTTATCAACGCTGCGTTACCGGAGTATGCCAGCCCACTGGTGGATTACTTTGCGGCTTCCCTGGCCAGTCACGGAATCCCCGTTCAGCAAGGCGAGTTTGGCGCGCATATGCTGGTTGACATCGAAAATGACGGCCCGGTCACGATCTGGTTCGAATATTGATATCACTGCCTGGGGGACGGTCAAAAAGGTCAAATTCATTTGACTATTCGCAGCCGAATATGGTAATATCAAGCATTGATATCCGTTAACAACAAACGGATTTCTTTAAATCAATGCGTCGAGTTATAAGAGAGGAGAAAGCCCATTAGTACCACTAATTACCGGATAAATGAGGCGATCCGCGTGCCAGAAGTGCGCGCAATAGGGCCAAAAGGGGAGAATCTGGGGGTCATCCCGATCGAAACAGCTCTACGGATCGCGAGAGAAGCCGACATGGATCTTGTCGAGGTTGCTGGTACTGCGGTGCCGCCTGTGGTTCGCGTGATGGATTTTGGCAAGTTCCTTTATGAACGAACCAAGAAAGATCGCGAAGCTCGTAAATCTCAGACGAAGATCGAAATCAAAGAGATCCGCCTGCGCCCAAAGACCAACGAACATCACCGCGGTTTTAAAACCCGCGATGCGCGCCGCTGGTTATTGGATGGGATGAAAGTCCGGGTGACCGTTCGCTTCCGCGGGCGTGAAATTGACTACCCCGAACTGGCACTGGAAGACCTGCGCGAGATCGCTCAGGAACTGGCGGATATCGCCGCCGTTGAACAAGCGCCGATCATCGAAGGCAAGACCATGACCATGGTTCTGAATGGTATCAAAACCGGCAAGAAGAAAACCGCCGAAGAAGCCCATACCGAACCCGTCGAGTAGGCAGCTCCGTCCAGCAATCAGATCTGAATCTTCCGATTCCTGAATATTCTGTTATAATTTGCGGTCGCGCAAGCAGACCGCATTTAGTTTAACGAGAGGAGTAACACTGTGCCTCGCAAGCTCAAAGACCAGAAATACAAGATGAAGACCCACAAGGCGACCTCAAAACGGTTCCGCTTGACCGGGTCTGGCATCCTGGTGCGCACCAAGGGCGGCAAAAGCCATTTGCGCCGCCGCACTTCGAAGCGCGTCAAAGCATTATTGAGCGAGATGATCCCCGTTGAGGGTGAAAGTATCATCAAGCGTGTCAAACGGTTGGCGCCCTACCTCAAAAAGTAGGGACTGAGTAATTTTTTGTGCGGCTGTTGGGTGCTCGCAACAGGTGATTTCACCGGCGCCCAGGGGTTCGCAAAGGAGTCAGAATGAGAGTAAAAGGCGGCCCTCAAGGCCATCTGCGTCATAAAAAGATCTTAAAATTAGCCAAAGGTCAGCGAGGCTCAAAGCACCTGCTCTTCCGCCGGGCAAATGAAGCCATGCTGAAGGCTCTGTGGTATTCGTTCCGCGACCGCCGCACCCGCAAGCGCGACTTGCGTAAGCTGTGGATCGCCCGTATCAACGCCGCAGCGCGCATAAACGGCATCACCTATTCACGGTTGGTGTTCGCTTTGCGCAAAGCCAATATCGATCTGAATCGCAAGATGCTGGCCGATATTGCTGTGCGCGACCCGCAAGCCTTCACTGTCATCGTCACCCAGGCCAAATCAGCCTGATTGCCCTATAAAAGCGGCTCTGCAAAGCGAATTCACACGGGATGACCTGCGTCGTCCCGTGTATATTTTTAATAGAACCAGATATACTAAACCTCAAGCTCATGATCACTTCAACCCAAAACCCAAGAATAAAACACATCCGCGCACTGCTGACTAACCGCAAGGACAGGCAGCAGGAAAAACTGTTCGTCATCGAGGGCGTACGGTTGGCTGAGGAGGCTGCTCGAGCAAATTTCGTACCCGAAGAAGTATTATTCAGCAGCGATTTATCGCCGCGCGGACGCGAATTGGTAGATATATTCGGTTCCGCTGGCAGTGCGATCGAGGAAGTGGATGGTCGCATTCTGCACAGCCTGTCAGATACGGATACATCCCAAGGAATATTAGCACTGGTCCCGCAACCAGCTGCCACACTGCCCGCTGACTGGGACCTGCTGTTGGTGCTTGACCAAATTCGCGACCCTGGTAACCTCGGTACCATCCTGCGCAGCGCGGCTGCCTCTGGTGCCCAGGGCGTAGTCCTGACGCCCGGAAGCGTGGATGTGTACTCGCCTAAAGTAGTACGGGCTGGCATGGGAGCTCATTTTCACCTGCCGCTGTTGACGTTAGATTGGCCAGAAATTTTAGATGTGTGCAAACAAAAGCACACCATGCCTGCTGCCTTGTTGATCGCCGATTCAAGCGGCGGCAGCCCTTGCTGGCAAACTGACCTGCGGCAGCCTGTCGCATTGGTGATTGGATCGGAAGCCGATGGGCCGCAACCGGCTGCCCTTGCCGCGGCTGACGGCTTGCTTCACATCCCTATGCCCGGTGCGGCTGAATCCTTAAACGCGGCTATGGCCGCGTCGATCCTGTTGTATGAAGTC
The DNA here is from genome assembly GCA_035561555.1 of Bellilinea sp. Classification (GTDB taxonomy): domain Bacteria; phylum Chloroflexota; class Anaerolineae; order Anaerolineales; family Anaerolineaceae; genus Bellilinea. The sequence continues at coordinate 4,995 of DATMXL010000092.1, forward strand.
GTCCGTCAGAGGAATATGTGAATATCCGCTCCATCACCACGTTTTACGATCCGGCTATCGGCGGGCTCTCCGAGCCTTTAGACAACCTGGCCTTATTCGCACATGCCGCCAAAAACGCCGTCCAGCGAATAGGGTTTCCGGTGCAATCCTTGCGGTTGGCTACTTCGCCGTTTCCTGGCTGGGCGAAAAGCTTGGGGGCCGATGCAATGGCAGCCACAGCGGTGAAATATCAAGGGTTGGCCTGTGAGCGCGGATTCAATTACCTTTCGCTTGGCCCCGCGGACGCCACATTTCCAGACAGTTTTTTGTCGGTTCCGGCTATTTTAGCCGCGACCGATTCGGTATTTGTCACGGGGTTGATGACACTGCCTTTCGGCAAGGTCTCATTATCAGCCGTACGCGCTTGCAGCCAGATCATTGCACAGGCTTCCCGAATGTCACCGGATGGATTTACCAATTTGCGTTTTGCGGCGCTGGGCACCGTGCCGCCAGGTTCGCCATTTTTACCATCGGCTTATCACACGGCCGGTGAACCACCGGCTGTAGCACTGGCTGTTGAATCAGCCGACCTGGCGCTGACCGTCTTCAAGCAAGCAGCCTCACTGGAATCTGCCCGCCAGGAATTAATCCAACAGCTGGAGGAGCATGCCAGACAGCTTCAGGACGCTATGGCGGAACCCTGTCAACGCTTTGGTGTGCGCTTCCTGGGTGTAGATTATTCGTTAGCACCCTACCCGTCCGACACTTGCTCGAGCGGGGCTGCGCTGGAAACGCTGGGATTAGCGCGACTGGGGCTTTCCGGTACATTAGCCGCCGCGGCGTTTTTGGCAGACACACTTGATCGCGGAAATTGGCCACGTTCCGGATTTAATGGTCTGATGCTGCCAGTGCTGGAGGACTCAACTCTGGCAGCGCGGGCAGCCGAAGGCAGTCTGACCGTGCGCGACCTGGTCATGGTTTCCTCAGTATGCGGCACCGGTCTAGATACCATTCCCCTGCCAGGAGAAGCCACAGCGGAACAGCTGGCAGCGATTCTCCTGGATATCGCTGTGCTCTCTCAGCGCCTGGATAAACCGCTTACCGCCCGATTAATGCCGATTCCCGGGAAGAGTGCCGGTGACGAGACAAATTTCGAATTCGAGTTTTTTGCCAACAGCCGGGTCATGGCGTTGAATGCCGAACCCCTCACCGGGCTCTTTGCCGGTGACGAAGTGATGGAGTTCAAGCCGAGAAAAACCACTCGACGGGAATAAATCCCGTAGTTTTGTAGGTTGGGTTGCCCACAGGGCACACAGGGTGTGAAGGGCGATGGACATAAAGGTTTCTGGCAGGAATATTCGCAGCCCTGAAACCCAACACCTTTAATCTGTTGGGTTCCGGTATTGAGAGGCGGACTAGGGGAATGGATTATCGGGTCATCCCGAAACCCAACCTACGAATAACGTTTAATTCTATTGTCCTGCGGCTAAACCGGTCTGTTTAAAATCCACCAGGATCAGGTTCTTTTCACATTCAACATAGGTATCCAGCACAACCACGTCGGACAGCGGTAAATCCGATTGATCCATTAATTGAATCTTCAACTGTCCGCTGGTTGCATCCGGGGTTTCTGCAAGGGAAAATTCATAACCGGATGGCCCATATTGTAAAGCTGTGCCAGTTAAACTCAACAAATTGACTGTATGTCCATTCAACCACCCGGTGATTAATACCCGGATGCCCTTGACCGGGCGGTTTTGGATGTCGAACACTCGTCCGGCAACCCCCATCCAGGCGCAAGCCCGGGTAGGTTGGTACAGGCTGGCTGAAATGCCTTGCGGATTCGCCTGCAAGCCAAAAGCGAATTTTCCCGGCTTCACTGGTTCAGAGGTCGGTTGGGCCTCATACAATACAGCCGGAGTGGCTTCCAAAACGATCACGGCTGTGGTCGGCTTCACGACACTGAGATCAGGTACTGCGGGGATTTCCGTCGCGGCAATTGCCGTTGGCTCGATTGTGAGCGTCCAGGTTGGCAGCAGGTCGGTTGCTGTGGTAAGCGCAGCTGCCTGACCCACCTTGGCTGGTTTCGCCGGCGGTGGATAAGGATTGATTCCGGCGGCGGGGTCATTAAATATAACCAGCAGGACGACTACTATTGCAAGCGTCGCCAGCAGTGCCAGGATGGTCAGCGCGTTCCAGGTGTTTTCCCGAACGTGCGGCTTCCTGGCAATCATCTGTTTGTACAAAAGTTCAGGATCCATACGATTAATCCCCCCTGCTATGGCACGAGAATTTCGACCGTGGCAGCTGCACGCTGTTCCACCAGCCAATTTTCAATTGCTTTGTGTTGTAAGGTCAGTCTGGCATCCACAGATAATGTCCGATCATTTTCTCGTTCCAGTACATAAACGATGTGATAACCAAAGTCGGTTTCAATGACTGCGCTGAAAGCTCCGGGTTCCAATCCAAAAGCCGCTTCTTCGACCTTTGGTTGGGTAAGGTATCCGTGGGGAAACCAACCCAAAATACCTTTCGTTATTGGATCATACTCTGCTGCCAGGGTTGCAAATTCCGCGCCAGCATTCAAGCGGCGCAATATATCGGCAGCGGTGTCGGGGCTGCGCACTAATATCTGTTGAGCATTCACCTGTTCGGCTGACTCTGACACGCTATCCATCAACGTATCCCGCTGCCAGGCGCTCGCAGCTGCCCGCCGCAAAGCGGATTGGAAACTGGTGGAGGTGTGTCCCATCGTTGTAATCCAGCCATCCAACGCAGCCTGACCGCCCAGGTCGGCTGCCAGTGCGTCGATGCGCTGCTGCAACCCGGCATCATCCAACACGAAACCAGCGGCATAAGCAGCCTGAGCCAGCAGAGTCTGGTCTATCAACTCGTCAAGCACCATTTGGCGCTGTTCTTCCGGTGTACGGGTCTTTGCCAATTCAGCATCGGCAGCCTGCAGTTGCTTCAGCTGGGCATCAAATTCGCTTAGTGGTACGCTCTCGCCATTGACCATGAGGGCGCCGGGTTCTGGCGTAGGGGTTACGGTAGCTGTCGCAGCTGGCGTATCCGTCTGAGCAGGGATTTCAGCTGTCGCAGTCAGGTCCCTTGGCTGCGGAGTCACAGACCGGCAGCCGCTCAGCGCTGCCAGAACAAAAGCTGTAAATAGCCCGAAAGCTATTATTTTCTTCAATTTCGGGGAAGGCATGCGCCTGATTATAATGCAAAACCGGCTGTGGAGAATTCCACAGCCGGCTTACAGTTACTCAACGATTTAGTATTCGGGCATCGGAGGAGGAGCGGGTTTTTCCTTCTCCGGTACATCGGTGATCAGAGCTTCGGTGGTCAGGATCATGGCGGCGATCGAAGCAGCATTCTCGAGCGCGCCGCGGGTGACCTTGGCGGGATCGATAACGCCGCCCTTAACCATGTTCATGTACTCGTCACGCAGCACATCGTAACCGATCTTGTTGTCGTTGTCTCGCTTCTGTGCCTGGCGGACATTCTCGATCACGACCGAGCCTTCTTTGCCGGCGTTTTCGACGATTTTGCGCATGGGAACTTCCAGTGCTTTGCGCACAATATTGACGCCGATCTGCTCGTCATCATTGTCGAGTTTCATACCATCCAGCGCTGACATGGCGTTGATCAGTGCCACACCGCCGCCGGGGACGATACCTTCTTCAACTGCGGCACGGGTCGCGGAAAGAGCGTCTTCCACGCGGTGTTTCTTTTCTTTCAACTCGGTCTCGGTAGCAGCACCAACGCGGATGATGGCAACGCCGCCGGACAATTTGGCCAGACGTTCCTGCAGTTTTTCACGATCGTAATCGCTGGTGGTCTTGTCGATCTCGACGCGGATCTGCTCGATGCGACCGCGGATTTCGGTATCAACACCCTTGCCGCCGACGATGGTCGTGTTGTCTTTATCGGCGACGACTTTTTCGGCTTTACCGAGGTCGGTTAAAGTGGTGGTTTCCAGCTTGCGGCCAGTTTCCTCAGAAATGACTGAGGCGCCGGTCAGCGTGGCGATGTCCTGCAGCATGGCTTTGCGGCGGTCGCCAAAGCCGGGGGCTTTGACTGCCAGAACATTGAGCATGCCGCGCAGTTTGTTGAGCACCAGGGTTGCCAGCGCTTCGCCGTCGATGTCTTCAGCGATGATCACCAGCTCGCGTTTGCCAACCTGTACCAGTTTTTCCAGCACGGGGACGATGTCCTGGGCAGCCGATATCTTCTTGTCGTAGATCAAGACATACGGCTCGCTGATGCTGGCTTCCATGTGTTCGGGATCGGTGATGAAGTAAGCCGAAATGTAGCCGCGGTCAAACTGCATACCTTCCACGTATTCGGTCTCGAACTCGAGGCCTTTGGATTCTTCCACAGTGATGACGCCGTCTTTACCAACTTTGTCCATGACTTCGGCAATCAGGGAACCGATTGCGCCGTCCTGGGCGGAGATGGTGGCGACACTGCCGATTTCTTCTTTGGTGGTAATCGTGATCGCCTGAGCGCGGATGCCATCGGCAACGGCCTTAGCGGCGGCTTCGATACCGCGTTTGAGCAGCATAGGATTGGCGCCAGCAGCCAGAGTTTTCAAACCCTCGGTGACGATGGCGTGTGCCAAAACGGTCGAGGTGGTGGTGCCATCGCCAGCGATGTCGTTGGTCTTGGTGGCGGCTTCCTTGAGAAGCTGGGCACCCATATTTTCAAACGGGTCTTCCAGTTCGATTTCCTTGGCCACGGTCACACCGTCATGGGTGATGGTGGGGGAACCGAATTTGCGATCTAAAGCCACATTGCGGCCTTTGGGTCCTAATGTCGTGGCCACAGCGTTGGCTACTACATCAATACCGGCCTTCAAGCGGCGTCGTGCGTCTTCCGAAAATACCAATTGCTTGGCTGCCATTCTGATTC
>DATMXL010000093.1:0-4038 GCA_035561555.1 Bellilinea sp.
GGTATAATATTTATTAAGCAATTGATAAATATTATTGGTGCTGAAGCGAGGATTGCCATGAGTCTGGTGAAAGAAAATATCAGCAGCATAACGGTTGAATTTACCAATCTGGCACGTCTGGTAGCTGGAGTACCAGAAATCGAGATGCCGGTGAGTCCAAGGGAAACTTATGCTGACATAGTCCAGCGTTTGGGCAAGCTCTATCCGGACCTGGTCGGCGTGCTGATTGATTGTGACGGTCGGTCCTTCCTCAGTTCAAATATGTTTATCATTAACAACGAAATGAGTGATCCGGTGATGGTGATGGATGAGCAACCGCGTCCGGGTGATCGTCTGACGCTGGTGGCAGTCGCGACGGGCGGCTGAAAACCAATTTCGGCGAGCACTTCTTCGATTTATTAAATCAAAAATGCCTGGCTTAACGCCGGGCATTTTCTTCGTCCAGCAAATTGGGTCCGGTGATCAACCGGATCTGATTTTGTGCTTAATTACCGTAGGAAAATGGCCAGGGCAATCAGCAGCACAAAAAACGAGCCTGCTAAGACGCCGATCCGTTTGAGATCCTTAATGACATAGCCGTAATCCGGGTTGAACTCACCTGAACCGCTGCTGCGGCTTGGAGCTGCGACGGCGCTTTTAAGCGGAGTCTCCACTTTCGGTGAATGGGTCGAAACGCTGCGTTTCTGTTTCTTTGACATGAAATACTCCTTAAGAAATAATGCCTAGCGTTCTTCTTCCAAAAATGCTGTTACCACAATGCGTTGGTCATCGATTAAGTACGGATAACAGGAAATCAAGGTTACTACGGGTTCCTGAGTGGCTGCCATGACCTCGACCTGGGTAGGTTCCACGACCTGGGTCTGCTTGACGACGTATACAAATGCGCGCTGATTGGTGTACACGATCACTTCGTCGCCTTCCTGCAGCCGGTCTAGATGGCGAAAAATCTCGCCGAACACGTCATTATGCGCTGAAAGCACCACATTGCCATTCTGGCCGGGGTCGGCAGTGCCAGGGTGCTGCGCAACACCTTTCTTAAGCTGCTCCCAGCCGTCTCCCTGGACCACGGGAGCGTCGATGTCGAGTGCCGGGATCTGAATGCGCACTGCCTGTTGCGGGCTGGGGGTTGGCAATGGTAAATTTGCCATGGTCTGTACCAGCGGCCGCAAATGTTCCGGGATTTCGGCTTCGTTGAACTGCACCCCCTCCGGTGAATTGGGCGGAGTGTGACCGGATGGCAGAACTACCGCCTGAATGATGGCGGTTGGTGTCAGCGTTGGCTGCACCAGCACATTGGTTACTTCTTTGTTAAGGTCCCTCAGCAATGTGACGCCATTGAACAGCACATACCCCAGGCCAATCACTGCTGCGATTTCAACGAACAATAACACATGATCCAGCCAGGTCTTGCGCTTTGGACTGGCACCAGACCGTTCAGAACCGCCCTGCCATGTTCCTGAGCCACCGTCGCTGCTTTCCTCAACTTGCGCTGCACTGACTACCCGCCCGCTGCGACGGTAACGCTCCAACCTTATCTCTCGGTCTGCCCGGCGCTTATCGACCAGCAACCTGCGCAACTCATCAGCGCTCAAATCGTCGACTGAACGGCGGCGGGTCACAGGCGGCTTCTCTCTCGCGGGGTTTCCGGTAACATGCAGCCTGGATTATACCCTATATCCCTTATGTTCACGGCTAGCGTAACCTTGGATCTACCAGAATTGCTAAAAAAATTACGCCCAAATAGGTCAGCATCAGCATGGCATGCAGGGTCATTTGTGGTAATATTGCCACAAATTCTGGTCTACTTCCCTGGGAGCTGCCCGCATGCGCCGTGTATTTATTATTGTTGTGTTGTTAGCTGGATTATTCTTCACCGGAACTGCCCGCGCGCAATCCGAGCCGGTCATCGACTTTATGGAAATCGGATTATGGCCGGAATATGACCGCACCGATGTGCTGGTGATTTACAAGATCACCCTTTCATCCGTGGGGACCCTGCCTGCGCAAATGAGCCTACGCATCCCAAGCAGCGCAGGTGCTCCGTACAATCTGGCGATGAAGGACATGGACGGCCTGTTATATAACCTGGCTTACACGTCTGAAATTCAAGGTGATTGGTTGAAGGTCACTTTCACCACCCCGGCGCCCGAATTGCAGCTTGAATATTATGACCCCGGATTGACCTTCAATGCTGCCCAGCGCCAATTTGAATATACCTGGAATGGTGATTTCACCGTCAATAACCTGGTGGTGGCAGTCCAGCAACCGGTCAACGCCTCGGACATGCGCATCCTGCCAGATTTTGGCCCCGGCGCGGTTCAGGAAGATGGACTGACCTACTTCACCAAAACGGTCGGCAGCGTGGATGCTGGCACTCCCTTCACAGTCCGTTTTGGTTACAACAAGCCCGATGCCGAATTAAGTTTCAGCAGCCAATCTGTCCAGCCAGTGCAGGCTGCCAGCGGTGATGCTGCTGGTCGTGTAAACGCCAACGACATTCTGCCGTGGGTTTTAGGCGGGGTTGGCATGATCCTGGTGCTGGGTGGTCTGGTCTGGTATCTGGTGACCCGCAACCGAAACATGGTCTCGGTCAGCGCAGGGAGACGCCGCCACCGTCCAAGTGCCTCGCGTCCGGAAATCGTGCAGTCTGGTGCTGATCCCATATTCTGTTCCAAATGCGGTCGCAAAGCCATGTCCACTGATATGTTCTGCCGTGCCTGCGGCAACCGTCTGCGCGCCGAATAGTGAGTGAACCAATTAATCGTTTGTACGGCAGGTGTAAACTTGCAGACTTTACCCTGTCTCCAATCGGGTCTATAATCAAGATGCAGGTCAACTTTACCGGAGGAATTTTTGAGCGATTATTTATCGCCTGACCCAGAATTTGACGAACCTGAATCAAATACGGGGGGGACAAGCGCCTTTCGTATCTTATTAGAGGTTGTGCAAACTCTGGCATTGGCTATCGTGTTATATTTTCTAATTGATTTTGTAGTGGCGCGGGTACGGGTCGAAAACATCAGCATGCTGCCAACACTGCAACCAGGAGAATTTGTGCTGGTCAACAAAATGGCCTACAAATTAGGCGAATTTCAACGCGGCGACATCGTCGTCTTCCATTATTCAGAACAGGAAGATTACATAAAGCGGGTGATCGGCATCCCTGGCGACATCATCGAAATTGACACCGGTCAGGTGCGTGTGAATGGTCAGATACTGGAGGAACCCTATATCTCAGCTGCGCCCAAGTACCTGGGTGCCTGGGAGGTGCCAGTAGATAGCCTGTTCGTATTGGGCGACAATCGCAATCAGTCTTCCGATTCCCACCGCTGGGGATTTGTCAGTGAACAAAGCGTGGTCGGTGAAGCATTGGTGGTATACTGGCCATTAAGCGAGGCCAAGCTTCTCTCGCAACCTTTGACGGTAAAAGCGAATAATTAATACATGAAAGACCGATTTAAACCCTCCGATTTCACCATGCCATGCTCGGAGTGCCAGGCAGGTCAGATGCACAAGCACAGCGTGGCGTATTACACCTGGATCGGTGATGATCTGATCACCGTCCCGGACTTTCCCGCCTGGGTATGTGACTTCTGCGGCCGGCGCGAATACGACATGTCCGCCCTCAGTCAACTCTCGCTGATCCTCAGCCCCAACGCCGGCAGCGCCACCAACCGACCGCGCCGCCTGCGCCCGCACCCGCGGCCTAAAGCCAAGAACCCGCGCGCCAGCCAACCGGAGTAACCGACAGCGCTGAACCGGCGCTGTTTTGTTTTGTCAGCAAAACACCCCAATTCGTTGACGCCTGTCCAGGGTGGTGATAAAATACCCCCTCACGGGCGCGTAGCTCAATGGTAGAGCAGTGGCCTTTTAAGCCATTGGTTCAGGGTTCGAGCCCCTGCGCGCTCACAGTTATAGTTGTTTCAAGGTCCCCGGAAGGGGATTTTATTCGAGCCTGCGCGCTCACAGTTATAGTTGTTTCAAGGTCCCCGGAAGGGGATTTTATTCGAGCCTGCGCGCTCACAGTTATAGTTGTTT
>DATMXL010000094.1:0-24662 GCA_035561555.1 Bellilinea sp.
GTCGGTAACCAGATGATCTCAAATGGCGTCTTTACCCCATAGTAATCCATCAACTGATCCCAGGGGGTTGATTGGTCGCCGGGAACCCACAGCCGCAACGAATGCCCCAACTGCGCCAGCGCCTGGCACACCTTCATCACCCTGATGCTGTTGGCTGTGCTAGACGGTATCCGCGATGGTGCAATGACCGCGATTCTCATAGCGCCTGCTCCAGCACCACGGGTTGAAGTTCAGCGCGTTTGAGTCCGCGCAGTCCTTCCACTGCCATGGCGCCAATCGAAAGAATGAAGAACAGGCTGAGTAAGGCGGCTTGCATGACTGCCCCGAATCTGGGAACCAGCAGGAACATCAAGCCAATTTTAATCAAACCGGCAATCGTCGCGGCCGCCAGCGGAAAGTTCGGCCGGCTAAACGCCAACAATAGCGACCGATTCCAATAAAAAATATTTGCGAAACTGAAACCGATCAACAGTACCCAGATGAGCGGCATAGCTGGCAGGTATTCTCCACCCTTGAATAAACCCAGCAGCCAATTGCCAGCTACCAGCAAGCCTACGGTGACCACCCCGGTCCAGGCTACCGCGATCAGGCTGGTACGCCGCAACAGCTTGCGAATTTGACCCCAGGCTTTTCGGGTGACTGCTTTGGTCATCTCCGGGAAGGTGGTCTGAATAAACGGCGTGATTGGCATCAGAATCACGTTCATAATCGCCAGTGCGAATTTGTAATACCCGGCAGCGGTGCTGTTTAAGAAAAAACCCACCCACAATACTTCGCTGTCGCGCATGATCATGGTCACGGTCTGGCTAAGGTTTGTGCTGACGGCGAAGGAAATCAAACTGCGCCATTCCACAACGCCGCGTGCCCGAGCCTGCCACCAATGATCTCCCAGCAAGCGCGTGGAATGATACAGCGCGGAAGTCAACATACCCAGACCGAAGATAGTCTTGCCAGCCAGGTAGGCTATCATCACCTCAAAAACGCCACCCTGGTACAAGAACGCCGCACCAATCAACACGACAGTGACTACATTTTGCAACAGGGTCAACACCGCCTGGGTGCGGTAATGACCACCCAGTTGCAGCACTGCCTGTGAAGTTTCGGTTGCCAGATTAGCCAGCAGCGCCAGGCCAAAAATCGCAATCCAGGGGACTGTGGAACTATCTTTGATAATCACAGTCGCACCCCAGCGCGCCACCAGCAGCAGTAAGCCGTAGGCGGTGAAGGAGGTGATGATCTCGCTGATGCCAGCCACTTTCACCACCGCAGCTGCCCGGGTTTGATCGCTCTCCGCCAGGAAATGCCCGCCGTGCTTGACCACCAACTCGTTCATGCGGAAGGAAAGCAGGCGGTTCACGTTGGAGGCAAAGGCAATGATCAGGCCAAGTGTGCCGTAATTTTCCACGCCCAACAGCGCAGCGGACATAAAACCCTGCAAAAAGATCAGCCCCATACTAAGGGTGTTGCCGGAGAACAGGTAACTGGAATTCCGGACGACTTTACGCAGCAGCGGGTCATCGCGCCACAGTGCCGTCAGGCGTTCGAACAAGCTCATGCGGTAAGCACCTGGCTGGTCCACTCGCGTTCCGCCAGATACCAATCCACCAGGTTGCGCACGCCCTCCTGCAGACCAACCCGCGGTTCCCAGCCCAAAACGCGGCGTGCCTTGCTGACATCCGCCAGGTTGTTCATGATATCGGCTTTATGGAAAGGTCCGTAGACAACTTCGCCGCGCTTGCCGAGCATCTCTTCGATCATGGCGATTAAGTCGTTCATCGAAATCGACTCATGCCCGCCCAAATTGATGATCTCATAACCCAACGGTCGTAGACCCAGGATGGTACCACGCGCGATATCGTCCACGTAGGTAAAGCCGCGCGTTTGGCTGCCATCACCATTCATTTTGATGATTCGGCCTTCCGCGATCCATTGTACAAAGCGGAAAAGCGCCAAATCCGGTCGTCCGGCCGGTCCGTAGACCGTGAAATATCGAAAGATGGTCACATCCAGGTCATATAGGTGATGATAGACATGGCTCATGACCTCAGCTGCCTTCTTGGAAGCGGCATATTGCTGCAGCGGATGACCGGAATCTGCCTCTTCCGGAGTGGGAAAAGGCGGCTCAGCACCATAGATCGACGAGGTCGATGCCAACACGAATTTGGGAATTTGCATCTGCCGCGCCAGCTCCAGCAGGTTTAATGTGCCTACCAGATTGGTATCGACCACTTGCCACGGATTTTGCGTGCTGACACGCACTCCAGCACGCGCCGCCAGGTGGATGATTCCGTCGACATGACCTTGCTCGGCACTAATTTTGTCGAGCAGCGATCGATCGCAAATATCCCCCCGGTAGAAGGTAAAACCATTTTTCAGGTTCAGCCTTTCCAGGCGGTACTGTTTCAAACGCACATCGTAGGCATCGTTGAGGTTGTCGATGCCAACCACTTCATGCCCGTCAGCAGTCAGAAAATCCGTTACGCGTGCACCGATGAAGCCAGCCGCGCCGCTTACCAGGTAACGACCAGACATTAGAGCCTCACCACTTTATCAGAAGTTCGGCCGGCAGTGCCCAGCGCGTTGCGCGTGTCTACCACCAGTTTGGCTGAAGCCAGAATCGCCGGGTAATCATATTTTTTATGATTGGTAATGATAACCACACAGTCGGCAACTTTGACCGCCGCCATCACATCCGGGACGGAGACCATGTCCAGTTCATCATAGTGAATTTCCGGGATGTATGGGTCGTTATACTCGACAATGGCGCCTTTTTCCTGCAGTAGATGGATCACATCCAGCGCCGGTGACTCGCGCAAATCATCGATATCTGGTTTATAAGCGGCACCCAGCACCAGCACCCGGCTGCCGCGCAGTGCCTTCTTGTGGTCGTTGAGCGCATCCTGTGTCTTGCCGACGACGAAACGCGGCATACCGGTGTTGATTTCCGATGCCAGCTCAATGAAACGAGCAGTGTAATTGAGCGATTTCATCTTCCAGGAAAGATATAACGGATCGATGGGAATGCAGTGCCCGCCCAGACCCGGACCTGGCGTAAATTTCATAAAACCAAATGGTTTGGTTGCGGCTGCGTCGATCACTTCCCAAACATCCACCCCCAGCCGGTCGCAGATGATCGCCAGCTCATTCACTAATCCAATGTTGATCATGCGGAAGGTGTTTTCCAACAGCTTGGCCATCTCTGCCACTTCCGTGGTTGTAACAGGCACCACGGTCTTAATCGCCTGACTGTACCAGGCGGCAGCCACCTCGCTGCAGGCGGGAGTAATACCCCCCACCACTTTAGGTGTGTTGTAGGTGGTCCAGTCTGTCCGTCCAGGGTCAACTCGCTCAGGAGAAAACGCCAGGAATATTTCCTTGCCAACTTCCAGGTGCGCTTTTTCCGTCAGAGTAGGCAGCACCATTTCGCGGGTGGTGCCGGGGTAAGTAGATGACTCAAGGACGATGATCATGCCTGGGTGGAGATAGGGTGCGAGGCCTTCGACCGCACTGACAATAAACGAGAGATCCGGGTCGCCAGTCTGACGTAAGGGGGTCGGCACACAGATGGATACCGCATCCATATCGCGGATCACAGAATAATCGGCGGTGGCTTTTAGCTTTCCTTGCTTTACAAATTCAGCCACCTGAGCGGTGGACACGTCCAGGATATAGCTCTCACCGCGGTTGAGAACCTCAACCTTACGGGAGTCCAGGTCGATCCCGGTCACATCGAACCCGGCTTCAGTAAAAACTACGGCTAGCGGCAATCCAACATATCCCATGCCGACCACTGCCACTTTGGCGGTGCGTTTATTTAACTTCTCAATCAGTGCTTGACGAGTATCCTGCGTCATATTCCTTCTTCCTTCGATTTAGGCTGTAACGACAAACCAGCTAGGGAAAAATGGAGCCAGGCTAAAACAAGCTCAGCTGGGTGGGGCTGTCCTCGTCCGGTAAATTTTCATCTTCTTTGGGAGGTGCTGCTTGCACCGCTTGCATTTTATCGCGATTCGTACGTGCCTGGGTTAAATAACCTGGCAGGCGGCCAAAATCATCCAATACAGCATTCTTCAAGGAAGGCTGGTGCAAAGCAGCCGCCGGGTGGAACATAGCCACCACCAGCCGTCCATTGACCCAGCGCGACTGTCCATGAACATCGCTGATGCGGACATTCCCCATGAACTTTGCCATTGAGAAGCGGCCAAGTGTGACAATCACAATCGGGTTGATGGCTTCGATCTGACGCTCCAAATAAGCATTGCAGGCTGCTAATTCCTCCGGCAGCGGATCCCGGTTGCCGGGAGGGCGGCATTTGACCACATTGGTAATAAAAACTTTTTCGCGCTGCAGATGGGCGCGCATCAGTAATTCATCCAAAAATTTGCCGGCGGCACCAACAAACGGTCGACCCTGTTCATTTTCGTAAAATCCCGGGCCTTCCCCGATGAACATGACCTCGGCATTGGTCAGGCCTTCGCCGGGCACGGAGTTCTTGCGTGCAACATGCAGCTGGCACAGCTGACAGACCCTGACTTCTGCTGCAACCTGATTTAATAATTCTTTTTGATCCAAACATCCCTCCCAATTGAAACCCGGGGTCGCTGTAGTTTATTTCCGGCGCAGTGCTTCCAGCCGCTCGGGCTGGAGCGGACTGAGCGTCATGAGCAGTGCATCCTCGCCGTTATCTTTATAGTAGCGCGGTCGAATGCCGGCAACTTGAAAGCCGAATTGCTCATACAGCGTAATGGCTGGCTGATTACCGCGGCGCACCTCTAAAAAGCTCTGCTGAATCCCGCTGCGGTACGCGTCCAGCAGCGACTCAGCCAACAAAAGCCTTCCCAGACCCAGCCGGCGGTATGGCGTGTCAATGGCGATAGTCCCAATATGCGCTTCATCAATGATGAACCACATCACGATCATACCTGCCACAACCGGATTTTGACCATCGCTCGCGACTTCGACGATAAAGTTGCGCGATGCCGGATTCTCCTGAATTTCAAAGCGGTAGGACCGTTCCGGCCATGGCAAAGTGAATGAGGCCACATCAATTTCCCGCACGCGCGCAACATCTTTCAATTCCATCGGCCGAATGCGCGTATGGTTTTGGTTGCCAGGTCCAATCACCCTGGAATTACCTCCCCGGAGTGAAGGTAAATTGGTGCCAGGCTGATCACATCATCCAACTTGCCGGTTTTCCAGCGGCGCCAGGCGATTTCTGCCAGAAAGGCTGGGCGGCGCAGCGATGCAGCTGGTGAGGAAAGCAACACATTCTTGCGTTTGCGCGCCAGGAGCTGACGTTCCTGTGCGGTCATTTCCCCGCAAACCAGCGTGGGGTTTTCGATTAAGTCAGAAAGCTCCTCAACCGTACGGTTCTCCGGGCTGCCTTGAGATTCCCAGGAATGCTTACCCCACTTGTACCACCCGACTGCCACGCGTCCGCGTCCAGCCGTCAGCAGCACTGCCAGCGGATACTCACTTTTGGGCTGGGCTGACGCCAAAATGTCCAGCGTGGGCACGCCAACCAACGGGATACGCAAAGCCAGAGCCATGCCTTTTGCCACCGAGAGTCCGATGCGTAAGCTGGTAAACGAACCTGGACCCAGTGCCACGCCAATAGCTTGCACGTCGATTGCTTTCAAACCGCAGCGGTCCAGTTGTTCCCGAATAGCCGGAGCAACCTCCACCGTATGGTGGTTTTGGGTTTTCCAGGTGGATTCACCAACAATTTGAGCACCGTCAAACAGCGCCATGCCGATGGTTTGGGTTGAGGTATCCAATGCAAGCAGCAAGTTTAACCTCCCAATACCCGCCGGCGAAAATCGCCGATTAAGGCATCGTAGCGCTCGCCCTGTGGTAACAGGACCAGGCCGCGCTGTTCGTCAGCAATCCAACGCATACTTATTTTCAAACATACTGGCGGCAGTGCAGCTGAAATACGCTCAGGCCATTCCACCACCAACGCGCCTTGTTCCAACATTAATTCGATATCCAAATCTTCTGCTTCAGCCGCATTTTGCAGCCGGTAGGCATCCAGATGATATAAATTTAACTGATCTGGCCGACGGTACACATTGACAATGACAAACGTGGGACTGGTGACCGGGTCAAGTGAGCCCCAACCTTGAGCGATACCCTGCACCAGAGTAGTTTTGCCGGCTCCCAGGTCGCCTTCCAAACAAACGACGTCACCTTTTTCCAACAAGCTGCCAAGTCGCATACCCAGACGGCGGGTTTGTTCAGCGCTGCGGCTGAAAAATTCCAGGGTGCGCGAATCAAGGATAGGCATTGACTAAATTATACTCGCATTTTGCGAGGGATTTCGCTACGAACGCGCGGCTATTTGCACCAGCAAGCGGGCGATGCGGCGGGATGCATCCGGGCGAGCCAGACGAAGGGCGTTAGCTGACGCGGCAGCACGTGTCTCTGGTTGATCCAGCCAGATGCGCAGGGTTGCAACTGCCTGGTGTGGTTGTGGTGCCCAAACCCCCGCGCCTTCCGCCACCACAAAATCTACATTACCATCTTCCTGTCCGGGCATCTTGCTGTAGAGAATGACCGGCAAGCCAGCGATGAAAGCCTCAGAAATGGTTCCAGGTCCTGCTTTGCTGATTAACACGTCACTGGCACGCATAAAATCCGGCATATCCGTGACAAAGCCGTAAATGTGCACGGGAATCTGCCAGGGATGTTGCTCCAATTGCATGCGCAATTCCTTATTCCGTCCGGTCACAATGACCAGCTGCATCGGCAGCCGTGCTGCGTCAATGGCAAAGGCAGTCGCAGCCATCGGCCCCATTCCCTCGCCGCCGCCGACCAAAATAGCCGTCAACTGATCCAATTGCCAGCCTAACTCCTTGCGCAATGCAACACGGTCACCCGGCGGTAGGCAAAAACGATCTGCTACAGGCTGCCCAACAACCTGCATGCGTTCAGCTGGCATGTGCATAGCCAGCCCGCGGTCAAAGGCTGCCTGGGTCGGCACAATGACCAGGTCGGCGCTGGGAGAATACCAGGCAGCATGCGTGGATACCAAATCGGTCACCACCGTGACAAACGGTATGCCGTAGGCATGCGCTATTCGTGCGACCGGGGTGTTGATCATCTGGTGCACCGAGACGATCAAACTGGCAGGATGGTTAACCATCAACCGCTGCAAGCTGCGGCGCACATACGGCCACAGCATGCGATAGGCAAAACGCGTCCTGCGCCGCCCATCACTGGCACGGTAGCCCATTTCCCAGACATTCGGCATGCGCGATAGGCGCGGGTATATCCGCGGCGCCAGGTTGATGGGCGGCGGGGCATAGCGCAGAAAAATGTCCACCATCTCCGTCGTCACCTGTCCCGGATACTCGAGGCCAATGGCCTCGATGATGGCTTCGGCGGCAGCGCGGTGACCGCCTCCGGTATCGGAGTACAAAAACAGGATATGCGGTTTATTCAGACCCGGGGGATCCATTCTCACCTCGGGTAAGGATGATTTTCATCCTGCGGCTCAACTCGCGCCTGGTCAAAAGCACATGCCGGCCGCATTTCAAACATTCCAATCCAATATCTGCCCCCAGGCGAATCACGCGCCAGTCATAGCCGCCGCATGGATGAGGTTTGCGCATCCGGACGGTATCATTGAGGCTAAGGTCTGGCAGCATGCGGCGATTATACCACCCATGTTATAATCCCCTCTGCTCGCTGCCTGACAGGAGATTATCCGTATGTTTGGTCAAGAATTCCCCCAATTGATTAGCCGCATCATTACCTTGATCATTGCTTTCACCGTGCATGAATTTGCACACGCCAAAGTGGCTGACTGGTTTGGGGATGATACCCCCCGCATGAACGGCCGCTTGACCCTTAATCCGCTCAAACACCTGGATATTTTCGGGTCACTCATGTTGATCGTGGCTGGGTTTGGCTGGGCGAAACCAGTTCCGGTCAATCCATACGCCTTGAGCCGTCGGTCTCCTGCGGGTTACATGTGGGTTTCGCTGGCGGGTCCGGCTTCCAATCTACTCATGGCAATTGTGGCGGCGGCTCCCCTGCGGCTCAACTGGATTAATCGGTTTGACACGCTGGGCGGCGCCAGTTTCTTGCCGACTCCCTACGAATTTTTATCTGAATTTATTTTCATCAACCTGCTTTTGATGCTCTTCAATTTGATCCCCCTGGCACCGCTGGATGGCGACAAAATCTACAGCTATTTTGCCCCGCCGCCGATTGCCCGCGTTCTGGATGTGATTCGCCCGTATGGACCCATCGTATTAATGGCTGTGGTATTCCTTCCACGCTTCATCGGAGTAGATGTCTTCGGCTGGATGATGTCACCGGCACTGCCGAATTTATGGAACCTGCTGCTGGGAGGTGGCGTATGACCGTTCAACTTACTGTGATCGGCCTCAATCAGATTGGTGTTTCGATTGGGTTGGCTCTTAAAGCCGGTGAGCATCCAATCGAACGCATCGGTAGCGATGCGGACCTGCTGGCCGAGCGGAAAGCGTTGAAGCTAGGCGCTTTCGACCAAGTAGTCCATAACCTGCCGGCGGCGGTGGAAAATGCGGATATCGTGGTGCTGTGCCTGCCGGTGGACGAGGTTCGGAAAATCCTTGAGGCTATCAGCACAGCGCTTAAACCTGGCGCGGTCGTATTGGAGACCTCGGTGTTAAAAACCGCGACTATGAATTGGGCGGAAGGTCTTCTGCCGGAAGACCGGCACTTGCTCTCCTTTACCCCTACGCTCAACCCGGATTATCTCGATGAGCGGCTCCATGGGGACGAAGAAGCCCATGCGGATTTATTCAAAAAAAGCGTTTTCCTGATCGGTGCTTCCGAAAAAAACCATCCGGATGCCGTCAGACTGGCAGCTGATTTCTCGACCCTGCTGGGAGCCAAACCCTATTTCGCTGATCTGGTGGAAGCCGAAGGGTTGACCGCTCTAGTCCATCACCTGCCGCAGATTTCGGCAGTTGCCCTCTACCGTGCGATCGAAGGTCAGCCTGGTTGGCGGGAAGCCCGCAAAATTGGCGGACGTCCATTCGTGAACGCCCTTTCGCCGCTCGAGAACCTGGATGAGCATAAGGAATTTGGCCAGGCGCTGCTGCATAATAGTGAAAACACCGTGCGAGTGATCGATAACCTGGTGGACGAGCTCAAGAAAATGCGCGAGATGGTCCACAGCCAGGATGCGGAGGCGCTCAAAGCTTACATGGAAGGCGCGGTCGAGGGACGCATCGATTGGGTCAAAAAGCGCCAGACTCTCGACTGGGAACACATGCCCCGTCCTGAATTGCCCACTACCGGTCAATGGCTGGGTAAGCTGGTCGGTTTAGGCGGCAAGCTGAAGGATTTCGACAAGCCGAAGAAGTAACCAGGCAGCGGATATGGCATCCTATTTCTGCTACATCGTCGAATGCGCGGACGGGACGTACTACACCGGCTGGTCCACCGACCCGCAAAGACGCACGCGTCAGCACAATCTCGGACGCGGTGCGAAATATACCCGCCAGCATAGACCGGTCCAGCTGGTGTATGTGGAAGCGCAGCCAGACCGCGGACAAGCGCAACGCCGCGAATTGGCAATCAAAAAACTCAACCGAACGCAGAAGCTAAAATTGATCCAGACCGTCCTGGTCGAATAGAAATTTAACAGGAGGAAAATCACATCCTTTCGGGACATTTTCCAAATTCATAATCACTATAATGAAAACAGGGCGCATTCCGGAAAGCAACAAATTAATCGCGCACCGCAATTCGGGTGGGGGAACCAGTCCGAAAATCATTGAGAAGGACACCGATGAAAGTCAGTATTGATCCGGATGCCCGCATGGGGTGTGGGGTGTGTGAGACCATCGTACCGGAAGTGTTCTCGCTGGGAGATGAAGGCTATGTATTAACACTCATGGATCCAACACCCGAGCAATTCCGCGACCTGGTGCAGCAAGCCATGGATGAATGTCCGGAAGAAGCCATCAGCTTCGAGGACTAATTTCTCGAAATACTATTGATCGATGAAGCCCACCGTTGTAATACCGGTTTTGCTCAAATGAACTCTCTCGTCAGATTACATCCTTTGATAACCGCAAGATTATAAACAGCGCGGGGAAAATGAGGAGGTCTTTGGAATGTCAGCGGTTATTCTCATTACGGGTGCGATAAGCGGGTCGATTATTCTCCTTTACTCTCAGTGGCAGGTCATCAAAAAAGGGCATCCTTGGGTCGGCATGTTGCTTGGCCCATCGTTTCTTTTGATTTGCTGGCTTTTTGTTAAGTTTATTCTTATGCCTAATCCCAAGGATTGCGATGGTGTGTCCTGCGAATGGGCAGGGGTATTCATGGTGTTCTTTACTTTATACTTAATCACCGATCTTTTTTTTTATCGACAATTAATGGAGTAGTGGCAAAAATTGTTTGCAGTAAGAAAGCATGGACCGAACTGAACAACATCAATGAAGGAGGTAAGATTATATATTTTGTTATCTCCGGAGCTGCTTAAATCCTGGCTTTTTGGTATTTATTTATGGTAAAGGACCTTTTCATTCCGAATCTTTGATCCGGTAGAGGTGCCAGTTGGATATTTCATTTCGAACGGGTGAAGGTCGCTTTAATTTTCGCGTTGGCGCGATCATCATTCAGGACAACCAGATCCTGATGGTCAGAAATTTTCGCGACCCCTACTATTACTCAGTCGGGGGTCGGGTTCATTTACATGAAAGCCTGGAGGAAGCCGTATTACGCGAGGTGCTCGAAGAAACCGGCGTTCCCCTGGAAATTGAAAAATTAGGCTTTATTCACGAGAATTTCTTCACCCTGGAGCATTCGGGGGAAGTATTCCATGAAATTTCTTTCTTCTACTATATGAAACCGGTAGCCAACTTCCTGCAAATCAACGCCAGCTTGACCGAAGACGGCATCGAAGAAAAATTGGAATGGATTCCGCTGGATAAAATCAACGAGTATGCGCTTTACCCCGAGTTTTTCAAAACGGATCTTTATTCTGGACTTGACCAGGTGCAGCATTTTGTGACGCGGGATTAGTAAAATAATCGAGACTGACCCAAGAGACCCATTTATACAGTTTCGCCAGCAAAAAATGGGAGAGTTTTTGTTTGTTTACCCAATTGCATCAGGTGCACGGCGAGAGAATTGGTAAAACAGTAGCGCAAACTGCGCGGTCTTTGCGTACCCTTGCGGTATTAGTTTGCGCGGGCAAGCTAACAGCTTGCCCCACAAAAGGCTTCCGTTCCTGTAAAATCCTGCCCGCGGTGGATGAACAAAATAAAGAGGTTAACCTTTTGGTCAAACTCGATTTGTATCCAACAAATAAATTATCGCTGTTTTGAAACTAATCTCGGAAAAGCGGCAGGTGACCCAGCGATATGATGCCATTCCAGTGTTCTTCGTCGCCTTCGGTCAAAATGGCAACTTCACCGGCGATTTTCGCGCCAGCCTGAGCCACAATCGAGCGCATACCGTCCAGGGTTGACCCCGTACTGACCACATCATCTACCACCAGAATTTTCTTGCCGTGGATCAGTTCGTGATCCTTCTCGTCCAGGAACAGGGTCTGGGGTGCACCGGTTGTGATGGACAGTGTCTCGGCTTTGATCGCCTCACCCATGTAAAACTTATAGGACTTGCGCAGCACAACATACGGTTTGTTGGTTTGCGCTGAAAACTCATATGCCAGTGGAATGCTCTTGGTTTCGGCTGTCAGGATGATGTCGTAATCGATGCCGCTGGTCTTCTCGATCAAGGCGGCAGCGCAGGCTTTCACCAATTCGGTATCGCCCAGGATATTGAGCAAGGCTATGCGCAACCCAGGCGCTACTTCGAACAGGGTTAACTCACGCTTCAGACCAGCAATTACGATCGAATAGGTTTCGCGTCCTGTCATCTTATCCTGCTTTCCAGCCGAAATTTGCGTCGCTTACCCGCCCAAAGTGGATACTATACCATACTCTCAAATGGATGCGAAAATTTCAATCTTAACGATTCAACCCGCGTAACAGTAGATTGATGATGACGGTTAACAGGATACTCAACACGATCGATCCAAGCAGCGGGATCACACACGTCAAGCCTGGAATCTCAACTTTGACCGTGCCTGGCAGACCTTGCAAATTAGTGAAACGTCCCAGCAGCCATACCAAACCACCCACCAGTGCCAGCGCCACCCCGCCAATCATCAACCAGCGTCCAATCGTCTGTAAATCACCCATTTGATGCACTCCACCGCAGGTAAAATACAATCTCAAACTTATTCTACCTGTTTTTCGTTGTTTAACCCTCCAAGCGGCTTGACACCCTGAGTTCCTTGCAGTAAACTATTAGTGTAATTTATACACTAATTACCCTTCCTTAATGCGGAGACGACATGAGTATCTTCGACCAGAAACGCCTTACCAACGCCACCTTCAAACTCGACATCGAGCGAATGCGCAAAGGCTGGTATACCGACAAATATTTCACAAACATCATGCATATGCTTGAGGTGTTGGCGCGCGACGGGTACATTTATCAGGGCAGCGATCACCGCCTGCCGCCGGGTTTCGATCCCGCCTCCATTCCGACCGGTGACCTTGAGGTGGAAATGCAATGGTTCACCCGCCGCAACGGCAAAACCTTGGTGACTGGTGTGGATAAGGCACTCACCATGTTAAGGCATTGCACCGGCTATTTTGACGGAGATACGTTTGTCGACACGTCAGACCGCCTGGAGGTTTGGGCGGTCCACGACGGCGCGATCGTCCACTCAGACGGTAATCCGCTGAACGTCAACCCGGTGATTCGAGTGCGCGGCCGTTACCGTGACTTTGCCATCCTTGAGACTCCCACTCTGGGTATCTTGACCCGTGCCAGCCGCGTGGCGACCAATGTCTATGACGCTCTGGTAGCTGCCCACGGAAAGCCCATGCTGTTTTTCCCGGCGCGCTTTGACCTGCACGAAGTCCAGGCAGCCGATGGGTACGCCTACCAGATTGCATTGCAGCGCTACAACCTGGACCATGCATCGACTTTAGGTCCATTCGTCTCCACTGACGCCCAGGGTGACTGGTGGGGCGGCGCCGGCGGCGGGACCGTGGCGCACGCTGCCATCGCCTGCTTCTTCGGCGATACCAGCGAGGCTACCCTGGCTTTTGCCCAGGTGCTGCCGGTGACGATCCAGCGCATTGCCTTGGTGGATTTCAATAATGACTGTGTCAACGACTCAGTAGCGGTGTGTAAAGCCATGTTCGAACGTTACCGCGCTTTATTGGCTGCCGGCAATACCGCTGAAGCGGAACGCTACATCCTGTACGGCGTGCGGCTGGATACCAGTGGTAGCCTGCGCGACGAGAGCGTCCCCCCGCTGGGCGATCCAGCACTGGATTTGGGTGTCAACCCACGGCTGGTTTTCCTGGTGCGTCAAGCCCTGGATTCGGCCTGGGAATCCTGGAATGTTCCGACGGAATGGCGCGAACCCGCCCGCCAGTTCTGCCAGGCAGTCAAAATTGTGGTTTCAGGCGGCTTTAACCCTGAAAAAATCAGCCGCTTTGAGCGGCTGAAAGTACCGGTGGATATTTATGCGGTGGGATCTGCACTGATGGACAACCACGCTGCCACGGTCACTGACTACACCGCCGACGTGGTGCGCATTAAGGTAAACGACCAATGGATCGACCTGGCGAAGGTGGGACGCAAGGCACTCGACAATCCAGATCTGGAACGGATCTGGTAAACCCTTAACCAAACATCAGGAAGCGCGGGCTGGCTTCTGGAATGCCATGGCGATCCAATCGCCGATGACCATGCGTTCCAACAGCTTTAGCCCGTGGCTGCCAGCCTCGACCTCCACCTCGGTCGCTTGCTCGATCAAGATGCCGGACAGCAAAATCACACCGCCTGGCGTGATCAATTTGGCCATATCTTCATTGAAAAGGCGCACCAGAATCGGTGCCAGGATGTTAGCCAGCACCAGAGGTGCCTGCCGCACAAAGTACTGCCCCTGCAAAATTTCCGCCACGGATCCTGGCGCGGCAGTAATCTGATCTCCCACCTCGTTGGCTGCCGCATTTTCATCAGTGGCGCGCACCGACGCTGCGTCGATATCCACTGCCAAAGCAGCACTGGCTCCCATTTTGATCGCGCCGATCGATAAAATGCCTGAGCCGCAGCCTACATCGATCACGGGTTTGCCCGGCTGCACATATTTTTCCAACAGCGCCAGGCACAGCTGCGTGGTCGGGTGTGATCCGGTGCCAAAAGCCATGCTCGGATCGATTTTGATCGCCACGCGGTCCGGATAGGTCGATTCGAGCCATGCCGGTAAAATCAATAATTTTTGACCCACCGGAATGGGTTTGTAGTGTTTTTTCCAGGCAGTCATCCAATCCTGGTCGGGGATGGTCTTGTATTCAGCCGCGGGCAGCGAACGGATTTGTGCCAGGTGCCAGAGTCCCTCTTCGATTTGCTGGCGTTTTTGTTCGGCAGCATTATCCATGGGAATATAGCCATAGACTCGTACCGGACCGTAAGGAGTGCCGAGGTCTTCGGCGTCGTTGTAGGTCACGTCCTGTTCCATCACCACACCCTGCGGGGTGAAACGGCCAATTACATCCGCGACTGCTTCTGCCAGTTCTCCATCTACCGTTAGCGAAACTTCCAGCCAAAATTGGTCAGCCACCCAGCACCTCTTTGATCATATCCAAAAAGCTTTTTTCCTGCGGCTTTACTTCGGTGCCGAGGGTTTTGGCCAATTGCTCGAACAATTCGCGCTGCTCCGGGCTCAGATGGGAGGGCACTTCTACATTAATAACCACCATCTGATCGCCCTTGCCAGCCCCGCGCACATTTGGCACGCCTTTGCCCTTGAGCCGGAATATTTTCCCGGCCTGGGTACCAGAGGGTATATTCAGCTTGGTCGTGCCATCCACCGTTGGCACTTCGATATCGGCACCCAGCGCCGCCTGAGCAATATTAATCTTCAAGTCCAGCAAGATATCGTCATTTTTTCGGCGGAAATAAGCATGCTCCTTGACCTTAATTTCAAGGTACAAGTTGCCATTTGGTCCGCCATTGACGCCCGCCTGACCTTCACCAGACAACCGAATTTGGGTGCCGTTATCCACACCCGCCGGAATACCCACCACCTTTTTAACCGAACGGCGTTCCAGTCCGCGTCCCTTGCAGGTGTGGCAGGGCGTGCTGATAACCTCGCCGGAGCCGTTGCAGGTGGGGCAGGTGGTCACCTGGACCATAGCACCCAGGAAGGTCTGGCGTGTCTGGCGCACCTCGCCGCGTCCACCACAGGTGGTACAGCGCGCCGCAGATGTACCCGGCTCAGCACCGCTGCCGCGGCAGGTGGAGCAGGTATCATCCCGCGTAATTTCGATTTCCTTTTCAACTCCAAACACGGACTCTTCAAAAGTCAGGGTGGTGGCGTAGTTCAGATCGGCGCCGCGCCGAGGTGCATTGGGCTTGCGGCGTCCACCGCCACCCATGCCAAACCCGAAAAATTCCTCGAAAATGTCGGAAAAATCAACCGTGGTAAAGTCCGGCATACCGCCCATGCCGTTAACGCCAGCATGACCGTAGCGGTCATAGGCTGCCCGTTTTTCCGGATCAGAAAGCACGCCGTAGGCTTCGTTCATTTCCTTGAAGACCGCTTCAGCGTCGGACGATTTATTTACATCCGGGTGATGCTTGCGTGCCAGAGTGCGAAACGCGGATTTGATTTCATCCGCTGTCGCATTCTTATTCACACCTAATATTTCATAATAATCGCGAGTTGCCATTCATACCCTTTAAAATCGCAAAATCCCGGACGGATTTTACCACCTGGGAAGAAAGTCGGGGGGCGGAGTTGACCTTCCGCCCCCGAAAAGCTCATTCGGTTTACTGCTCTTTAAAATCGCCTTCAACTACATCTTCACCCGAAGGACCACTGCCAGATTGTTGACCCGCACCACCGGCATCTTCACCGGAGGGAGCGCCAGAACCGGCTTGCCCTTCTTGCTGTTGATACATGGACCCGCCAATTTTTTGTATGGTTTGCCCAAGATCATCGCTTGCCTGGCGGATGGCGTTGACATCCTGTCCGCCCATCACTTCCTTCACCCGGCTGATGCCTTGCTCGGTTTGCTGTCTGAGTTCAGCCGAGACCTTGTCGCCGTATTCTTTAAGGTTTTTCTCGGCAGAATAAATGGTGTTATCCGCATAGTTGCGCACTTCCACCAGTTCCTTATTCTTACGGTCTTCCTCAGCGTGCACCTCGGCTTCCTGGCGCATCTTTTCGACTTCAGTCTGACTCAAGCCCGAGGAGGCGGTTATGGTGATGTGTTGGCTGCGGCTGGTGGCTTTATCCTTGGCGGTGACGGTGACGATGCCATTGGCGTCGATATCGAAGGTCACCTCAATTTGCGGGATGCCGCGTGGAGCCGGTGGAATCTTGTCTAATTGGAAAGACCCCAGTGATTTATTATCTGCCGCCATAGGACGTTCGCCCTGGACCACGTGAATTTCAACCGTGGTCTGACCGTCCGCTGCCGTCGAGAAAATTTGCGATTTGCTGGTCGGCACTGCAGAATTGCGTTCCACCAACGGGGTGGCTACACCGCCAAGAGTCTCTACAGACAGCGTCAGCGGAGTGACGTCGACCAGAATCACATCCTTGACGTCACCGCCGAGAACAGCGCCTTGAATGGCAGCGCCGACTGCCACCACCTCGTCCGGGTTAACGCCTTTGTGCGGCTCTTTACCGAACTCACGGCGAACGGCTTCCAGTACGGCTGGCATGCGGGTCATACCGCCCACCATCACGATCTCATTAATCGCTGAAGGTTTCAGGTTGGCGTCTGAGATGGCGCGGCGAACCGGTCCCATGGAGCGGTCGATCAGATCGTTGGTCAACTGCTCGAGACGCGCCCGGGTGATCTGTTTAACCAGATGTTTGGGTCCGCTTGCATCGGCTGTGAGATACGGCAGGTTAATTTCGGTCTGCATGACGGTGGAAAGCTCGATTTTGGCTTTCTCAGCAGCCTCTTTTAGCCGCTGCAGCGCCTGACGATCGTTGCGCAAGTCCATGCCGTTTTCTTTTTTAAATTCGTCAATCAGGTAATCCATCAAGCGCAGGTCAAAATCGTCACCGCCCAGGAAGGTATCGCCAGAGGTGGATTTCACCTGGAAAACACCATCGCCGACATCCAGAATGGAAATGTCAAAGGTGCCGCCGCCCAGGTCGTATACGGCGATTACTTCGTTCTTTTTCTTGTCCAGGCCGTATGCCAGTGAGGAAGCCGTTGGTTCATTGATGATGCGCATGACCTCCAACCCGGCAATTTTACCAGAGTCCTTAGTAGCATTGCGCTGCATGTCGTTGAAATAGGCTGGAACGGTGATAACTGCCTGAGTGACCGCCTCGCCCAAGTAGGCTTCAGCGTCAGTTTTCAGTTTCGCTAAAATCATGGCCGAAATTTCAGGCGGCGAATATTCGCGCTCACCCATTACCACACGTGCGTCGCCGTTAGGAGCCTTGGTGACCTTGTATGGCACGCGTCCAATGGTACGCTGCACTTCCGGGTCGTCAAACTTGCGGCCCATCAAGCGTTTGATGGAAAAGACCGTGTTTTCGGGATTCACAATAGCCTGGTTGCGCGCGGAGCGTCCCACCAGACGCTCACCGTTCTTGTTGACTGCCACCACTGAGGGTACCAGCCGTTCCCCCTCCGCTGAGGGGATGACCATCGGCTCACCGCCGACCATGACCGCCACGACCGAATTGGTAGTGCCGAGATCGATGCCAACAATTTTTCCCATATTATTCCTCCAGATTGAATGCTTTTTGGTTCTTGTCTGCCAGAGATTGAACCCTGAAAATGTTCGCCAGTAATTAAAGGTTTCGGAGCAACTAACGTGCCACGCGTACCAGCGCTGGCCGAATAATGCGGTCGCCGATGCGATACCCTTTTTGCACCACCGCGATAATCTTGCCGCTTTCAACATCGCCGTTGTCTTCGTGGGTGATCGCCTCGTGTAGCGTTGGGTCAAACATCTGGTCTTCAGCCGGGATCACCTGTACCCCTTCAGCTTCCAGAATGCTGTTGAGTTTTCTATAGATCAATTCAACGCCATTCCACCATTCCTGCATCTCAGCGCCAGCCGGACGGTTAGCCAATGCGCGTTCCATGTCATCCGCCACGCTCAGATATTTCTTGAGGATATTGCTGGAAACCACCTGGTGCTGCTGCGCCTGTTCACGCTCGATGCGCTTGCGGTAGTTCAGGAAATCCGCGCGTTCCCTTTGCCAACCTTCCGAAAACTCCTTGCATTTCTCCTGCGCGGAGGATAGCTCCTGCTGCAAACTGGTTAGATCCAATTCCGTTTGTTCTTCCACTGCTTCGGTGGAAAAAGAATTTTCATCTGTGGGTGTTTCAACCGGTTTGGTTCTTTTTTTGTGTTCTGCCATCAATTCATTTCTCCTGTACTCGCTGAATTTTCGTCCAAATTAGTCTCAGCCATAAGATCGCTCATTAATCCGGATAAAAAGCGCACGGTAGAAATCGCTCGCCCATACGACATGCGCATGGGTCCCAGTACGCCCAGAGTACCCGTGGAAAGGCCCGGCATGCCGTAACTCCCCAATACCAGTGACCATTGCCGTAATTCGTCCCAGGTGCCCTCGCCGCCAATCAGAACCTGCACACCGCCCTGGGTGTTGCCGGCGCTGGTACGTGCCACCAGATCTTGCAGCAGGGAGCGTTCCTCGATGATGCGCAAGGACTTACGTGCTTCCTCAGAACCGGTAAATTCCGGCTCGCTGAGCACGTTGGTTAATCCATCCATGTACACTTCACCGGTTGGTATGGCATCTGCCGCCAGCAAGTCATCGATAACCCATTGGACCACGTCAGCATCCAAACCTTGCAGCTGCGCCAGTCGAGCCCGCATTTCGTTTACGTCTGCACCCTGGAAAAGTTGTGTCAGGCGCTCGGAAGATTGTGAAAGCTGCTCCTGATTAACCGGTTCTACCAGGGTAAACAGCCGTTGGCGCACTTCACCGCCCAGCATGACCAGCACAACCAGAATTTGCCGCCCGCGAGTGGCAATCAACTCAAGATGTTTCAACCGTGAATGTTCCGGGTGCGGTGGGGTAACCAGTGACGCGGCTCTGGATTGATACGCCAACACCGAGGCTGCCAGCCTCACCCACTGCTCAACGTCATTGCGCATCTGGTAAAACTGGTGGCTGATGGTGCGTCTGGTCGTATCCGGCAGATCAGAGGCGCGCGTCAGCCGGCTGACGAAGTAGCGGTAGCCCTCTTCGGTTGGCACCCGCCCAGCAGATGTATGCGGTTGACGTAAAAATCCGTGGTCGGTCAGCGCAGCCAACTCGTTACGCACCGTCGCGGAAGACATATCCAGTTTATAATGCGAAACTAGCGCGTGCGAACCCACCGGAGTAGCCGTACTGCTGTACTCGTGGATCACAAGCGAGAGAATGATCTTCTGGCGTTCGCTTAATTCGGTCATTTCATCTCTAAAATTTAGCACTCTAAGCGTTAGAGTGCTAAAATACCTTATTGGAAAAGTTTACCATGCCCAAAAGGCAGCGTCAAGAAGCCTGGCGAACTCTAATAGATTTCTAACAGATCCCTGTTGATAGGCTCCGACCCCGATTTGACAATTGCATTTGACCATATCCGCTTTTCTTCATACAATTAGTCTATGTACCGCAGCTATAAAGAAATTTACTGCGCTGATTTCTTCCGCACAGACCACGATCCGCCGCTGCCTTAGGGGGATCGCCTGTTGACACAGGCATCCAAAATTTACTGTTATCGCATCGTGTGACTGTCTTAGAGGATTGTTTTCCTTAAGGAGAGGAATCATGACCCCTACCCCGTTTGTGTCCAAACGAGCACCATTGTACGCAGAAGTGCCCGATGAAAAGTGGAACGATTGGCGCTGGCAGTTGAGCAACCGTCTTAACAGCGTCGAAGATTTCGAAAAAGTTTTACACCTTACTGATAGCGAAAAGAAAGCGCTGAGCACTCAGGGTTTGTTCCGGGTGGACATTACCCCCTACTTCGTGTCCTTGATCGACCCGGAAGACACGGAGGATCCGGTCCGCCGCCAGGTGATTCCGCGCGCAGAAGAGATCGTCCCATTTACAGGGATGATGGAAGACTCTTTGGCAGAGGATCGCCACTCGCCCGTCCCTGGACTGGTGCACCGCTACCCTGACCGGGTGTTGATGCTGGTGACTACCCAATGCGCCTCTTATTGCCGTTATTGCACCCGCTCCCGCATCGTCGGCGACCCAAGCGCCACCTTCTCGCGCGCCGAGTTCGACATGCAGATCGAATACCTCAAAAATACCCCGCAGGTGCGCGATGTGCTGCTCTCCGGCGGCGATCCGCTGACCCTGGCACCCAAACTGCTGGATGAACTGCTCGGACGCCTGCGCGAGATCCCGCACATCGAAATTATCCGCATCGGCAGCCGCGTGCCCGTCTTTATGCCGCAGCGCGTCACCCCGGAATTGTGCGACACCCTGCAGAAATATCACCCATTGTGGCTTAACATCCACGTAAACCACCCCAACGAAATTACCAAAGAACTGGCGGATGCCTGCGACTGTCTGACGCGTGCCGGTATTCCACTGGGTAACCAATCCGTGCTCTTAGCCGGTGTCAATGATTGCGTGCATATCCAGCGCAAACTGGTGCAGGACCTGGTGCGCATTCGTGTGCGACCGTACTACCTCTACCAGTGTGATCTGGTCGAAGGTGCCGGTCACTTCCGCACCCCGGTCGCCAAAGGCATGGAAATCATCGAAGGCCTGCGCGGTCACACCTCCGGCTATGCTGTGCCGACTTTTGTGGTGGATGCTCCCGGCGGCGGCGGAAAGATCCCGGTGATGCCTAATTACATGATCAGTGCGTCAGACCATAAAATCATCCTGCGCAACTACGAAGGCTACATCACCACCTACGAAGAGCCGCTTGAATACCGCCCGCATGACCCCAAGACTTGCAGCTATTGCCAGAACAAAAGGGGTGAACCCGGCCAGAGCGGCGTTAGCGGACTGCTGGATGGCGAGGACATGTTCATCAAGCCGGAAGGTTTTGATCTGATGCACAACCGCGGCGGCGGTCAGCACCGCCTGCGGGTTAACCAGGAAAAGTGGAAGCCGCTAGGCATCGGTGAAGCCTCTAAAGCCTTGACCGAGGGGAAAATCCACGACATGGAATAGCCGATCTCCGGCAGCCAAAACTGACAAAACTTCCGGGAGGTAAGCATGCATTATCGACGTCTGGGACGCTCTGGCCTTAAGGTCAGTGAAATATCGTTGGGGGCCTGGATCACATTTGGCAAACAGGTGGATCAGCCAGCTGCTGCCAACCTGATTCACGCAGCCTACGACCAGGGTATCAACTTCTTCGATAACGCTGACATGTACAGTGGTGGTCAGGCTGAAACGCTGATGGGAGAAGCCATCAAAGATTTACCCCGCGAGGCATTGGTGATTTCTTCCAAAGTGTTTTGGCCGACCATGCCCGGCCCCAATGGACGCGGTCTCTCGCGCAAGCACGTGATGGAGTCGATTCACGCTTCGCTGCGCCGGCTCGGTACGGACTATGTTGATCTGTACTTCTGTCATCGCTATGACCCGGACACCCCGCTCGAAGAAGTCGCCCGCGTCATGGATGACCTGGTGCATCAGGGCAAAGTGCTGTACTGGGGCACCTCGGAGTGGGAAGCCTCGCAGATCGCACAGGTCGTCGGCATCTCCCGTCAATTCGGATTAGTACCGCCTAGTATGGAACAGCCGCAGTACAACATGCTGCACCGCCGCCGCTTCGAAGAGGATATTGCTCCCACCTGCCGCGAGCTTAGCATGGGGATCACCACCTTCAGCCCGCTTTACCAGGGAATTCTCACTGGAAAATATAATCAGGAGATTCCGACCAGCAGCCGTGCATCGCTGGAGGACATGGGCTGGATGCGCGACCGAATCACCCCGGAACGCCTGGGAAAAGTCCGCGCCCTGACCAATGTTGCGCAGGAACTCAAACTGACCACCGGTCAGCTGGCTCTGGCCTGGATCTTACGCCGCAAGGAAATCTCCAGTGTTATTACCGGCGCCACCCGCCTGGAGCAGTTGGATGAGAACCTGGCAGCGGCTGAGGCGGTGGATTCTCTGACCAATGAAGTTTTGGAACGCATCGAAGCTATTTTAGAGCCGCCTCACGCCGGAAAATAATCCGCAAGCTTTAAAAACGACCCGTATTTTTGCTGAAGTATTCGCTATAATATTTCAGTAAGGATACCGGTTCACCTTAAAGAGATTATCTTTTCTAGCAACTTTCCAGTAAACACTTCCTCGTAAGAATTCAGAGGAACCGCCGAACGCCTGTAGGAGGAATAATGACGGACGAGACAGTACTGCCCCCATCGCTTGAACCAGAAATATTGCCGAAACCGGAAGTCCCAGCTGAACGAGGCTGGGCTGCTATTACTTCACTGGTGCTGGGAGTGATAAATTTGGTAACCTGGTGCTTCCCCATTTGCGGCGGTCCACTGGCTATTGCCGGCGTAATTTTTGGCTTCCTTGGGTTGAAATCATCCAACCGCGGAATCGCCCTGGCAGGCATCATCCTGAACGCCATCGGCGTCATCCTGAGCATAATCGCGACGGTCGTGTTCATCGCCGCATTCACCGGCGGTTGGTTCCAGAATTTTGATCCCAATCAATTTAACTGGCAGTAAGAACTCACCTTGTTTAATGGGGTGCAAAAATTCAATCTATAGCTTTAATCCGCGGTCAGAATTGCTTGCCGGAGTCTTAACCCCTACCCATTACTCCTTAACTGAGATAGAATTCGCCGCTGAAAACGTCTATGCTTAAACAATCGATCGTTCCCAATACGCCCGCTACGGGTACCACCCAACCCAACCGGGTGGCTGACCCAAATGAATACTACCAGCCGATTGAAATCGAAGAAGTGCCGGTCAAGACCCGCAGTTTTTTTACATGCGGTTGTCTGCCCCTGTTAGTCGTCCTGCTGTTGATTTTCGCCGCATATTTTTTGGCGCCAGTCCGGACCAATATCCTCGTGCTCGGCGTTGACCGTACCCCCGAGGGTTCCGCGGTCGGACGCACTGATACCAACATCATGCTCAGCATCATTCCGCTTAAGCCGACGGTCAATATGCTTTCCATCCCGCGCGATTTATGGGTGACCATCCCCGGTGTGGGCGAGAACCGCATTAATACCGCCCACTTCTTTGCGGAAGCCAATCTGGAAGGCAGCGGCCCAGAGGCAGCCATGGAAACCGTCCGCTCCAATTTCGGTCTGACGGTTAATTACTACGCGCGGGTCAAATTCAGCAGTTTTACAGAAATTGTTGATGCCATGGGCGGTTTGAATATCGATCTTACCGAGAACATGGCCGGTTATAGCCCGGGTCAATACACGCTCAATGGCGAGCAAGCGCTGGCTTTTGCCCGTGACCGCTCAAGCAGCGATGACTTTTTCCGCATGCAGCACGGACAATTCCTGCTTAAAGCAGCTTTCAGGCAGCTGCTCAGCCCGAGCTCGTGGGGCCGGATCCCGGCTGTAGCGGGTGTCTTTTTGCAGGCAGTCGATACCAATCTGCCAGTTTTCCTTTGGCCGCGGCTGGGTATGGCGTTACTGCGTGCTGGACCTGATGGCATCGACAACCGTACCATCACGCGCGAAATGGTTAATCCCTGGACGACTGATCAGGGTGCCAACGTATTGCTGCCGAACTGGGATGCGATTAATCCAGTCCTGCAGGAGATGTTTGGCGAGTAAAACCGGCTAGGGCATTACCACGCCTTTGATTTTGGCCCAATCCTCATCGCTGACCAGGTTGATCACCCGGAATCCTTCGGCGTAGATCATTTCCTTACCCTTGGCGACCTCCGCAGCCCACTGGCGTACCATTTCGGTCGGGTCGTTTCCATTCATCTGACTGACATGCGCCTTCAGAGCGGCGATTTTTGTATCAATCGTATCTGTGATATTGATAAACGTGTCAGAACCTTCCCACGAGTTGACGTATACCTTGCGTACTTTGTGAGCCGCCAGGCCCTCAGCGGCTAATTCTTCGAACAGGTTGGGCTGCCCGGCAGCTGGAAAAACCGCGTCCAGCGCGGCCATTCCGGCTGCACGGTGATCCGGGTGGTTAATGTAATCTGAACTCGCCAGCACGATGGTCGGGTCGCTGCAAATGACCACTTCTGGCCGCAGGCGGCGGATCTCGCGCACGATTTTCTTTCGCAGGTCCAGTGTAGCCTGCAGCATGCCATCCGGCTCGCGCAGGAAAACTACTTCGCTAGCCCCGGCAATTGCGCCTGCATTGCGCTGCTCCTCTTCGCGGATTTCGGCAGCGCGGGCTTTGGTCATTCCAGGTGTGGCGATTCCCACATCCCCGCTGGTGCACACCACATAATAAGTTTTGGTCCCGGCTTTTGCCCAGCGTGCCAGTGTCCCGCTGCAACCGTATTCAATATCATCGGGATGTGCCACGATCGCCATGGCGCTCTCAGGAGTATAAAAAGGTGATTCCATTCATGTTTCTCCGCATATAAGTTGGACTGATTGTACTCCTGCCCAGATCGAGATTCAAAAGGTATAAAGGTAATTTGTAGAAGATTAAAG
>DATMXL010000095.1:0-3366 GCA_035561555.1 Bellilinea sp.
ACTGGAATATATTCCAGTCTCTTTTTCGTTAACAGAGAACAAATAAACTTTTAGAATTTTATTCCAACGGATCTGCCTGCAAAATTTGCATTAATGCATCATATTCTTCGCGACAATCCGGGCACAATTCCAGATGCTGAGAAACCAGCGGCAAGAGCTTTGCCGGATTTTCATTGCGTAATGCCATTTGTGCAAACTCGCCTAATAAATCGTGTACCTCATCGCAGGTGAGTTCAACCTCTTGTGTTTTATTGATCATTTGAACCATTTTCTCTGCCTGCGACGACGACATCATTGCGGAACCCATACCGTCGGTGGCAGGATGGTTTTCCTGCTGCGTACGGTCATTCTTGAAAATTTTTTTGATCCAATTTTTCATACCATTCTCCAGAGTTAAGACGCGGGACAAGGCCAGTTTATTACTCAGGTTCAAACGCAGCCAGTATTTCAGCGGCAGAGAAGCCTTCTTTTTCGAGGTTCGATTTCAGTTTCAACCGCGCATCATGCAATAGCTTATAAATTGCGTTGCGTTCGCTTCCCATTCGGCGAGCCACTTCTTCCAGCGGCATGCCATGCATCGCAACTGCCATTAATGCAGTGCGTTGTTTCTCGGTAAGACTGGAATTCAGTATTCTGCCAAGAGTTGCCATCATTTCTTTCTTCTCGATTGTGATTTGAACCCCCGAACTGAGGTCTGGCATCTCCCGCGGTTCATCTGAATTTTCTCTCCCAGCGGTTAATTCGTCCAGAGAAACTTCCTGCCATCTCACCTTGCGGACTTCGGTGAGTGCGATTCGAACCGCAATTGTATAAACCCAGGTTGTGAACAGGCTGCGTCCCTCGAAAGTATCCAATCGAGCGGTAACTCGCATCACAGTATCCTGGGCGACCTCTTCAATCAAAGTTTGAAATCGTGGATCGTCCGGGGACAGCCATTTAGACAGGGCATGAGGTAATCCGCGCATGATGATATCCCGCAGATCCAGGATTGCCGCCTCGTGCTGCATTCCATCCGATTGAAAATCTGTGAGCCATTCCTGGTTAGTTCGGGTCGCCATGTTCACACTCCAGTGTGGATAAGTATACCCACGATATCGCTGTTATTAATCACCTTTTCCGGATTTGGTAAGAATTATCGCGGTCAACCCATCCAAGAAATACTACGAACAACAATAATCAAACGATGGAGTGAACCATGGATATACCCTCACTTACCCGAGATCAAATGAAAATCGTCGATCAGTCAATGGTTCAGGATTATGGAATTTCCTTAGTCCAGATGATGGAAAACGCCGGCTCTCATCTTGCCGATCTGGCAATTCAATTGCTTGGCGATGATTACCCGCTCAAAAAAATTGTGGTCCTTTCTGGCAGTGGAAACAACGGTGGGGGAGGAATGGTAGCCGCCCGCCATTTGCATAACCGCGGGATGAAGGTAAAAATAGGTCTGGCAGTGAAACCAGATTCGTTAAAAGACACGCCCTTAGCCCAGTGGAAGATTTTGCAGAAAATGGAAATCCCGCGAGCGAAATGGTCGGATTTAATGAGTGCGGAATTAATTATCGATGCGCTCATTGGTTATGGACTGCATGGAAATCCAAGAGGAATGGTAGCGGAATGGATCCAGGGAGCCTTGATCTCTGGTGTGCCAGTCTTAGCTCTGGATACCCCGTCTGGGTTGGATGTGGCAAGCGGCAAACCTGGTGAACCCACGATCCGCGCCACGGCGACCATGACCCTGGCACTACCGAAAGCAGGGCTGTTAAAAGAATCTGCCAAAGACTTTGTTGGCGATTTGTATTTAGCAGACATCAGTGTTCCACCACAGCTTTATCGGCAGCTAGGTCTGCCGGTGGAGCTTATTTTTACCGACACCCCTCTGATCAAAATATGAGTGTGAACTGTGATGATTAATATAGTACTCCTGTATTTTATCGGCTGTCTGTCCTGGCAAAAAGGGCTGGAAAATTTGAAATCCGCAATTGCAGCTGAGAATTTAGAACCAAATATCCAACTGGTTCGAGTCGAGTCAAACAAGGAAGCCAAAAACTGGAAATTTCTTGGTTCCCCATCGTTTCGGGTCAATGGGCAGGAGCTTTGGCCTGAAGAGCAGGAGGATTATTATCTGGGTTGCCGCGTCTACAACACGGGCCATGGATTTAGCGGATTTCCAAGTGTTGAAATGATCCAGGCGAAGCTTCAGGAGATTCGATCAAGCGAAATACCCAGATAGTAAACACGGTAGGACTGAATAAAGGCATCCATATAAAAACTTGACCCAATGTGGTAGAATATTGGTCAACAATTGCTCATCAAGAGAGGTGGAGGGACCGGCCCGTTGATACCTCGGCAACCGCTGCTCATCAGCTGGTGCCAATTCCGGCAGATAACCTGCTCAGGCGGGGACTCTGGCAGATGAGAGCAGCCACAAAATCCTTTGGCCTCTCGTATCCTGAGAGGTTTTTGTTTATCGGGAGCACATTATGGAACGCCAGTACACCAATCGAAGATACCTGGATGTCTTGAATAAACGAGTGCTAATTTTTGACGGCGCCATGGGCACCAGCTTGCAAAAAATGAATCTGACGGCCGAGCAGTTTGGCGGTGAACGCACCAACGGCTGCAACGATTATTTGGTGATCACCTACCCGCAGGCGGTCGAGGCTGTGCATCGTTCCTTCCTTGAAGTGGGCGTTGATGCCATTGAAACGGATACGTTTCGTTCCAACCGCCTGACACTCGCCGAATACGGGCTGGAATCGCGGGTCAATGAAATTAACCAGGCGGCAGCATCGCTGGCTCGGCGGCTGGCAGATGAATATTCCACCCCTGAACAGCCGCGGTTTGTCGCTGGGTCCATTGGTCCATCCGGTAAGCTGCCTTCGATGGATGATCCTGAGCTCTCGAACATCAGTTTCGACGAATTGGCCGAAATTTTTCGCGACCAGGCTGTCGGCTTGATCCAGGGCGGTGTTGACTTGATCCTCATCGAGACCTCGCAGGATATTTTGGAAGTCAAGGCTGCAATTTTAGGGGTGCAGCAGGCTTTTGAAGAAACCGGCGTCTTTCTGCCGATTCAGGCACAGGTGACCCTGGATACCACCGGGAGGATGCTGCTTGGTACTGATATATCTGCCGTTCAGACCATTCTTGACGGATTAGCCATCGATGTCATTGGGCTGAACTGCTCAACGGGTCCCGAGCATATGCGCGAACCCATACAATACCTCGGGGAGCAGACCCATTTGCCGGTTTCCTGCATTCCCAACGCTGGCTTGCCGCTGAATGTCGATGGTCAAGCGGTCTACCCGCTCGAACCGGAGCCGTTTGCGGCTGCAATGGCGGAATTCGTCGAGAAAAACCATA
>DATMXL010000096.1:0-6832 GCA_035561555.1 Bellilinea sp.
TTCCAGAATGAGCGCACACTGACCTTTGGCTATCCCCCCGAAGTAACAGCTGGCATGCGCTTCCGTGTTTTTCCACAATTCTGGAAAAGCACACCCATGGGTGGTAAGTTTATGTCGGTACGCAATGTGACCTATTCGACCACCGGCCTGTTGGAACGCAACCAGATTACCCCGGTGGAAGGCGGGTACGAGGTCGACTTGCTGGTATCGACCGGACAGGACTGCGCCGTAAATATCAGCATTCAGCCGGCGCATCAGCACCCGCATGAGATGCAGCCCTTTTCACTGGCATTGGAGGCTTCGACCAAACGCTGGCACACCTGGTTCGACCGTATCCCGCCGGTGGATAAGAAATACCAGCGCACGTACGCCTACGCCTGGTGGGTCATGGCGAACAACTTGATCAGCCCGCAAGGCATGGTCACCCTGGAATCCATGGCACCTTCCAAACTGAACTATGTCGGCCTGTGGCTGTGGGACAATGCACTGCATGCGTTGGCTTACCGCCATGTGGATGCCGAGTTGGCGCGCAATCAGATTCGGCTGATGCTGGCGCACCAACTCCCCAACGGCATGCTGCCGGACGCGATTTTTGATGAAGGCGTGGTTGCCAGTATCGATCACCCGTTCACCGGTGAAGTGACCAAACCACCGATTCTGGCCTGGTCGGCTCTGAAGATGCATGAGATCGATCCGGATTTGAACTTCTTGCAGGAGATCTACGTGCCGCTGGTGCGCCTGAACGCCTGGTGGTTCTCCATGAATGATGACGACTCCGACGGTCTGGCTCAGTACAACCATCCCTATTCTTCCGGGCTGGATGACTCCCCTCTGTGGGATGAGGGCATGCCGGTAGAATCGCCGGACTTGAACACCTATCTGCACATTCAAATGATTTGCCTGGCACAAATCGCCGATAAATTGAACATGGACTCAGAAGCAGCCATGTGGCGCAGGCGTGCGGCTTCGCTGGTGCAGCGCATGATTAAAGATTTCTGGGATCCGCAAGCCGGGGTGTTCTGGGCGCTCAAAGACGAGAAACCGGTGAAGGTGGTCACACCTTTCAACTTGCTGCCTCTGTGGACCGGCTCCCTGCCCCAGGAAATTACCACTCCGCTGCTAGACCATTTAACCAATCCGGCTGAATTTTGGACCCCATACGGCTTGCCAACGGTAGCGCGCAACGATCCTCATTACGACCCGGAGACCATGTGGCGCGGGCCGGTGTGGGCCAACGTTAATTACTTTTTCATCGAGGCGCTGCAGAAAATTGGCAGGTTGGATACCGCGGCGGAACTGCGCCGGCGCACGCTTGATGTGGTAGCTGCTCAGGGTGATATTTACGAGTATTACAACCCGGAGACCGGCAACCCGCCGCCGCGCGCCGCCAATATTTTCGGTTGGACCTCCGCAATCTTCATCGATCTTGCTATCCAGGCCCACCAGGATAATGGGAAAGAGAAGCGTAAGGGATGATTAACCCGGAAGTTTTAAACCTTCCTCACACAACAGGTGAAGAGCAGCCAATCGACCGCAGTATTATGGTTGTGTCCAATCGCGGACCGGTGAGCCTATCGCATGACGAGGATGGCAGTCTGCAAATTCAGCGCAGCGGCGGCGGCCTGGTCACGGCATTAACGGGGTTGGCTCAGACCGTGGAAATGACCTGGGTAGCCGCTGCACTGAATGAGTTGGAAAACGCCTGGGAATACGGTCCCATTTCACTGGGAGAGAGTGCCCAGTCGCTGAACCTGCAATTCGTGCCGCTCGCTAAAGAGGTTTATGAGGGGTATTACAACGTCATCTCCAATCCGCTGCTGTGGTTTTTACAGCACTCCATGTGGAATTTCATCACGGCGCCTAACATCACCCGTGCTACCTGGGATGCCTGGGAGCAAGGATACGTGGCAGCCAACCGCTCCTTTGCTACCGCGGTTGCCCAACGCCTGAAAGCCTCCAATAATCCCGTGCTGGTCATGCTGCAGGACTATCACCTGTATCTGGTGCCGCGCATGCTGCGGACCATGCTGCGCCGCCGCCGCAATTACACGCTGACCCATTTCGTGCATATCCCCTGGCCTGGCTCGGAGGAATGGAGTTTCCTGCCGGCTGGCATGCGCCAGCCCATTCTGGAAGGCCTTACAGCGGTGGACCTGGTCGGTTTCCAGACCCGTGAGGATGGTCTGAATTTCCTGCGCACGGTCGAAACATTTTTACCAGGCGCGCATGTCAGCTACGGACGCGGGCGGGTGGTCTACCGCAATCGTGTGACCCATATCCGCGATTTTCCCATTTCCGTGGATGTGGATGCCGTGCGCCGCCTGGCAGACTCGGCAGAGGTGCAGCAGTTGGGAGCTCAACTGGAAAGCGAGATCGGTGATCAGCAACTTATTGTGCGGGTGGACCGCACCGAACCCAGTAAAAACATCGTGCGCGGGTTCCAGGCTTTTGGCGAAATGCTCGACCTGCACCCAGAGCACTGCGGCCGGGTTAAATTTTATGCATTGCTGGTACCTTCCCGTCTGGATGTGGAAGAATACCAGAATTACCATGACGATCTGACCGCCGCCGCTGGCTGGATCAACTCGCGTCACGGCACCAGCGATTGGGAACCGGTGCGCATTCTGACCGGTGAAAGTTACCCGCGTGCCATTGCTGCCCTGCAGCTCTACGATGTGCTGCTGGTCAACTCCATCGCTGACGGGATGAACCTGGTTGCCAAAGAAGGTCCTTTGGTGAACCGACGTGACGGAGTGGTGGTGCTCTCGGAACGCACCGGCGCCCGTCAGCAGCTCGAACCGGGTGCGTTGGTCATATCGCCGTGTGATGTTTATGCCACAGCCGAGGCGCTGCATCAGGCTTTGACCATGCCTGTTGAGGAGCGCGCGGTCCGGGCGTCGCGCTTGCGGCACATCGTCGAAGACAACGACATCAACGATTGGCTGACCGGTCAATTGGATACCCTCCACTCCCTCAGACTATAGCGCCCGGTTGGAATTGAGGACTCCCATGACTTTCCATACCGCTCTGCTGCATTATTCCTCGGCTCCCGTCATTGGCGGGGTCGAATCTGTGATTCTGGCGCAGGCGCGCCTGCTGGCAAAAGCCGGCTTGCCGGTGTCGGTGATCGCCGGCAGCGGTGATGCTTCCGCCTTGCCCGACGGCTGCGAGTTGATTCTGATCCCGGAGCTGAACACGCAGCACGCGGAGGTGGCGCAAGTTTCAGACGTACTGGAGCACGGACAAATTCCGGCCGAATTTGAACCCTTGACCCAACGCCTGATGGCTGCGCTGCGCCCGGTGGTTGCGCGGTTTGACCGCCTGGTAGTGCATAACGTTTTGACCAAGCATTTCAATCTGCCGCTGACCGCTGCCTTGTTCCGGTTGATGGATGAAGGCGCTGCCCGCGGGGTGATTGCCTGGTGCCATGATCTCTCCTGGAGCAGCGCGACTTCGCGCAGCAAGGTTTTCGATGCTTACCCCTGGGTTTTGCTGCGCAGCGCCCGCCCCGAAGTAACTTATGTGGCGGTGTCGATGCAGCGCAAGAAAGAGATCATCGATACGTTCTGGCTGCCGCCAGAAAAGGTCAAGGTGATTTACAACGGGGTCGACGTGGAGACGCTGCTGGGTATCTCGCCGGAAACTGCTGCCCTGGCGGGCCAGTTGGACCTTTGGGCAGCTGACCTGGTCTTGCTGATGCCGGTGCGGATCACCCGCGCCAAAAACATCGAATATGCACTGGAGTTAATGGCAGCCTTCAAGCGCCACGGCGCCCGCGCCCGTCTGGTGGTCACCGGTCCCCCGGATCCGCATGATCCTGACATAAGTGCCTACCTGACTGAACTGCTCGAGCTGCGCCGCCGCCTGGGCCTTGAGCAGGAGCTGCGCTTTGTCTATGAAGCCGGCGCCGTTCCGGGACAGCCATTCCAGATCGATCAGGGCATGGTAGCGGAATTGCTGCGGATGAGTGATGTGATGTTCATGCCCAGCCACCACGAGGGCTTTGGCCTGCCAGTTTTGGAAGCCGGTCTGGCGGGCATTCCGGTGGTCACCACTGCCGTGCCGGCGGCGCTGGAGATTGCTCTGGAAGATGCGTTTGTGTTTTCATTAACCACT
Organism: Bellilinea sp.; assembly: GCA_035561555.1. Lineage (GTDB taxonomy): Bacteria > Chloroflexota > Anaerolineae > Anaerolineales > Anaerolineaceae > Bellilinea. The sequence goes on from DATMXL010000096.1 coordinate 4,117, forward strand.
TCGGCGGATATGCTGGCAGCCCAGCTGCTGAATTGGCTGGAAGAGAATTCCCAGTACCAGCTGCGCCGCCGCATTCGCCGTGATTTCACCTGGGACGCCATTTTTCAACGCCAGATCCTGCCGCTGCTCGAGGGGCTGCATTGAGCAGCGACTGGGAAGAGTTCAATCAACGGCTGGCCACAGCCAGTCTGGTGCGCTTATTCCTGGATTATGACGGTACCCTGGCCAATTTTGCGCCCTCGCCGGATGTGATTCAACAGGATCCGGGCTTGATTGCCCTGCTGAGCCGGCTGGCGAGCCAGAACAATTTCCTGGTGGCGGTGGTCAGCGGACGCAGCCTGCAGCACCTGCAGGAATTGCTGCCCTTTGAGGGCTTGTTGCTGGCGGGAACGTACGGTTTGGAAATCCAATTGCCAGACGGCACGAAGACAGCCGCGGTGGTCTTCGACCAGGTGCGGCCGATGATGGAACGGGTCAAACCGCTGTGGCAGCAGCAGGTAGACGGTCAGCAAGGTTTCTTTCTGGAGGACAAGGGCTGGGCGCTAGCGCTGCACGCGCGCTTTGCGACCATTGAGGATGCTTTGAAGGTGTTGCAACATGCGCAGGAGGCTGTCGAAGCGCTCTCGCCCGGTCCGGCGTACGCCATCGAACGCCGTCCGCGCTTTTTGGAAATTTACCCGGTGGAAGCCAGCAAGAGCCGGTCGATTGAGCACATCCTGGCGAAATACACGCCGCCGGGTGCGCTGCCGGTCTTTGCCGGGGACGATTACCACGACGAAGACGCCTTCTCGGTCGTGCAGTCAGCGGGGGGCTATTGCATTCGGGTTGCGCCGGCGGATGTTCCCACCCGCGCCCAATTTCGCCTGGCGGACCCGGCTCAGGTACGCCAGTGGCTGGCAGGCTTACTTACCAGCTAAGCTCAGACCTCGATCTCGGCGACCGAGCCAACCACCAGCTGCGGCTGGAAGGGGTAATCACTGATCTGCTCCCGGCTGGTTGAGCCAGTCAGCACCAGAATGGTTCCCAGTCCGGATTGAATGCCCGCGACCACATCCGTGTCCATGCGGTCGCCGATCATGGTGGTATCCTCGGAATGTACGCCCAGGTGATTCAATGCGGCGCGCATCATAAAGGGGTTGGGTTTACCGATAAAGAAGGGTGCGCGTCCGGTGGCATTTTCGATCAGGGCAGCCATGGAACCGGTCGCCGGTACAATGCCTTTATCAGTCGGGCCGGTGGGGTCGGGATTGGTGGCAATGAAATGCGCGCCGGCAGCCACCAGGCGCACCGCCCGGGTGATCTGCTCGAAGTTGTAGCTGTTGGTCTCACCGAGAACCACATAATCCGGCTCAAAATCGGTCATGATGTAGCCCACCTCGTGCAGCGCCACCATCAAGCCGCTTTCACCGATGGCAAAGGCTTTGCCGCCGGGTTTTTGGATATTCAAGAAGCGCGCAGTAGCCATGGCCGAGGTGAAAATATCATCCTTGGTGATCGACAGGCCAATGCGCTGCAAGCGGTGCGCCAGATCCAGCGGTGTCAGCAGCGGATTATTGGTCAACAACAGGAATTTGATTTCTTTGGCGCGCAGGCGCTCGATAAACAGGTCCGCGCCGGGGATGAGGGTGTTGCCCTTGACCAGCACGCCGTCCATATCGATTAGATAATTGGTTTTGCTCAATAAAGCCTCTTTGTCTGAATATCAGCCGTCAGGGGGTTAAGCCATGGAACCGGGTGAGACCACTTTGATGTCTCCAACGACCGAAGAAACTTCGACGGTTACTTTGCGCTCAGCCTGGGCAAAATCCGGGGTGGACAGGGTGACACTGTTCAGGAAGTTGTCCTGTTTGGCGCCCATCCATTTGACCGAATTGATCATGCCATTGGCGATCAGGGTCAATCCCATATTCGTGCCGGGGCGCAGAACAATATCGCCTACCAGCGAGTAAATATGGATCTGGCTTTCGCCCGGCGGGATTTCTGCCTCGTTGAAGTCCAGTTTGACCTCCCCGATCCCGGACCAGATTTCACCGCTTTTGATGGGCCAGGCGCCGTGGCGTTTGTACTCGCCCAGGATGTTGAATTCAACCGCGGAACTGTCCTTGACCATGCGCGGGCGGGCCAACACCCAGATGCCGATGATGATCAACCCGGCGGGGAAGCAGAAATTGCCAAAATCGATGCCGGTGAGATTGCTGACCAGCGCCAGCAGCCCAAGAAAGATCAATAAAATGCCGAAGTACATCAGACCACGTGTGCGCAAACTTCCCTCCCGAAATTGAGACAACCAGCAGTGAATGGCACTCTTATTACGATATCAGAAATGCAGGTGTTTGCCAAGGAGAATGAACGGGGTACACATCATATACGCGGGGAGGGATGCTTCGTTGCAGGGGATTGTGGTTTCTGAGGTGCCCAAGGCAGGGGCAGCGTAATTGTTTTTGGTGAAAAACAATGCGAAACGAATAGGGATGGATTGGGTTAGTATGCACAGGGGTGGCGAAATGCGCCAAGGAACCGCCACAGGTGGGGGAAAAGAGGGATTGATATTCGTTTTTAGCAAACGAACGAAACGAATACCAATGGCTGGATGCGCGCAATCATATAGCAAAACGAATACCCCGGGAGGGTACCTGAGAAACGAATAATTTTCCTCAATGCCAAAGATTCAGTGAGTGTGCGGTTGTTAAGGTGCAGGTCGGTGCCAGTATAATTA